>CAIVAS010000170.1 GCA_903903975.1 uncultured Burkholderiales bacterium
CGCACACGTCTTCGTGCAGGGTTATCGCCCGGGCGGGCTCGACACGCTGGGCTTCGGCCCGATCGCACTGGCCCAGGCGCGCCCCGGCATCGTCTGCGTATCGCTCAGTGCCTATGGCGACAGCGGCCCTTGGGCCGGCAAGCGTGGTTTCGACTCGCTGGTGCAGACCGCCACCGGCTTTAATCACGCCGAGGCCGAAGCCGCCGGAAGCGCGCAACCAAAACCCCTGCCGATGCAGGTGCTCGACTATGCGACCGGATTCCTCATGGCATTCGGTGCCCAGGCGGCACTGCGCAGGCAGTCCCTCGAGGGCGGCAGTTGGCACGTGCGGGTCTCGCTGGCGCGAACTGCGCTCTGGCTGAGGTCCATGGGCCGCCTTACCGACGGTTTTTCGGCGCCCGGCGCAAGCTTCGAGGGCATGGCCGAGGAGTACGAAAGCGGCTTCGGAAAACTGGTGGCGCTGCGTCACGCGCCTAAGTTTTCGCGCACCCCGGCGCACTGGCTGCGCCCCTCGATGCCACCGGGCTCGCACGCACCGGTCTGGCCTGCGAACAGCGTGTAGCCCTGGCGGCAGGCCAGGTCAGCCAGATCCTGCTGCTCACACAAGGCTGAACAATCGCGGCCAAGCAGATCTTCAGGCCGAGTCACTAAAGGCGCAACGCTACAATCAGCCAAACGCGGCGCAGGCCGTGATTCCAACATTACGACAACAAAGAGAGAGAGACGATGAAGAAGTGTCTTGGCGTCATGGCGATCACGCTGCTGCTTTCTGCGTGCGCAAGCACGCCCACCGCACCTGTATTGGCGGCAGGTGGCGTCAGGGCCGCAACCCCGGGCGAAGTGGGGCTGTCAGCGGCGAGGCTTGCGCGCCTCACCGAGCGGATGAAGCAGGGCGTTGCCAGCGGTGAGATTCCAGGCGCGGTCCTGATGATCGGTCGCAACGGCAAGATCGCCTACCAGGAAAGCTTCGGCGTTCGCGACCCGCAGTCGGGCACGCCAATGCCGATGGACGGCATCTTCCGGATTGCGTCGATGAGCAAGCCGATCACCTCGACGGCAATCATGATCCTCTCCGAGGAAGGGCGACTGTCGATCGTTGATCCGGTGTCGAAATACCTGCCGGAGTTCAAGGACCTCAAGGTCGGCGTTGTCAAAACTGGCGCTGACGGTAAGTCTGCAATGGCGCTTGAGGCGGCGGCTAACCCAATGACCGTGCAGGACCTGTTGCGCCACACCTCCGGACTGACCTACGGGAGCGCCGGCGACAATCCGATCAAGCAGGCTTATGTCGACGCAAAGGTCGGGGATAACGCCGATACCAACGCGACCCTGGTGACCAAGCTGTCCAAGCTGCCGCTGGTGTTTCAGCCGGGAACCACCTGGGAATACAGCTATTCGACCGATGTGCTTGGGCGCATCGTCGAAGTCGTGAGCGGCCAGTCGCTTGACAAGTTTGTCGCTGAGCGGATCACCGGCCCCTTGAAAATGGTCGACACCGGCTATTCGGCTCCCGCGTCGGCGGCAGGCCGGGCGACTCGTCCTCAACCGGAGGGGCCGAAAAAGGAGATCCCCAAAATTCCGGCAGTGACCGAGGATCTGGCCTTCAAGTCGGGCGGCGGGGGCATGGTGTCGACGGCGGCCGACTACGCGCGTTTTTGCCAGTACCTGCTCAACGGCGGGGAGCTCGATGGCGTGCGTATCCTGTCGCGTAAAACGATCGAGTTGATGTCGGCAAACCACCTGCCACCAGGCGCGCCGATCGGGCCCGACATGGTGAGGTTCGAGGCGCTTGCGCCTTCTGCGGCAATGGGTCAGGGCTTTGGCCTGGGCTATGCGGTCCGTACCGATGTCGGGCGTAACCCGCTGCCTGGCAGCGTCGGCGACTATTACTGGGGTGGTGCTTACGGAACCTACTTCTGGATCGACCCGAAGGAACAGATGTACGTGGTGCTGATGATGCAATCGCCGCAAGGTCGACTGCCTTACCGATACTTGCTGCGACAGATGGTTTATCAGGCTGTTGAGCGCTAAGGCGTCGTGGCTGACCGGCCGAACCCGCAACCATATGAACAAAGCAAAAAGCCCTGCTTAGTGCGGGGCTTTTTGCTTATTCGAACCCTCACGAGCCGAAACGACGGCTAATTCAGGATTCCTGAACAACAAGGAAAACTGGCGCTTAGCCGCGCTGCGTCGGTATCTGATATGGGTGGGGACGCTCGGTCCGACGATGGAATGATTGATCGCGGCTTGCATCTACTCCCACAAGTCGAGATCGTAGTTTTCAAATGGCTCGCCCCGCAGACAGATTGCGAATGACTGCGTGTCGAACCGAGCACGCGCATTCGCCCGCTTCGGCGGGCTTTTTGTTTGGTATTCAGTGCCTGAATCCGTGACA
>CAIVAS010000171.1 GCA_903903975.1 uncultured Burkholderiales bacterium
AACAAAACAGCACATGCTCTGGCTGGTGCGCCGCGACGAGGCCCTGGCCGAGCAGGCGCGGATTGCCAGGCTGGTCGCCGAAGCAGTCAATGAGATCGAAGCGCAGCGCAGCGCGCAGCGATCGGTCGAGGCGCAGCTTGAGGCCTTGCGGGCGACCCACTATCAGACCAGCGACGACGTCCATCGTGCCCAGGGCGAGTACTACGAGGCCCAGACCGAGGTGGCGCGGCTCGAGGGCGAAATCCGTTTCGTGACTGACTCGCAGGCCCAGTTGCGGGAAAGACTCGCGGCCCTGGCGCTTCAGGCGGATGCTGCCCGCGAAAGCGAGCGCCAGGCCCGTGAGGCGCTCGATCGCAACGATGAGGCGCAGGCGGTGGCGCAGGAGCGTCAGGAGGCGTTTGCGCTGCGTCTGGAAGACGCCGGTGCTGGCATGCCGATGCGCGAGGAGGCGCTTGCCGATGCCCGCGAGGCGCTCGAGGGCGCCCGCACGCTGGCGGCCGAGACCTCGCAGCAGTTGCAGGTGGTCGCCACCCGCCAGCGGGGCCACGAGGATGCGCTGCGCGATCTCGGCCATCGCGAAGATCGGCTGCGCGATGCCCAGTTGCGGGTCGAGGCGGCGCCGGTCGCCGAGCTCGAGGCCTTGCAGCAGCGGCTTGCCGAGGCCGAGGCGATCGAAGAGGCGGCAGGCGAGCGCTTTGCCCAGACCGAGTCGCGCTGGTCCGAACTCGACGCCCTGCGGGCGCCCGCCCAGGAAGCCCTGCGCGATGCACAGTCGCGGCTGTCGCAGGTCGATGCCCGGATCAACGCCCTGCGCCAGATCCAGGAGCGCACCCGGACCGGTGCGGCAACCGCGCCCTGGCTGCTTCGTCATGGACTCGACCAGTTACGCCGGCTGTGGCAGCGCTTGCGCATCGAGCCGGGCTGGGAGTCGGCGATCGAATCGGTGCTGCGAGAGCGGGTTCAGGCGCTGGAGGTCGGCCGGATCGAATCCCTGTCGGGGCTGCTCGATGAACGCCCGCCGGCCAAGGTCGGGTTTTTCTCGCCCGGGACCCTGATCGCGGTGGTCGCCCCGCCCGATGGCCTGGTGCCCCTGTCGGGCCAGGCCCACACCACCGATCCTCAGGTTCGGGCATTGCTCGACGACTGGCTGCATGGCAGCTTTTGCGCCGAGTCAGGCGCCGATGCCATGCGTGATCGGGCGCGTCTGCCTCTGGGCGGTCAGTTCGTGCTGCGTAGCGGGCATATGGTCGGTCGATTCGGTGTGCAGCTCTATGCCATGGATGCCGAGCAGGACGGTGTGCTGGCACGCCAGCAGGAGCTCGAGCACCTTGAACGTGAGCACCGGGCACTCGAGCTGATTGCCGACGAGACGCGCGCGGCGGCTGCCCGGGCTGAGGCTGCTGCCGCCGAAGCGCGCACGCGCGTCGGTGCCGATCGGGACGCGCTGTCGCAGTCGGTGCGCCAGGCGGCGAGCCTGCGGCTCGATACCGAGCGATGCGCCCAGCAGGTCCAGCGCGCCCAGGCCGATCGCAGCCGGCTCGACGCCGATCTGGCAGAGGTCACGACACAGCAGTCAGCCCGCGAAAATGCCATCGCCGAAGAGGTCGCCCGGTTCGAGTCGCTCGACCTGCTTCTGGCCGACCATCAGGAGGCGCTGGAGACCTGCCGATCGGCCTACGAAGCCGCCGAAACCGAGCTGTCGGCGGCCCGTAACGCCTTGCGTGACATCGAACGCGACGAACGTGAGGCGGCATTCGCGGCACGTTCGATCGAGGCTCGCAGCCAGTCATTGCGTGAGCAGGCCGAGCAATCGGTGCAGCTGGTCGCCCGATCGCACTCTGAGGCTGAGGGCTTGCAGGCGCGGCTCGACGCGCTCTCGGCCGAGGCGGCGCGCGGCGGTCTGCAACAGGCACTCGATCATCGGGTGCGCTGCGAGTCAGCGCTTGCCGAAGTGCGTGCGCGTCTCGATGCGCTGACCGCCACCATGCGCGAACAGGACGAGTTGCGCCTGGGCCACGAGCGCCGCCAGCAGCCGCTTCGTGACCAGCTCACAGAGCTGCAGCTCAAGGAGCAGGCCGCGCGCCTGGGCGCCGATCAGTTTGCCGAGCAGCTCGCGCAAGTCGAGATTGATACCGAGGCCTTGCGGGCGAGCTTTGTGCAAGTCCCCAAGCCGGCCTGGCTGCAGGGCGAGGTCACCCGCCTTGCCAATGCGATTGCCGCGCTCGGTGCGGTCAATCTGGCAGCACTCGACGAGCTCACCACCTCGCGCGAGCGCAAGGATTTTCTCGATGCGCAGTGCGCCGATCTCAATGAAGCGATCGCGACGCTCGAAGATGCGATCAGGCGCATCGATCGCGAGACCCGCACGCTGCTGCAGGACACCTTCGATGCGGTCAATCGCCACTTCGGCACGCTCTTTCCGGAGCTTTTTGGCGGCGGCGAGGCGCGGCTGGTGCTGACCGGCGAAGAGATTCTCGATTCGGGTGTGAGCGTGGTCGCGCAGCCCCCCGGCAAGCGCAACAGTTCGGTTCATCTGCTATCGGGCGGCGAAAAGGCGCTGACGGCGATCGCGCTGGTTTTTGCGCTTTTTCAGCTCAATCCTGCGCCGTTCTGCCTGCTCGACGAGGTCGATGCGCCGCTCGACGATGCCAACACTGAACGCTACTGCAATATGGTCCGGCGCATGTCCGACCAGACGCAGTTCCTGTTCATTACCCACAACAAGATCGCCATGGAACTCGCCCAGCAACTGGTCGGTGTCACGATGCAGGAGCGCGGGGTTTCGCGCATCGTCGCAGTCGATATCGATGCTGCGACACGCTTTGCGGAGGCTGCATGAATACGCTCTGGACAAGCCTGCTCGGGCTGATGCTGATCGCCCTGCTGGTCGTACTGATGTTCAACCTGCTGCAGGGCCGGCAGATACGCCGTCGGGCTGCACTGCGCGAGGCGCCGCTCGAGGACACTGCCGAGGCGGTTGTCGGCGCTGCGCCCGACCATCCGCT
Source organism: uncultured Burkholderiales bacterium (assembly GCA_903903975.1). Taxonomy (GTDB): domain Bacteria; phylum Pseudomonadota; class Gammaproteobacteria; order Burkholderiales; family Burkholderiaceae_E; genus UBA4615. The sequence goes on from CAIVAS010000171.1 coordinate 3,006, forward strand.
TGCCACGGCAAGCGCCGATGAGGGCCTGGTCGCCAGGGCTGCGCAGCCTGACGGCCACTCGGCGGCAGGCACAGAGGTCGCGCCGGTCGTGGCGGGCGGGCCGATGGACGGGCGGATCGAACCCACGTTCGAAATGGCGGGAGAAACGCTCGAGTCGGCCTTCGACGGCACGGCTCCCGGTGATCAGGCGGCAGACCCCTCGCGTAGGGCCGGCGGTGCTGCAGACTTTGACCGCTCCGATGACCCGCTGCTCGCCGGCGAGCGCCTGCAGGGTCGCAACCCCGAGCCCTGGCTGGTCGATCAGGCCTTGGCGATGCCGCAACGCGGCCTCGAACCCGGACCGGTTCTCGATGCCCGGCTCGACTGCATCGTCGAGCTGCCGCTGTCTGGCCCGGTCATGCCCGAGCGGCTCCTGACCGCAGCGGGTGCGCTGCGTCGCGTCGGTACCAAGCCGGTGGCCATCGAGGCTGATACCGGCAACGGCCAATGGATCGTCCCGACAGCCGCCAGCGGTGCGCTGCAGCGGGTTCGAGCGGGTGTGCTCCTGGCCAATCGCACCGGGCCATTGAATGCGATGGAATTCTCCGAATTCGAATCCGCTGTGACGTCACTCGGTGTTGCACTGGGCGCGGGCGGCGCGATCGTGCCGGCGATGTCGCCGGTGCTCGATCATGCCCGTCGGCTCGATGATTTTTGCGCGGCGCTCGACGCACTGATCGGTGCCAACATCGAGACGCCGACCGCCTTGTCGAACGATGAACTCGCGGCGCTTGCCCGATCGCTCGGACTGGCAGAGCGCGGCAGCAATCGCTATGTGAGGCTGGGTGACGCGGGTGAGATCATTTTCTCGCTGTCCTTTGGTGAACGTGCCGAGCAGCTCACCTTGCTGCTCGATGTGCCGCGAGCCCCGGTCACTGAGCAGCCCTGGAAGGCCATGATCGATTGCGCACGGCGATGCGCCCAGATGACCGGCGGGCAATTGGTCGACGATGCCCAGCGCCCGCTCACAACGGCGCAGGTGGCGGTCGTCTCCAGGCAGCTTGAAGAGCGCTACTACGGGCTGCGTGGTGCAGGCCTTGAGGCCGGCTCGAGCGCTGCCCTGCGCGTTTTCAACTGACGGCAGCGATCATGGGCGATCTTGCCCCCGAGCGATCAGTGCAGACCGGCGCGGCAATCGATACCCTGCGTCGCGAGCTCGAGCGCCATAACCACGCCTACTATGTGCTCGACGCGCCGTCGATTCCCGACGCCGAGTACGACCGACTCTTTCACGAGCTGGTGGCGCTTGAAGCGGCGCATCCCGAATTTGCCGACCCGATGTCGCCGACTCAGCGCGTGGGTGGCGCTGCGGTGGGTGCCTTCGGTCAGGTCCGACATGTGGTGCCGATGCTGTCGCTGCAAAATGCCTTCGACGATCAGGATGTCGCCGGTTTCGATCGGAGGGTGCGGGAGGCGGCCGCCGACGGTGGGCTCGATGTGGCGCAGTTGCGTTATTGCGCCGAGCTGAAGTTCGACGGACTGGCCGTGAGCCTGCTCTACATCGATGGTCGCTTCGTGCAGGGTGCTACCCGCGGCGACGGCCAGGTGGGCGAAGACGTGACCGCGAATCTGCGAACCGTCCGCGCCATTGCGCTTCAGCTGCAGGGGCCGGTGCCAAAGCGCCTTGAGGTTCGCGGTGAGGTGCTGATGTTCCGGCGCGACTTTGATCGCCTCAATCAGACTCAGACCGAGCGCAGCGACAAGCCCTTCGTCAACCCTCGAAATGCTGCGGCAGGCAGCCTGCGACAGCTCGATCCGGCACTGACCGCCCAGCGCCCGCTGCGATTTTTTGCCTATGGCGTCGGCGAGGCCTCGCCCGACATGGCGCTGCCGTCCTCGCATGCCGCGCTGCTCGACTGGTTTGCGCAGATCGGGCTGCCGGTCGGACAGACCCGTGCGACCTGCTCCGATACCGAGGGATTGCTCGGCTTTTATCGCGAGGTGGGCAAGGCGCGCGCGCAGCTGCCCTATGACATCGATGGCGTGGTCTACAAGGTCGATCAGCGCGATTGGCATGAGGCGATCGGATTCGTGGCGCGGGCGCCGCGATTTGCGGTCGCCCACAAGTTTGCAGCCGAGGAGGCGCTCACCGAATTGCTCGGCATCGATATCCAGGTCGGTCGAACCGGGGCGCTCACGCCGGTCGCCCGCCTGCGGCCGGTGTTCGTGGGCGGCGTGACAGTCACCAATGCAACGCTTCACAACGAAGACGAACTGATCCGTAAGGACCTCCTGATTGGCGACACGGTGGTGGTCCGTCGCGCCGGCGATGTCATCCCTGAAGTCGTGCGAGCGGTGCCCGAGCGACGCCCGCCGGATGCCCGGCGCTTCGTGATGCCGACTCACTGCCCGGTCTGTGGCTCGCTGGCGGTTCGCGAACCCGGCGCGGCGGCGTGGCGATGTGTGGCCGGGCTCTATTGCAAAGCCCAGCGTAAGCAGGCCCTCCTGCATTTTGCCCAGCGGCGCGCAGTCGATATCGACGGTCTGGGCGAGCGGATTGTCGATCAGCTGGTCGATCTCGATCTGGTCCAGACGCCGGCCGATCTGTATTCCCTTGATGCCGCTGCCCTGGCCCGACTTGATCGGTTCGGCGAAAAGTCGGCCGCCAATCTGGCCGCATCCATTGCGGCCTCGCGTGAGGCGACCCTCGAACGAGTCCTCTTCGCCCTGGGCATCCGCCATATCGGCGAAGAAATTGCCCGCATTCTGGCGGGTGAGTTCGGGTCGATCGCGGCGGTGCTCGACGCCGACTGGCCCGCTATTCTCGAGGCCAAGGTGCTGGCGCAAAAGCACAATGCCCGCGCGCGCGGTCGCGGCGAGCCATTGCTGGCGGTGCCGCTCGAGGGTGTTGGCCCTGAAATCATCGCGTCGATCCAGGCTTTTGCCGCCGAGCCGCATAACCGGGAGGTAATCGGCCGGCTCCAGCAAGCGGGCGTGGGTCTGTCGCCGGCGGTGCTGCCGAACAACGTCGAGACTGCCATCCGGGCCGCCGGTGCTGGCCAATTGTCGGACGATGCGCCGAGCCGGGCGCTTGAAGGTCGCACGATCGTGGTCACCGGTACGCTGCCGGGCTTGAGCCGTCATGAAGCCGAGGCGCTGATTCGGCAACATGGTGGGAGCGTTTCCGGTTCAGTATCGGGCAAGACGCACTACGTGCTCGCCGGCGACGAGCCCGGCAGCAAGATCACCAAGGCGCAACAGCTTGGTGTCCCCGTAATCAGCATCGACCAACTTCAAGGGATGATTCGAGACGATGGCCAAGAAAATTAGAAAGGCAGTTTTTCCGGTTGCCGGAATGGGGACGCGCTTTTTGCCGGCAACCAAGGCATCGCCCAAGGAGATGCTGCCGGTGGTCGACAAGCCGCTGATT
>CAIVAS010000172.1 GCA_903903975.1 uncultured Burkholderiales bacterium
CATCCTTGCTCACTTAGTTCGAGGCAAGTCGGGTCTACCGGACGGTTACACTGCGTTTGAGAATTGGCGCGATTGAGCGCCCGCCGGTCGGTGGCGGCTGCACTTTGAAACCGGTCATCAGCACAGCAATTTTCCGACCGAACGTATGACCGCTTCTGGCCGCTTAGCGTCATTAACCGGAGCCATTCAGATAGTCCGACCTTAGGCGCTCGCTTTCGACTTGATCCTTAGTTGAGCCACGACAAAGATCCTCGGATCGCACTGAGGCATCGTGTGTGGTCCTCAATTCGATCGGAGACCATCATGGGAACCGCCGCCACCGACGGTCACCGCGAGCCATGGAACAAGGGCAAGATCGTTGGCCAGAAGGCTCCTTTCAAAGTTAAGGAGATCTGGGCACTTCGCGTTCGACTTCAGATTGAGAATCGGGTGCGCGAGCTGGCCCTCTTTGACCTGGGTATCGACAGCAAGCTTCGCGGCTGCGACCTCGTGAGTCTGAAGGTCCGCGACATCTGCCATGGAGATCAGGTCGCGTCCCGTGCCATGGTGATGCAGCACAAGACCAAGCGCCCCGTCCAGTTCGAGATCACGCCGCCCACACGTGAGGCGGTGCAAAACTGGATCAAGCAGGCGGCATTAAGGTCGGAGGACTTCCTGTTTCCTAGCCGCTTCCACGACTCGCCGCATCTGGGCACGCGGCAGTACGCGCGGATCGTGGAAGGCTGGGTCGAAGAACTTGGCCTTGATCGCGCTGATTACGGTACGCATTCGATGCGGCGCACCAAGGCGACGCTGATCTACCGGCGTACGAAGAACCTGCGAGCCGTGCAGTTGCTGCTGGGCCATTCAAAGTTGGAATCGACCGTGCGTTACCTTGGCATCGAGGTCGACGATGCGCTGGAGATCTCTGAACAGACCGAAATCTGATCTTTGATTTGTAAAGCCCATCAGGGGATCAGCCGAGCACACCAGGGAGGTGTGCGGACGTCAAACCGGATGTAATGGCTGAGCCACCAGACGCACGCCAAGCGCGGCACAAACACGATTCACGGTGTCGAAGCGTGGCGCGCTGCCGGGTCGCAGGGCCTTGTAGAGAGCTTCCCTTGTGATGCCTGCCGCCTTAGCGATATCGGTCATGCCGCGCGCGCGGGCGATGTCACCGAGTGCAGCTGACAGCAGCCCCGCGTCGTTGGCCTGCAGGATGTCGGTCAGGTATGCCGCAATGGCCTGTTCACTGTCGAGGTAGGACGTGGCATCAAACACTGGCAGTTCGTCAACCTTGATTCGTTTGGTCATCTTCTATTCCTCTCTCAATCCAGAAGGGCGGCCAGTGACTTCGCACGTCTTATGTCGCTCTTCTGTGTGCGCTTGGAACCACCGGCCAGCAAAACGACAATGTGTTCACCCCGGTGCGTGAAATAGATGCGCCATCCGGCCCCGATATGAATGCGAAGTTCGAAGACGCCGTCGCCTACCGGTTCGACGTCGCCAAGCAGTCCTCGTTCAAGCCGCTTGATCCGAGCGACCACAACTCCTCGAATCGACACGTCTGTCAAACGGTCGAGCCAAGCGGAGAACTCAGGGAGTGGCTTGACGATGAACACAAACAAACTGTATCCGATCGATTACAGTTCGTCAAACTTCGCTATCGCAAGTCACGCACGGCCGCTGGCCGCTAAACAGCCCCTACCGGCCTTACGGCTGCGAAATTCTGATATGCGTCGCATAGCGGTCTGTCGATGTCCGACAGCCAACATCGGTATGCGACCCATTGCAGTCGTAGGCACCTTTCAAGTTGAGCGGCTGGTCCATTCATTAGACGGTCGTTCGCCGAACGGGCCGGGAAATCGCCGCCGGCGAAGAAAATGGGACTTAGTTATTCGCCATGCGGCGCAATTGATTGAAGGCAGAATGAACAAGCGATGGATTGGCGGCGTTCCTGGGCAAATCACAAGTGTCTATCCGGAAGTGGGCGAGCTCGCATTCAAGATCGCTGAAAAGCTGCGGATGGACAACTTCACGTTCAAGCTCGTCTAGCCTTGATTTTTTCTTTCCCCCAAAAGCTCTCGACCTTCGAACCGTGGCTTTTTCTTGTCGGGGCACACTCATCACACCGAAATCCGTGACAAATGTCATGTCGGATTTCTTTACACACCCAAGCTGTGAATCGATGCTCAAACACAGCCAAAAAAGCTGCTTCCGACCACTTTGTCAGGGTTTTGGCATGGATAGCGGCAGCAGCGTGATTTAAGTCACGTCGAAAAATTTGACAGCGCTGGTAAAGGTTTTTTGCTGACAACCCTGACCGCCAGCACTGGAGCCATTCTCGGGGCGGTGGCACGCCAATTGCATTGAATCACCCATGAAGGGTGCGCTGGGTGCCCTTGCTGAAATTCAAACTCAACGAGAACGCACCATGAAACTCACATTTTCGATCAGGAGCCTGGCTGCCGCGCTGTGCTCGGCAGCGGCCCTCTGCGCTATGTCCACAGCAGCGCTTGCCGGCCCGATCAGCATTGCCAATGCCAGCTTCGAAAGCCCGGTTCAGTCGGCGCCTCTTGGCTATTCCACTGGCATCGCGTCTTGGGTCACGACTGGCACGACGGGTGTCTGGAACCCGACGCTCACCGCTTCACCAAGCTACGCCCTCACTTGGGGGGCAACGCCGCTGCCCGACGGAAGCCAGATTGGATTTTCCAGTGGCGGAACGATCGCTCAAACTCTGGGAACGAATTACGTGACCGGCTCGCTTTACAGCCTCACGGTCGCCTTCGGAAGCCGTCTCGATGGGCCCTACATTCCGACCAACGTCACCATGCAGCTGTTTGCCGCGACGACGGGCACGATCGTCGCGACCCAGGCGATCGACGTGAGCTCGATTACGCGAGGCACCTTCAAAGATTTCACCTTGTCCTATACCGCCGACGGCAGCTCGAACGGCAAGGCCATCGGCATCCTGTTCACATCGACTGGCCAGCAACTCGATATTGATAACGTTCGCCTGAACTCTAGTGTGCCCACCCCGGCCACCATCGCCCTCCTGGGCCTCGGCTTAGTCGGCCTCGGTGCAGCACGTCGCAAGCAAGCCTGACAGGTCTTGCGCAAACACAGGCCCGCTTCGGCGGGCCTGTGTTTGGGTCAAGAGTAGACCGATCACGTGGGCATTGAAGTCGGTTGATCGAGTTGCGGATGTACCAATCGCATCGCGTGCCGACCCGCGGCGAAAAATCGTCAGCAACTGCTTTGGAGAATGGGCGTTCGATTACCCGTCGTCCGATGTCGGCTGTAGTTGGCGGAACCGGTCATCCAGACGGCGATTTTCCGACCGGTCGTATGACCGCTTCTGGCCGAAAGCGCCATCCGTGCAAAAGGCTGATGCGACCCGCAACCGTACTCCAAACGTTCGCCGAGCATGAATGCATTCAATCAGGTAATATGAATGCACTGAATGCGTAGTGAGAAAATGAA
>CAIVAS010000173.1 GCA_903903975.1 uncultured Burkholderiales bacterium
ATGCTCGCGATCATCTCGTCGGTCATGGCCGGATTAACGAACACTATCCCGCTCTCCTTGACTTTCAGATCCGCCGGATTGGTCGGGTCGATGAATCGGCCGGCCAGGCGCAGCACGCTGGTCGTCGCGAGCACGGCGCCTGGCGCACACTGTGTCGATGACTTCTCGATCACCAGATACGACAGCCCGGCAGTTGGACAGTAGGTGACAACATTGCCCTTGGGCGTGGTCACCAGCACTTTGCTGAAGACCGCGTTGCCGGCGGCAGTGCGATTGGCGATCCAGATGTTGTAGCCGGTGTTGATGCTCGAGAAGGTCGACGTGTTGACCAGATCGCGCGTCTGGGCATAAGGCCTGACAGTGGCGTTGTATTTGTACTGGTTGCCGATCAGCTTGAGGCTGTCGCCGACCTTGCGAGCGACCATGTTCTCATTGTCGGTGCTGCCGTTGGCTGCGGTCCAGCGATAGGAAAAGACATAGTCGCCGTTGACCCGCTTGAATTCGAAGGTGCCGCGATCGTACGCAACGCCGGTGCCGCTCTGGTAGAACATGCCCTTGAAAGCAGCGGTGGGGCTGACAGTCGCACCGTTGCTCAGGAAGCTCGCCGGATCGTCATTGAGGAAAAGGCTGGTGCAGGCCGGTGACTTGGGCATCGAACCGGTCGCCCATCCGTTGGTGACCCGATCGGCCAGCGGCACCGCATAGCAGGCAGTCATCCGCTTGAGCATGTCGCTCACCAGCACGGCCATATTGTCGGTGCCCAGCGACTCGGCGCTGACCGAGCCGGTCGGCAACGGGGCAATCGTGCTGTCGCTGCTCTTGAAGCTGATCCGAAGCGGATCGGAATCACTCGCACTCGGCGCCGATTTCACGGTGACTTCGTTGTTTGCGCCAGAGCCGTCGGGACGCACGCTCACCTGCAGCAGATCAAGCAGCCGGTCCTGACCGGTGCCGTCAGCCTTGAAGGACGTCGTGATCGGATTGCCCTGGGTGCCGAGCGCATCGAGCAGCGGCTTGAGCGCGGTCATGACCCGATCGACCGAGGCCTTGACCTTGGCCGCATCGACACTGGCCGGGGCGGATTTGATGTCTTCGACCAGCTGCTGCGGATCGCCATTGGAGGAAAGGGTCGAGGCGATCAGGTTGGTCAGCGGGGTGATGTTGACCGTGCCGGTGGTCGCATCGGGCGCGATGCTGACCAGCTTGGTGTCATCAAGGGTGGCGACCAGCACGAAAGGCGGCTTCGGCGAGACGCCGAGATCGCAGGTATAGGCGCCGTCCGAGCCGGTCTTGACCTCGCAGACCACCGCACCAGTGGCGTCATAGATTTTCAGGCTGGCATCCGCCAGCGCAGCGCCGGTGGCGGCGGTGCCCGACAGCACCACTGAACTGGGTGTCGCGGCAATCGTATTCGTGCCGCCGCCAGTGGTTGTCGTGCCGCCACTGACGGTCGTGCTGCCGGTCGGCGTGGATCCGGTGGTCGTCGAGGAGTCGGATCCGCCGCATCCGGCCAGGGCGATACATCCTGCGCCCACCAGGGCGAGGGTCAGACGTTTGGGGGTGAAAGTCACTGTGATCTCCGGTCGTTGAATTCGCGGAGTGATTCCGATTGACGCGACGATGACCGTCAAGGTACTGCGTCGTGGGGCTTGCCGGCGGGCAGGATTGCCGGACGAACGGTCAGCGAACGGTCAGCGAGGGGTCAGAACCGCGTCAAAGACGCGTCGCCGTCGCGGCGTTGCTCCGGTTTTTCGGCTCACCCTGCGTCAGCGCCAGCAGGGCACCGAAGGCCAGCACCAGGGCCGATGCGGTCAGTCCCGGTCGCAGCGATCCCCAGTGGTCGGCCACCCAGCCGGTCGCTACCGGCCCGACCATCTGGCTGGCGGCAAAAACAATGGTGAAGGTGGCCATCGCCGAGCCCCAGGCAGGCTTGGGCAGCCAGTGCTTGATCAGACTGCCGACCGCCGAGGGTGCGCTGAACATCGACAGGCCGAAAAGCACCGCCGAGCTCAGCAGCGATACAGGGTGAAGCGACACCATCGGCAGCATGGCGCCGATCGCAGAGGTAGCCATGATCGCGGCAAGCGGGCGGCCGCCTCGCCAGCGCTCGCAGGGCCCGGCCCACACCATCGGTGCCAGCAGGGTCGCAGCACCCAGCACCACCCAGACCGACATCACCAGCCCGACGCCCGCGCCATTGATGCGCATCCAGGCGATCACGAAGGTCATGTAGCCGATGTAGCCCAGGCCGAAGCACAGATAGGCAAGCAGCTGCCTCATGAAGGGCAGCGCCGACCAGTTCGCACTGCCTGCCGCCGCACCCGGCTCGTCGATCTGCCAGGCCGCCCAGATCGCCACCACCGACATCGCCAGTCCGGCAACGCCCATGGCACGCCAGGCCAGCGGCCAGGCGGCATCGCCGACCTGCTGCAGCAGCAGCGGGATGGCCACGCCGCACAGCATCAGGCCGATGCCGGCACCCGCAAAGAACATCGCAATGGTGGTGCTGGCGCGCTCGGGACGCCCGGGAAAGACATTGCCCGACAGCGCGCCGCCGCAAATGAAGACACAGGCGCCACCGATACCTGACAGCACCCGCAGAACCGACAGCAGCGGCACGTCGCGCACGAAACCGGTGGCCAGCATCGTCAGCGAGGTCAGCACCATGCCGATCGCAAAAAGCCGCCGGTTGCCCACCCGCCCGACCACCGCACGCACTGCCAGCGCGCCGATCAGATAGCCGGCGGCATTGGCGGTATTGAGTCCGCCGGCCTGCGACCAGTCGAGCGCCAGGTCGGAGCGCATCGCCGGCAGCACGAGCGCATAGGCGAACCGGGCGAAGGAGTTCGAGACAGCCGGACCGAAGGAGAGCAGGAAGGCGACGAGAAAACCACGGGTCATGCCCGCATCCTAGCCGAGCCGCCCGATTCGGCGCGGCCATGGGGGATCAGAATCCGCACGCGTGTCGAATGAACCCAGCGAATCGATTCAGACAAAGTACCAACTTCGACACAAATGCCCGTCAATGCGATCCGATCGGGCGCAAGACAGCGCCGCTTGTCGGTTCGGCGGTTGTTGCGGCTGGTCGGATGACGAAGACTGGCAGGGCTTACGCGGAGAAACCATGGCTCAGCCCCAATATCGACTCGTCACGCGGTCCGACTTCGACGGACTCGTGTGCGCCGTGCTGCTGCGCGAAATCGGCCTGATCAACGAGATCCTGTTTGTTCATCCGAAGGACATGCAGGACGGCAAGATCGAGATCACCGAACGCGACATCACCACCAACCTGCCCTATGTCGCCACGGCCCGCCTGGCTTTCGACCATCATTCGTCGGAGATCATCCGCAACACCTCGCAGGTCGGCAATCATGTGATCGACCCCAATGCCCCGTCGGCGGCGCGCGTGGTGTGGCAGTACTACGGCGGCCATGAAGCCTTTCCGAATGTCACCGAACAGCTGATGCGTGCGGTCGACCAGGCCGACTCAGCCCAGTACAGCGTCGAAGAAGTACTGCATCCCAAGGACTGGACGATGCTTGGCTTCCTGATGGATGCCCGCACCGGCCTCGGGCGCTTTCGCAATTTCAGGATCTCGAACTATCAGCTGATGATGGCGCTGATCGATGCCTGTCGCACGCTGACGGTCAAGGAGATCATGGCGCTGCCCGATGTGCGCGAGCGCATCGACCTGTATTTCGAACACGAGGGCAAGGCGGTCGACCAGCTGCTGTCGGCCTCGACCGTGCACGGCAATATCGTCGTGGTCGACATGCGCGACCAGGATCCGATCTGGGCGACCAACCGGTTCATGATCTATGCACTGTTCCCGCAGTGCAATGTGTCGGTTCACCGGATGTGGGGCCTGCAAAAACAGAACGCGGTCTTTGCCATCGGCAAGTCGATCTTCGAGCGGACCTGCGCCACCAACGTCGGTGATCTGTGTCTGCGATTTGGCGGCGGCGGACATGCGGCCGCAGGCACCTGTCAGGTCGAACACTCGATGTCCGATCGGGTCCTGTCGGAGCTGATCTCGAACATGCAGCGCGACGAGGCATTGCGACTCGAGGCGCAGCGCGGCGCCTGAATTCGCGCAGCCGCAGCAATCGACCGCTAAAGGTAGGTTCCGGCGAGCATCATCACCTCGCCGCCTGAACCGATCTTGAACCGAGCGATGCCGGCACCGCGTGCGGTATCGACTCCGCCCAGATCGAGCATCCGGATACCCTGCGCCTTGAGCATCTGCATCCCTTGCCACAGCAGCAGATTGTGTGCCCCGAGATCGCGGCCCGCGTCACCGACCCAGCCGACCTGATAGGTGGCCGCTTCGCCGTGGATGAGAAAGAGCATCCCGGCCACCGCATCACGCCCGAGATCGGCCCGCAAAGTGAGCAGCGCATCGGTGCGCCCATCACGCCCCCCCTGCCCGCAGGCCACCTGCCAGGCCTCGACGAAGCCGTCGGGCAGCGCGATGTAGCGCTTATCGCTGCGCTGCGCGAGCTCGCGATCGAGCAGCCACCGATACTGCCCGGGCTTGCCGCCAACCTTTTGCACTTTGAGGGTCGATCGCTCGGCCGCGGCCAGACGATTGCGCCACTTGCCGTGCATGGCGGCGCGCAGGGCGGCGGTTTCCTGGGTGAGGTCGATGCGGACCGTGGCATGACCGGTCATGACCCGGATCAAGCGACGCACACCGGCTGCATCGGCACTCACCGCATCGGGCGTCAGCAGGATCGCCCTTGGCCAGCGCACCGGCGCGCTGCGTTTGATCAGGCGACAGGCGCGCTCACGGTCGGCGGGCGACAGGTCGGCCGACCAGACCGGTCCGTGCGAACACAGGGCGAGTGCGGCCACACCGCCGATGCGTCTGACCAGAAACTGTGCGATCCCGACCAGCCGATCATCATGAATGACGGCCGCGCGCAGGCAGCGCGTGCCCAGCGCCTGCATTGCATCGCCATAAGCCCAGTCCTGCTGGAGCGCCGCCGCCGCGGTACGATGCAGCGCATCCCATGTCGTGCGCTCGAGTCCGGTCCAGATCACCTGCATCGCACAAGTGTACGGTGAACCGGCAAGGCGCTCGACCATCGCTTGCCGATGCCACGATGAATCACCTTTGATGAAGCGCTGACCGCTGCCATGCCCCTGCTGATCAAGCGTCCCGAAAACGTCCTCGGCCACTCGCTGCCGGAGCCCCGCATCACGCTGGCCGGCGCCCTGCTGCTGGCACTCGCCGTGAGCATCCCGGTGCTGGTGCTGGGTTCGCTGCTTGATCTGGTCGTGCAGTGGGCCTTCGGCGTCTGCGTGGGTTTGTGGTGTCTGGTCTGAGCACTGGCGCAGACCGGCCAAAGCTCAGAAGGCGCTGTCTGATCAGGGGGCCTTGCCTGGCGCCAACAGATCCGGGCCGATATCGGCCACCGTGCGCGCCCCGCACAACTGCATGCTTCGCACGAACTCGTCGCGCAGGATTTCGAGCGCTCTGAGCGCACCCGCTTCGCCACCAGCACACACGCCATAAAGCGTTGCCCGGCCGACCAGCACGCCCTCGGCCCCCATCGCGAGCGCCTTGACCACATCGACGCCGCGACGCACGCCCCCATCGACCAGCACGCTCGCGCGCCCGGCCACCGCCTCGAGCACGCCGGGCAAGGCATCGAGCGTTGCGATGCCGCCATCGAGCTGGCGCCCGCCATGGTTGGAGACGACGATCGCATCGACGCCAATCGCCAGCGCGCGACGCGCATCGTCCGGGTGCACGATGCCTTTGACGATGAGCTTGCCCGGCCAGGCATCGCGCACCGACTGCAGGCCATCCCAGTCGAACGAGGGATCATAGTTTCGACCGGCAGTCGACACGATGCCGCGCGCCGAGGTGGCCGTGGGCGACAGTCCGCGCAGGTTCTCCATCGCCGGCATGCCACCGGCGAGCATGCGCATCGACCATCCCGGTCGCGACGCAAAATCGATCAGGTTTCGCGGGGTATAGCGAAACGGGATCGACATGTCATTGCGGAAATCTTTCTCGCGCTTGCCGCCCACCGCGAGATCAACCGTGATCATCACCGCTTCATAGCCGGCCACGCGTGCCCGCTCGATCAGGCGGAAGGTGAAGGACCGGTCTTTGAGAATGTAGGCCTGAAACCAGAGCCGTCCGCCGGCCTGCTCGGCCACCTGCTCGATCGAGGCGGTGGCCGACGTCGACAGCGAATACGGGATGCCGTAACGACGCGCAGCCCGCGCGATCATCACATCGCCACCCCGATGGCCGAATCCGACTGCCCCGGTGGGCGCGATCGCAATCGGCAGTGCCGACGGCTGACCCAGGATACGCGTGGCAGGATCGACGCTCGCGACATCAACCAGCACCCGCGGCATCAGCCGACGACGCCCGAAGGCCGCGCGGTTGTCACGCAGTGTCGACTCGTCTTCGGCGCCGCCGTCGAAGAGGTCGAACACCGCCCGGGGCAAACGGCGCCGGGCCTGCGTCCTCAGATCCTCGATCGACCAGGCGCGGCGAATGCTGCCGGCGGGCGCAGGAAGATCGGGATCAGGCATCGACCAACAGCGCTGCGCCCGCGGTACCACGCGGCAGGATCTGATCAGCCATCACCTGGCAGCGCTTGATCAGACGCGGCTCATCCGGACGGTAATCGGCCATCGCCTTGTGGATGACGCGCAGGTTGTCCCACATCAGGACATCGCCTTTGGTCCACTCGAAGGTATAGATGAAGCGCTCCTCGACCTGATGCGCAAAGAGCATCGCCAGCAGTTCGTCGCTCTCGTCGCGCGGCATGCCGTCGATGTGCATCGCATAACCCGGGTTGGCATAGAGCGTGCGCCGTCCGCTGAACGGATGGACCATGACCATCGGGTGTGAGACCGGCGGCTTGGCCTGGCGCTGCGCATCGCTAAGCGGCGGGCGCGGACTATTGCGCTCGCGGCGCATCATTTCCCAGAACTTCTCGAAGTCATGGGTCGCGGTGCGTCCGTCGATGCGCGCGCGCACATCGGCCGGCAGCGCATCGTAGGCAGCGGCCATATCGGCAAACCGGGTAGCGCCGAGCGGCCGACCATCACGATGCGGCACCTCGAGGGCGTAGAGCACATTGGCAAACGCCACCGTGGCGCTATAGGACATGTCGGTATGCCAGTCCTGTCCGGCGTCGCCGATGCCAACCGGCTTTCCGTCGCGCACGATATTCGACAGGATCATCACCTGCGGCAGGCCAGGCTCCTGGAACATGCCGCCGACATTGATTTCAAGCGTGCCGAAATGGGCGCTGAAATCGTGCAGATTGGCCGCCGAGAGTGTCTGGCCCGGGAATCGCAGCACACCGTGGCGCCCGAGCGCCTCGCGCACCGCGCGAAACTGCGCATCGTCGAGCGGCCTGGACAGATCAAGACCCTCGACGCTTGCGCCAAGCGGTTTATCGCCGGGCGTCACGCGCGGCATCACGGCATCAGTCATCGTCATTCTCCTTTCAGGCACCGGCAGCCGGCGCACTCAGAACACCGGTCGGCTTGCCGGCGGCATACGCCAGCACATTGTCGAAAGCATCGCCGAACAGCACCTCATAGCCCTGTCGGGTCACGTAACCTAGGTGCGGCGTACACAGCACATTGTCCATCGCCAGCAGCGGATCGCTGGCCGGCAGCGGCTCGACCTCGAAGACATCGAGTGCGGCGAAACCGGGGCGCCCGGCCTGCAAAGCCGCCAGCAGTGCACCGGGCTGGATAAGAGCGGCGCGAGCGGTGTTGACCAGCAGCGAATCGGGCTTCATCAGCGCCAGATCGGCCGCGCTCACCGCGCCCCGCGTGCCCTCGTTGAGCGACAGATGCAGCGACACGACATCGCTGCGCGCAAAGAGCTCAGACTGGCTTGCGGCCATCTGATGCCCATCGCGCAGTGCCCGCTCACGCGAGCCATCGCGCCCCCAGACCAGCACCGGCATGCCAAACGCGCGGCCATACCCTGCCACCACCGAGCCGATGCGGCCATAGCCGAGGATGCCCAGCGTGCGGCCAGCGAGGACCGGCCCGATCGTGGTCTGCCAGTGACCAGCCCGCATGCGCCGATCTTCGAGCGCAACCTGACGCGTGGCGGCCATCACCAGCGCCCAGGTCAGTTCGGGTGCCGAGGCGCCCGAGCCGCGGCCGCTGCACACAACGATGCCGCGAGCCGCTGCGGCGGCCACATCGACCTGCCCGCTCAGAGGTCCGGTCAGGCTGATCAGCTTGAGCGACGCCGGCAGGCGCTCGATCAGGTCACGAGTGAAGCGCGTGCGCTCACGGATCAGGACCACCGCATCGACGCCCTCAAGCCGCGCGGCAATCGCCTGCGGATCGACCTGCGTGTCGTGAAAGACCTCGATCTGAAGACCGTCCAGCTTCCTGATGCAATCAAGGCTTCTGACCGCATCCTGATAATCGTCAAGGACTGCAATTCTCATGATGGCGCCTCTCAGTCCTCGCCTTTGACGCCGGCCGCCTTGATCAGCCTTGCCCAGCGGTCGTAATCCATCTGCATCCAGCTCACGGTTTCGGCCGGGGTCAAGCCTGCCGCCACCGCGCCCAGGCCGCGCAGCTTTTCACGCGTCTCGGGTCGGGCCACCGAGGCCCGGATCGCATCCGCGAGTTTGTTGACGATCGGCTGGGGTGTGCCGGCGGGCGCCAGGAACACGATGCCCGGCGTGTAGTCCTCGAAACCGGGATAACCGAGCTCGGCCATGGTGGGGGTATTCGGAAAATCGGGGTGACGCTTGGGCGTGGTGACCGCCAGCGCGCGCAGCCGTTTCTGCGCGACCTGATCGGCCACACCCACCATCGGATAGAACATGAAGGTGACGCGCCCGGCCATGACTTCGGTCAGGGCGGGGGCATTGCCTTTGAAGGGCACATGGGTCATCTGTGTGCCGGTCAGGTTGCCCAGCAGCGCAGCCGCCAGATGCGCCGAGCCGCCATGGCCTGCCGAACCGTAGGTGACTACTCCGGGCTGCGCCTTGGCCAGTGCCACCACATCCTGCAGCGTCTTCATCGGCGAGTCATAGGCGGTCACCGCGATCATCGGCACCGTGGCGGCGAGACTGATCGAAGCGAAGTCCTTGATCGGCTGATATTTGGCCTTGTCGGGCATCAGGATCGGATTAATGTTGTGGGCCAGCGTTGCCGCGATCAGGGTGTAGCCATCCGGGGCGGCCCTTGCGACCGCATCGGTGGCGATCAGTGAATTGGCGCCCGCGCGGTTTTCGACGATGACCGACTGGCCGAAGGCCGCGGTCAGGTCCTGCGCCACGATTCGAGCAATCACATCGGTGGGGCCGCCGGGCGCAAAGCCCACCAGCACCCGGATCGGCTTGGTCGGGTAGTCCTGAGCCGCTGCCGGCGATGCCAGGATCAGCCCGGTGCCCAGCGCCATGATCATGCCGGCCAGACGCCTTGTCAGAGTGAATCTCATGTGTCTCCTCCTTGCCTCGTGTTGTGTTGGGGTGCGACGGCGTTCAGCCGATGCCATGTTCGAGGATGCCCACGCGCTCGACTTCGAGCCGAAGCTGATCGCCGCGTTTGAGCCAGACCGGGGGCGTGCGAAATGCGCCCACCCCGGACGGCGTTCCGGTGGCAATCACATCACCCGGCTCGAGCGTCATGAAACTCGAGATGTATTCGATCAGGGTGTCAACCGGGAAGATCATGTCGGCGGTACTCGCATGCTGCATCCGCTCGCCGTTGAGCCAGCACGACAGCTCGAGCGCCTGCGGATCGGCGATCTCGTCGCGGGTGACCAGCCAGGGGCCCATCGGACAGAAGCCGTCCATGCTCTTGGCGAAGGTGGTCTGCGGCGGCGTGACATCGAACTGGAATTCGCGGGCGCTCACATCATCCAGAACCGTGTAACCGGCAACGACCGACATCGCTTGTGCACGGCTCACGCGATGCGCGAACTCACCGATCACCACCGCGAGTTCGACCTCGAAATCGAGCTTGGTGACCGGGCAAGGCGGCACCGGCACACCGGGGCCGATCACGCTGGAGGGCAGCTTCGAAATGATGCGGGGCTTTTCGAAGGCGGCGGTGCCCGACTCGCGGGCATGTTCGCCGTAGTTGCGACCGATCGCGACGATCTTGCCCGGACGCGGAACCGGCGCCAGCAGCCCGATGCCGGCAAGGGGCCTGTGGCCCGAAGTGCTCGCTGAATCGAGGTGTTTGCGAACCGCCTCGAGACCCGAGCGACCTGCAAACAGCAGCCGTAGCATCGAGGGCTCGGCTTGGGCAATCCCTCTGATCGACAAGGCCTCCCGGGCCTGATCCGACAGCGGCAGCGCGGCGATGACATCATCGATCACGCGCACCGACTCTCCGATAACCGCACCCACACTGACGCGCGCGCCATCACCCTTGAAACTGATCAGCTTCATCGTTCACCTCAACGGGCCGGGGCCCTGAATTCAAACTCGGGCGCCGCGAGCTGCTCGGCAATCGCCCGAAAGCAAAGCGTCAACGCATTGTAGGGAGGCGTGGCCGCCCGGCGTTAGAATCGGCTCGAAACTCATTGTTTCGAATCTGGAAACCAACGGAGACCCTCATCGACCGACTGCGCTGCATCCAGGTGTTCATCGAGGTTGCCCGCACCGGCAGCTTCAGCAGCGCCGCCCGCCACCTCGGCATGTCGCGCGCCTCGGTCACGAAACATGTCGCGCGCCTCGAGGATCTGCTGGGCGCCCGCCTTCTGAACCGGACCACCAAACAAGTGGGCCTGACCGAAGCCGGACTGACCGCGCTCGACAACGGGCAGTTGCTGCTCGAGCGCTATGACGCGATCGAAACCGATGTACTCGAATCGATCCGCACACCGCGCGGCATCGTGCGGATCGGCACACCGCCGGCCTTCGGGGCCCATCATCTGGTGCCACTGATTGCGCAATTCACCGCGCATCATCCGGATATCCAGGTGATGCTCGCGCTCGATGTGGGCGATGCCAACCTGGTCGCCCAGGGGCTCGATCTGTCGGTGCGCATCGTGGCCAGCATGAATGACGCCAGTTATATCGCGCAGCACCTGGCCAAGGCGCCGCAACTCATGGTCGCCTCGCCCGACTACCTGAAGGCACAGGGCACGCCGACCCGGCTCGCCGAACTCGCCGACCACAACTGCCTGGTCCATCTGATCAAGGCGCCCACCTCGATCTGGCGCTTCACCGGGCCCGACGGCCCGGCGTCGATCCGGGTACGCGGATCGATCTCCTCTGATTTCGGCGAAGCGCTGATGCATGCCGCACTTGATGGCCAGGGCATCAGCGTGCATCCCTACTACATGGTGTCGCCCTACCTGCAGGAAGGTCGGCTGGTGGCGGTACTGCCCGATTTCGAGCCGGACGCGCACGACATCTTCGTGATCTATTCCAGCCGCCAGAGGCTGCCCGAGCGTGTCAGACGCTTTCTCTCATTTCTGCGCGACTGGGCGCGCACACCGCCACAGTGGTCGACGCCACCGACTGCACCCGCAGCTGCCGCAAGCCGACATTCGCCCATGTTAAATTCGCCGCAAACGACGCTCAGGAGACCTCATGTACGCCGGCCACTACGCTCAACTGAACCCTGACCGCCCCGCCTTCATCATGGCGTCCAGCGGCGAATCGGTGTCCTATGTCGAGTACGACGCGCGCACCAATCGACTCGCCCATCTGCTGCGCGAGCAGGGTCTCAAGCGACTCGACCACTACTCGGTGTTCATGGAGAACAACAACCGCTACCTCGAGGCCTGCGGTGCCGGCGAGCGATCGGGGCTTTACTGCACCTGCATCAACTCCTTTCTGACCGCAGACGAGTTGGCCTACATCCTGAACAACAGCGAGTCACAGGTGCTGATCACCTCGATCGGCAAGGTGGACGTCGCGCTCAAGGCGATCGCGCAGGCGCCTCGCATCAAGCGCTGTCTGGTGGTGGGCGGCGCGGGCGGCGAGTTGCCGGCGCAAGTCGGCGACTGCATCGTGAGTGATTACGCGACCGCGGTGGCGGATTGTCCGGCCACGCCGATTGCCGATGAATGGCTCGGCACGCCGATGCTCTATTCATCGGGCACCACCGGCCGGCCCAAAGGCATCGTGCGGCCCCTGCCCGAATCGCCTCCGTCGCAACCGCTGCCGCTCTTCGATTTTCTGACCAAACTGTGGCGCTATCGTCCGGACATGGTCTACCTCTCACCGGCGCCGCTTTATCACTCGGCGCCACAGGCCGCGGTGTCGCTCACGATCAGACAGGGTGGCACCGTGATCATCATGGAGCACTTCGACCCCGAGCAATACCTGGCCCTGATCCCGAAATACAAGGTCAGCCATTCGCAGCTGGTCCCGACCATGTTCAGCCGCATGCTCAAGCTGCCGCCGGCCACGCGCGAGGCCTACGATCTGTCCTCGCTCGAAATCGCCGTCCATGCCGCAGCGCCCTGCCCTGCCCAGGTCAAGGAGCAGATGATCGACTGGTGGGGACCGATCATTCACGAGTACTACGGCGCCACCGAGGGGCTTGGCTTTACTGCCTGTGACAGCGCCGAGTGGCTGGCGCATCGGGGCAGCGTCGGTCGGGTGCTGCTCGGTGATCTGCATATCCTCGACGACACCATGCAGCCCTCGCCCAAGGGCACGCCCGGCGAGATCTGGTTCAAGAGCGGCTCACCCTTCGTCTATTTCAACGACCCCGAGCGCACCGCCGAGACACGCTCGTCCGACGGCACGATGAGCACCGTGGGCGACGTGGGTTATGTCGACGACGACGGCTTTCTCTATCTCACCGATCGCTCGACCTTCATGATCATCTCGGGTGGTGTGAACATCTATCCGCAGGAGTGCGAGAACCTGCTGATCACCCATCCCAAGGTGGCCGATGCGGCGGTGTTCGGCGTGCCGAACACCGATCTCGGCGAGGAGGTCAAGGCGGTCATCCAGACGATGCCCGGTGTGACGGCCAATGACGAGCTCGCGCAGGAACTGATCGCGTTCTGCCAGCAGAACCTGGCCAAGCTGAAGTGCCCGCGTTCGATCGATTTCATCGACGCCATGCCCCGGCTGCCGACCGGCAAGCTCTACAAGAAGCCGCTGCGCGAAAAATACTGGGCGGGGCACAAGAGCCGCATCGTCTGAGTCGGGCCAAACGGTCTGAAAAAAAAACCGGCCTGCGTGTTCTACGCAGGCCGGTTTTTTTCAACTGCAGGGGCGCATCAGCGCCCCGATCAGATCAGGACTGACCGCCTTCCAGGAAGCTCTTGAGCTTGTCGGCCCGTGACGGGTGACGCAGCTTGCGCAAGGCCTTGGCTTCAATCTGTCGGATTCGCTCTCGCGTGACGTCAAACTGCTTGCCGACTTCCTCGAGGGTATGGTCGGTACTCATCTCGACACCGAAGCGCATCCGCAGCACCTTGGCTTCACGCGGCGTGAGCGAATCGAGCACCTCCTTGACCACATCGCGCATTGAGCCGTGGAGTGCGGCATCGGCCGGCGCAAGCGTCGCGGTGTCTTCGATGAAGTCGCCCAGATGCGAGTCGTCGTCGTCGCCGATCGGGGTTTCCATCGAGATCGGTTCCTTGGCGATCTTGAGGATCTTGCGGATCTTGTCCTCGGGCATCTCCATCTTGACCGACAGGGTCTGCGGATCGGGCTCGTTGCCGGTCTCCTGCAGGATCTGGCGGCTGATCCGGTTCATCTTGTTGATGGTCTCGATCATGTGCACCGGAATGCGAATGGTGCGCGCCTGGTCGGCGATCGAGCGCGTGATGGCCTGACGGATCCACCACGTGGCATAGGTCGAGAACTTGTAGCCGCGACGGTATTCGAACTTGTCGACCGCCTTCATCAGGCCAATGTTGCCTTCCTGAATCAGGTCGAGGAACTGCAGACCGCGGTTGGTGTACTTCTTGGCGATCGAGATCACCAGTCGCAGGTTAGCCTCGGTCATCTCGCGCTTGGCTTTGCGCGCCTTGGCCTCGCCCATGGCCATCTGCTTGTTGATGTCCTTGAGATCGGGCAAAGGCAGCACCACACGCGCCTGCAGGTCGATCAGCTTTTGCTGCATGTCCTGGACCGCCGGGATGCTGCGACGCAGCCGCTCGATATAGGGACTGTTGATCTCGGCCTCGCGCTCGACCCAGCGCAGATTGGTCTCGTTGCCGGGGAACGACGCGATGTAGCGCTCGCGCGGCATGCCGACCTTGTGAACGCAGATCTCGGCGATGCCACGCTCGAGCGTGCGAACTTCGTCGACCTGACTGCGCAGGGTGTCGCACAGGCGCTCGACCATCTTCGCGGTGAAGCGAATGGTCATGAGCATTTCCTGCAACTCGGCCTGCGCCTTGAGATAGGGCTTGGACTTGTAGCCTTCTTTCTCGTAGGCCACGCGCATGCGGTCGAACCACAGGCGAATGTGATCGAATTTCTCGAGCGAGGCGCGACGCAACTCCTGCATCTTCGCGGTATTGGCGCTGTTGGCGTCGGCCTCGGCGTCTTCGTCGTCTCCGAAATCGGCGGCAGCGGCGGCCGCCACAGCGGCCGGTTGCGGCGGCGTAAAGTCTTCGACTGCGTTCGGATCGATCAGGCCATCGACCGCTTCGTCGATGCGCATGGTCTCGGCGCGAATCTTGTCGGCGGCGACCAGCACCTCGGCAATGGTCGTCGGGCAGGCCGAGATCGCCATCACCATGTACTTCAGGCCTTCTTCGATGCGCTTGGCGATCTCGATCTCGCCCTCGCGGGTCAGCAACTCGACCGAACCCATCTCACGCATATACATGCGGACCGGATCGGTGGTGCGACCGAATTCGGAGTCGACCGTGGAAAGCGCGGCTTCGGCCTCTTCCTCGGCGTCTTCATCGGACGACACGACCGGGGTGTTGTCGTTGATCAGCAGCGTCTCGGCGTCGGGAGCACGTTCGTAGACCGTGATGCCCATGTCGCTGAAGGTGGTGATGATCGAGTCGATCGCCTCGGCATCGACCAGGTCTTCGGGAAGATGGTCGTTGATCTCGGCATAGGTCAGGAAGCCGCGCTCCTTGCCAAGCTTGATCAGCAGCTTGAGCTTGTTGCGCTTGACCTCGAGTTCTTCCTCGGAGTTGCCCTGGTTATAGGCCAGCGCATCGCGGATCAGCGCCTTTTCGCGGGCGCGTTTGTCGCGCGCTTTGGCCTTGGGCGGCGGCGGAGCAGGAATGACGATTTTTTCCGCCTCGTTATCGCCGTCCTCGAGCGTATCGACCGGATCACCGGCTGCCAGATCGTCATCGGCGTCGGACGGCACAACATTGCGTTTGGCCGACGCAGGCGATGCGCCCTTTGCGGCCTTTGCCGGCTTAGCGACCTTTTCAGCCTTGCCGGCTTTGACAGGCTTGGCGGCTGCGACAGGCTCTGTTGCCGGAGCCGATGGCGTTTTCGTTGCCGGCGCGGCCGCTGACTCCGCGACTGCAGCCTTCTTGCTTGAGCCGGCCCTGGACTTGACGACCGGGGCGGGGATTGACGCCTGCGCGGCCGCAGCGGCGCCGGCAGCCGCCGCAGAAGGCTTCGATGCAACCGCCTTGGTTGCCGCAGCCTTGGCTGCGGGCGCCTTTGTCGGGGCGGGCTTGGACACAGCAGCCTTCGGTGCAGACACCTTCGCGGCTTTGGACGGCGCAGCCTTTGGCGCCTTGGCGGCCGTTACTTTGACCGCGCTTGCCTTGGATGCCGGCGCCTTGACCGCCGCGGCCTTGAGGGCGGGTGATTTCGCAGCCGGCTTGCCGGTTGCCGTCGCGCTCGAGGCCCGGGAAGAAGGCGGCTTGCTGGCGGCGGCCTTGGTTGATGGTGGCTTGGTGAGCGCGGACTTTGCGGTGCTTGGCCGTGAACTTGCGGCAACCGATCGCGATGACGTGGCGGCCTTGCTGGCCCCCTTGGCCGTGGCGGGACGGGCAGCAGCCTTGACCGCCGACGCCGCCACAGGCGATTTGCCGGCCACCCTGGGGGTCGCCTTGACTGTCGCCTTGGCCGGCAACTTCGCAGCAGCCTTTTTTTCAGTCTGAGCCGCTGCGGATTTTGACGCCATCGATTTTGTCGTTGCCACGTTTGCCTTTGTCACTTTTGAGGATGTCTGGCTGGCTGCGCGAACTTTCGTTGCAGCAACCGACCCTGCCCGCGCAACGGTTGTGGCGCCAGTATTTGCCGCCTTTTCGTGCAGAATTGCCGACTTTTCGCGCTGGATTTTGCTTGATTTGCTCACAACCGGTCCTCGCAAGGAAAAGGCGTCGGGAAAACCCTTGATTATAACTTAAGCCGATCACCCGGACGTGAGAGCTTTGCGCATCGATTGCAGATCCGCATAGCGTTCACGGTCAGCCTCCGACTGCAGCCCTCCTGCGGCCAGACGATCGATTTCCTCCCGCACCCTTTGCAGGCGTAACTGATTCAACGCGCCTTCGAACTCACGCCTGGCCTCAGCAGGGTCCAGATCGGACAGCAGCCCCCGATCCGCGGCCGCTTCGGCCTCGAGCGTCGCCGCCAGTTGCGGATCAGCCTCCCGGATCGACTCGATCAGCGCAGCAAAGCTCGCGCCCGACGGCAGCGCTGCCAGGCGCGCCGTCCAGACGATGATCGGCTCGGGCAGCAAGTCGTTCGACCAGGACTCCTGGGCCAGGATTGGGTGCAGCGCAAGCAGCAGCCTGGCCCTGCGCTGCAGGTCGGGCAGTGCCGCCTGCATCACCGGCATCCGGCGCCAGTCTCGAGAGGCCGTCCATTCAGACTGGCGGGCGGCTCGCTCGCGAGCCCACCCCGGTCGCTCGGTCGCATTGCCCCGCGCCCCGGACTCAGCGCGCGACGGGCCCGCTCGCTGCACCGGCGCATCGGGTTGGATGAACTGAAGGAGATCCTCGCCACGAATGCCGACCCGCGTGGCAAGGGCCTGCACAAGCTGCATGCGCAATGCGGCCGGTGGCAGCGCCAGCAGCAAGGGACGGGCTTCGGCCTGAAGGCGGGCACGGCCCTCGGGTGTCGACAGGTCGACCCGCGAGGACAGTTCGCGCAGCAGGAACTCGGACAGGGGCTGGGTGGCGGCCAGTTGCGCGACAAAACCTTCGGCACCGTGGGCGCGCACAAAACTGTCGGGATCGTGCTCGGGAGGCAAAAACAGGAAATCGATGCGTTTGGTGTCAGCGGCGTGGGGCAGACAGCCCTCCAGCGCCCGCCATGCCGCTCGCCGCCCGGCGGCGTCGCCATCGAAGGCGAAGACCACCCGATCGACCAGCCTCAGCAGTTTCTGGGCATGCAGGGCGGTGGTGGCGGTGCCCAGGGTCGCGACGGCATTGCGAACGCCATGCTGCGCCAGCATGACCACATCCATATAGCCTTCGACGACGATGACGCAATCGGCCGCCCGGATGGCATCGCGCGCTTCAAACAGACCATAGAGTTCGCGGCCTTTCGAGAACAGCGCGGTCTCGGGCGAATTGAGGTATTTCGGCTCGCCCTTGCCCATCACCCGCCCGCCGAATCCGATCACCTGACCGCGCGGATTGCGGATCGGGAACATGATCCGGTCGCGGAAGCGGTCGTATCGACGCCGGCGCGGGCTGTCGCGTGAGCCGCCTGCGCCATGGCTGTCGGCGCCATCCGCGTCGGAATCGGGCTCGGACTCGATGACCAGCCCGGTCGCAACCAGGGCCTGGGCCGAGTAATCGGGCACGGCCGCCTCGAGGCCGCGCCATCCGTCCGGCGCATAACCGATGCCATAACGGGCGGCGGTCTCGCCGCTCACGCCTCGCCCCTTCAGATAGTCGATCGCGGCACTCGCCTCCCGAAGCCGCGACTTGTAGAACTTTGCCGCGGCAGCGAGCGTCTCGAGCAGGTCGGGGTCACGTCGGACGGCGTCGCCCGGCGACGTCTCCTGCGGCACGGTCAGCCCGGCCGAGCGGGCGAGTTCGTGAATCGCATCGACATAGCCGAGGCCGGCCTGCTCCATCAGAAAGCCGACCGCCGAGCCATGCACGCCGCAGCCGAAGCAGTGATAGAACTGCTTGGTGGGGGACACAGTGAATGACGGCGATTTTTCGCCGTGAAACGGGCACAGTCCCAGGAAATTGGCGCCGGCCTTTCTCAGCTTCACGGAGCGGCCGACCACTTCGACGATGTCGACGCGGGCGAGCAGTTCCTGGATGAATGACTGGGGTATCACCCCGGCAGTCTAGCGCGCAGCAAGCCGGCTCTTGACCATCGCCGAGACGGCCGTGAGGTCGGCACGACCGGCGAGCTTGCCCTTGAGAAGCGCCATGACCTTGCCCATGTCCTGAGGACCCGCGGCACCGGTGGTGGCAATCGCTGCGGCGAGCAGCACTTCGATTTCTGCCGCATCGGCTTGCGCCGGCAGATAAACAGACAACACGGCAACTTCTACTTTTTCCTGATCGACCAGATCGGTGCGCCCGGCCTGCTCGAACTGGGCGATGGAATCGCGACGCTGCTTGATCAGCTTGTCGACGATGGCGGCAACCTGGGCGTCGTCGAGGGTGATTCGCTCATCGACCTCGCGTTGCTTGACCGCAGCCAGCAACATGCGGATGGCACCCAGCCGGAGGGTCTCGCGGGCGCGCATCGCCGACTTCATGTCGTCGGTGATGCGGTCTTTCAGGGAGGAGGCCGGAGCATTCATGCGGTCATGGTCAGATCGACCCGGGCCGCAGCAGGCCCGGTGAACCGGCAATCCGGAAGAGAACTCAGTAGAGCTTTTTGGGCAGCATCTGGCTGCGAAGGCGCTTGTAATGGCGCTTGACCGCAGCCGCTTTCTTGCGCTTTCGCTCGGCGGTGGGCTTTTCGTAAAACTCGCGTGCACGCAATTCCGTGAGCAGGCCGGTTTTCTCGATCGTGCGCTTGAAACGGCGCAAAGCGACGTCGAAAGGCTCGTTCTCTTTCACACGGATGGTCGTCATAAGCTCGGTTCTCTCTTTGTTCGCTTGCTGTCGGTTGCGTGGTGCTGATCGTGGAGCTGATTTGTCGCTGAATTGTCGTACTGAGATGCGGCGCTGATTTTTGGCGCTGTCAGCTAAGCCCGCCAGTTTAGCAGCGCACGGATCGAAATACCAGCCCCGGGCGCATGACACGTCGCGCACCGCCGGTCTCCGACGGATGGCTTGGCACGATAGTTGATTGCGACAGCCATCTGAGCACAGAATGAATCGTGTCTTTTTTGTTTCTATTCGGGAGGATGTCGATGCACAACCCTCTGACGCTTCCATCGGGCGGATCGCCGTTTTCGGTCGCCGGTTTCAAGCAGATCTATTCGACCCAGACTGTCGAGACCGCCCTGGACGAACTCCCGCCCGGCGCCAACGAAGGCCTTCGCACCACTTACGAGAAGATGCTCAGGGTGGGCGGCGAACGTTTCAGCGTCAAGCCGGGCAGCATGCCCGACTTCGACGAACTCGAGCGTGAGCTGCCGAATTTCAGCGACGTCCTGCACGACCTGCGCAAGCAGTTGGCGCTTTGCATGGCGAGCGATGACCCGCTCGAAGTCTCACCGATGCTGCTGCTGGGTGCGCCGGGCATCGGCAAGACCCACTTTGCCCGGCGCCTGTCGCAACTGCTGGGCACCGGCTACGGGTTTGTCTCGATGAGCTCGCTGACCGCGGGCTGGGTGCTGTCGGGCGCCTCGTCGCAGTGGCGAAACTCGCGCACCGGCAAGGTCTTCGACACCCTGGTACATGGCGACTATGCCAATCCTGTGATCGTGATCGACGAAATCGACAAGGCGTCGGGCGAGAGCCACTACGACCCGCTCGGCGCGCTGTATTCGCTCCTTGAGCACGATACCGCCCGCAGCTTCACCGACGAGTTCGCCGATATCCCGCTCAACTGCTCCGACATTGTCTGGATCGCGACCGCGAACGAAGCCTCGCGAATCCCCGAGCCGATCCTCAACCGGATGAATGTGTACGAGATCGCGTCGCCCGACGCCAGCGGCGCACGACGGATTGCCTCCTCGATCTACAGTGAGATCAGGGAGTCCCATCATTGGGGGCGCGCCTTTCCGGAAACACCGTCGGCGGCGGTGCTCGAGCGGCTGTCAGCGATTGCGCCGCGCGAGATGCGGCGCGAACTGGTCGGCGCCTTCGGCAATGCCCGGCTCGAATCCCGCGACGAGATCTCACCCGAGGACCTGGCCGGGCGCAATGCGAGACGCCCGAGGATGGGCTTTTAAAGGGCGGCGGTCGCGCCGGCGCCGGCTGCCATCGCCCGGGCGGCGCAATAGCCGCTCGCCCAGGCCCACTGGAAGTTGTAGCCCCCAAGCCAGCCGGTCACATCCACCGATTCACCAATGAAGTGAAGCCCGGGTATCCGGTTCACCTGAAGGGTTCGGGGGTCGAGCTCGGCAGTGGCCACGCCACCCGCGGTGACTTCGGCCTTGCGATATCCCTCGGTGCCGGCCGGCAGGACACGCCAGTCGTGAAAGGCCGCCGCCAGTGCCTGCAAGGCCCGGTTGCCGAGCTCGGCCAGCCGCCGCTCCGAGAGCGGGCGCGCCAGTCCGGCCAGGGGTCCGGTCGTGCCGAGGTCGGCCTGCGAGAGCCAGGCTTGCGCCAGACGCTTGGGCACGATCGCGCCCAGTGCGGTACCGAGCTGCTGGCGGGTGCCCTCGCGTGCCTCGAGCAGCCGATCGGCGATGAGTTGGTCGGGCGCCAGATTGACCGACAGCGGCTCACCACTGCGCCAGTAACTCGAGACCTGCAGCACCGCCGGCCCGGACAGGCCGCGGTGGGTAAAGAGCAGGTCTTCGGTAAAGCGCGGGGCATCCTTTCGCCCCGGCACGGCGAGGTCGACCTCGAGAGCCAGGCCCGCCAGCCCGGCAAACGGCTGCCAGCCCTGGGCGGTGAAGGTCAGCGGCACCAGCGCCGCTCGTGGCTCGATCACTCGAAGGTCGAACTGTCGCGCCAGCCGGAAGGCCCAG
>CAIVAS010000174.1 GCA_903903975.1 uncultured Burkholderiales bacterium
CGAGCGCAGCAGCCCGCGGTCCTGGCGCGACCCGGCACAGACCAGCACGATCGGCCGGTCGCCGGAGATGCCGAATCGCCACAGCAAACGCTTGTCGCACACCTCGCCGACCGGACCCTCCGCGCGGTCGGCCGCGGACCTCGGGCGAACGAGGCAGAACACCAGCGCGGTGGTCATGGACTGGATCGCGGCGAAGCTCTTCGGTCCGATCCGCAATGTCCGCAGGCGGATGCCTGTGAGTGTGGCCGACATCAGTGAGGCGCGCTGCACGTGACTGGCCTGACGGTACTTGTCGATCACGGCGCTGAGCACGCCGCCGTTATCCGAGGCTGCGGTGGCGAAGGTCACCAGCGCCTTCGAATGCGGCTCGATGCGAACGTGCACGGCCAGCGCGCAAACCGGATCCAGACCAGTGTCCAGTGTCTGGCCGTTCTGGATCGTGGTCTGCGGTATCCCGTCGAAGGCCGCGAGCGGCTGGCTCACGGCGCGGTTACGACCCAGCCAGCGCGCGCGGTCGGTCTGTGCCTGCACGGCGAGTACGGGCGGATCGCTGCCGGCCAGGAAATGCGCCGCCCACAGGCCCTGCTGGGTGCCCAGGCGCGGTCGACGCTCGAACACCAGCGCCTGATGCGTGCTGCGCCAGGAGGCACGCACGAACAGGTTCGAGAACGCCGGGTGGGCCTCGTCGGCGCGCGGATCGGCCAGGGTGATCTCGAATGCCGAGAGCAGCTCGAGCTCGAGCGTGCGCTCGCCGAGGTTGCGCAGCTCGACCTGGCGGAACTCGACGTCGTCCTCCGGGCTCACCCACACCGTGGTGTGGACCTGCAATTCGGGCCAGGACGCCTCGAAGCAGACGCGATCGGCGTGGTAGGTGCTGCGGTAGACGGCGTTTGGGTCGGGCGCCGGGTGCTGCGTGATCGAGACCGGTCGCGGTTGCCGGTCCCAGCGCAGGTACAAAAAGCTACCGAGCGCATCGCGCAGTGCGTCGTCGCGCGAACGCGTGATGCCGGCCGTTCCCCAACGGCTCTCACCGGCGCCATTGGCGCGAAGGGTGACGCTGTAGCGTCCGTTGGAGAGCACGTGCGTCGGCTCGACCGCGTTGCTACCGGGCAGCACCTCGCGCAGCATTCCCGGTGGCCCCCGCTGCAGAGTCTGCGGCAGGGGGCTTTCGGGCGGCTCATGCAGCGTCGAGACCTCTCGCGGCGCGCGTTCGTGCAGCAGCGGAGAGACGGCTTCCAGGCGCGCGTGCGACATGCCCCAGCGCCGGGGCGCGCCGGCGAGCAGCAGGTTGGCCAGTGCGACGATCGTCATCCCCTGGTGGTGCGCCATGTAGGTGCCGACGGGCGTGACGGTCGCGCCCAGTGCCTGCCTGGCTGGCGAGAAATCGAGCGCCTCGATGAAGCCGTAGCGGCCGCGCGCGCCCAAGCCCTCGAGCGCTGCGAAATTGGCGCAGGCGTGGCGCACGGCGAGTTCAGCCGCCAGGGCGGTCGCGTAGGGTGCGATCACGAGCTCGTCGGTCGGCGTGCGGCGCAGCGCCAGGCGCGGCACGCCATGCGGTGCGTACTGGTAGGCAAGCGTGTGGTCGCGCCCCGCATAGGCCGATTCGGAGATGCCCCACGGCAGCGACAGCGCCGCGCTGAATGCCTCCTGCTCACTCAGCGCGGCCCGGCAGGCGTCGGCGAGCACGCTGCCGGGCGGCTCGTCGAGTACCAGGCCCGGCATCAGGTACTCGAACATCGAGCCTGACCACGAGCGCAGCCCGGCTACCGTGCCGACCGCGTAGAACGGTCGGCCGAGCGCGGCCCAGTGTCGCATCGGCACTTCGCCCTTGGCGATGGCGAGCACGCTGGTCAGCCGCGACTCCGACGCCAGCAGGTCGTAGAAGGCGGCATCGAGCTGCTGCTCGGCGACCCGGTAGCCGATGTGAAAGAGGTGCCGCTTGGCGTGGTAAAGGAACCCGAACTCGGGCTCCCACGCGATCTGCTCGCAGCGATCGGCCAGCACGCGCAACTGAGGTCCGGCGGTATCCGCACGCGCCAGCTCCCGGCAGGCCCCGGCCACCGCGAGCAGATGGCCGCTCAGGTTGCCGCTGTCCACCGTGGAGACGTACATCGGCAGCAACGCGACGCCCGACACCGTGTCGTACCAGTTGAGGAAATGGCCGCGGTGGCGCGGCAGCGTCGCGAGCGTGCCGAGCGTGGCATTGAGGCGTGAGATCAGTTCGTCAGTGTCGATCCAGCCGAACCGATGCGCACAGGCCGCGCTCAGCAGATACATGCCGATGTTGGTCGGCGACGTGCGGTGTGCCGTCATGTCGCTCGGGGCGATCTGCAGGTTGTCCGGCGGCAGGTGGTTATCCTCGGCGCCGACACAGCGATCGAAAAGTCGCCAGGTGTCGCGCGCGACACCTTCCAGATAGATCCGGTCCTGCCGCGGCAGCACGGCCTCCGCGTCCACCGGCCGGACGCGGCCGGACCACCAGATCCACAGCGGTGAGCCGGCCCACAGGATGCACAGCACCGCAGCGATCCGCGGTGACGCCGCGTCGGTCGCCAGCAGCGCGCCCAGCAGCGTGCACGCGGCCACCGGCTCCAGTGCATGCCGGCGCAGGACCGATACCAGGTCCGTCTTCATGCGGGCCTGTGCGATCGCCGCAGTGGTCCATTGCAGCAGGTGTCGCCGGCTGACAGCCATCCGCCAGGCCGTGCGCGCCAGGGCGTCGAGGGCGAGCAGGGCCTGCTGCGGCAGCATCGCGATGTGCCAGAGACCGCCCAGCAGCGCCCGCGCCAGATCGACCAAGGCGTGATAGCCGAAGTGAAAGACGGCGACGTCGCGCCGGCTCGGCAGCAGGCCGGCCATCGCCCCCATCAGTGGGCCGGCGGAGAATGCCATCAGGACCAGCGCCAGCACGAGCACGACAGGTGGCGCGTTGTCCAGCCCCGCCAGCGCGAGCAGCAGCAGCGCGAGCGAGGCGGGCGCCACGAGCGAGCGTCGCAGGTTGTCGAGCATCTTCCAGCGGTTGATGGCGCGCAGACGCAGGTGACCGCCCACAAGAAACGGCAGCAGCTGCCAGTCGCCGCGGATCCAGCGGTGCGCGCGCGCGGCCGCCACGTCGGCGTGCGACGGCGCCTCTTCGATCACGGTGATGTCGGAGACCGCTGCGCAGCGAACCAGTGAGCCTTCGAGCAGGTCGTGGCTGAGGACCTGGTCCGGTGGCAGTCGGCCGGTCAGCACCGCATGCACCGCGTGCACATCGAGCAGGCCCTTGCCGCAGAAGCTGCCTTCGCCAAAGACGTCCTGGTAGACCTCGGAGCTCGCGGCGCTGTAGGGATCGATGCCGCACTGCCCGGCGAAGATCCAGTGGAACGGTGTCAGCTCTCCGGCGGCCGGCAGCGGCATCGCAACGCGCGGCTGAAGGATGCCGTAGCCCGCGGTCACGCGGCGCCCGGCTGCATCGAGGCGCGGCTGATTGCGGGGATGTGCGGCAACGCCGACCAGTGCGCGCAGCCGCCCCGGCGGCAGGCGGGTGTCGCTGTCGAGCGTGAGGACATGTCGCGTGTCGGCCCCAATGCGCGACTCGGTGCCGAGGTCCAGGAAGGCGTCGGTCCGGCCTTCAGCCAGCGCAACGATGAGCTGTTCGAGCTTGCCTCGCTTGCGCTCCCAGCCAATCCAGCGCTGCTCTGATTCGGAGAAGCGCCGCGCGCGATGCAGCACGATGAAACGGGGAGCGGCGCCCGGCTCCGGGGTGCCGCCATGCTCGAGGTTCAGCGTGCCGATCTGCTGGACCGCATGAGCCAGCAGTGCCGCATCGGACGCGAGAGTCGGCCGGTCGGCGTCGGTGAAGTCGGTCAGCAACGCGAACTGCGTGTGGACTTCGACATTGGCGAGGTGGTGCAGCAACAAACGGCGCGCCAGGCGCTCGGTCGAGGCCGGATCAGTGAGCATCGCCGGGATCACGACAATCACGCGGTGCTCCGGCGGAATTCCCTGCGCCAGCGCGAGGCGCGGCAGTGGCTGGGGGTGTACCGACTCGCTGATCAGTCGGTTGATGATCGCCACCACCGCCTCGGACGCCGGGAACAGTGCCAGCGCAGCCGGCAGCAGCATCCATACCGACAGCGGTGTGCCGCTGTCCCGCGCGTGCCACATGACCCAGGCGACCAGGCTGAGGGTGCCCGTCGATAGCGCGCCAAGATAGATCGGCAGGGCCATGCGACGCACGAGTGCCCCCCCGCGGGCGAGCGCCCCCTCGTGCAGCCCCAGCGTGCGCAGCAGACTCGGCCGGCCCCTGCCGCCGAGCCAGTGCCCGGCGACTGCAGCGTCGCCGCCTGACGCGCCGCCCATGCAGGTGAGCAGTGCCTGTGCGACGGCGAGTTCGCTGCGACCGCTGCGGCGCGCCAGCTGTTCGATGCCGTGCAGCGTCTGGTCGCGTGTGGCGGTGTCCTCGGCTTCGAACAGCGCACAGCCGAGCATCAGATGCATCAGCGGGCTGGTGCGGCAAACGATATCGGGCCAGTCGGCGGCGTCGATGATGCGCAGCGAGCCGACGGCGTTACCGACGCTGAGGTTGTCGGCAGCCTGGTCCGCGATCTGCTGCAGGCGAGCTGCGGCCGGGTCAGGCAGCTCGCGCTGCAGCCATTGCCTGTGGCTGCTCAGCGGGTCGCCCGGATCGGCGTTGTCCTGTAGCCGCTGAGCCATCTGCGCGAGAAAGACGCGTGCCACGCCGCGCTGCTCGAGCAGACGGAGCACCGCGGCGAGGTCCTCGATCGGGAAGGTGCCCAGTCGGTCGCAGCACAGGTTTGCCAGTTCACGTGCGGCCTTGTTCGCGGCGACTCGCTCGGCGAGGCGACGCAACTGCTCGACAAGCACGATGCGCAGCGTGGTGGGCAGCGCCCATGACTCGCCCAGGTCGAGGACGCAGACTCGCTGGTAGGCGATCAGGAACGCTGCCAGGAGGTCATCGTCGAACGCGCCGTCGGTGTGCGCGACAAAGGCCCAGGCCACGCCGTAGATGCGGGGCAGGCCTGCAAGCGGCGGCTCGGTCAGCACCGGCAGCGAACGGAAGTAGCGCCTCGGCAGGCCTTCGCGGATCGCGCGCAGCTGCGCCTCGATCAGGTGGAAGTTATCGAGCAGCCACTCGGCGGCTGGGCTGATGTCATAGCCCATCGCGGCCTGCGCGCCGATATAACGGTGAGCATCGCGCAGCATTGCGATGTTGGCATGCAGGCGAGGGTAGAAGGTGGCGGCGCGCCAGCTCGAGCGCTCTGACCGGTGCGTCGCGGCAAGGCTCGCTCCGTGCTGCTCGAATCGCTCACGGCCGAAGATCTCGGCGCGGATCGGCGGCTCAAGCGGGCCGTGCGCATTGTCGAGCATGTCGCACAGCGATGGCGACGCCTCCGGCACCCAGCGCGAGAGGCTGGGCTGTCTCACCCGGCCGGCAGTGCCATTGCCACCGCGCCGATGACGCTCGACGCGACGACGAGCGTGGTGACGATCCGCCCTGCCAGGAAGCCGTGCACTGCCTCGCTGCCGCACTTGAGCGCAAACAGGTGTCCGCTCGCGCAGGAGCAGATTCGCAGGTGCGCACCGAGCTCGGACAGTTCGGCCGGCGAGGCGATCGCGGCGTGTCCAAAAGAAGAGGTGCTCCAGCCAGACGACGCCGGGCTCGATTCATTAAAGGGATCGGGGGAATGTGTATTCATGACCCAGACGCTACAAGGTCGAGGGTCAGCCGTCCGTGCGTTGGAATACATAGCGGCCTTTGTCTGCAGGCGTGGCCACGTGCACCCGCCGGGCACGGATCTCGCTACGTGCGCTACCGCACACACCGCAGTCCTCAGGGCGTCGAACAAGGCTGGCCGCGTACGGACGCGACCCGCGCTTCGATGCCCCAACCGGAGCAGACCGATGGCCGCAGCGTCAAACCCGCAAGACAACCATCTGCTGGCCGCCCTCGCACCCGAAGCGTGGCGGCGCTGGGAACCGCTTCTCGAGATGACGGTCCTGCCTCTGGGCGCGGTGCTCTGCGAGTCGGGCTGCAAGATGAGCCACGCGTATTTCCCGACCACGGCGATCGTGTCGTTGCTCCATGTGATGGAGGACGGTTCGTCGGCCGAGATCGCGGTGGTGGGCAATGAGGGCATCGTCGGAATCGCGCTCCTCATGGGTGGCGAGTCAACTCCCAGCCGGGCGGTGGTGCACACCGCCGGCAGCGGCTACCGGATTCGTGCAGAGGCCATTCAGAAACAGTTCGAACGCTCATCGGACGTGCTGCACCTGATCCTGCGCTACACACAGGCGCTGATCACGCAGATGGCCCAGACGGCGGCCTGCAACCGGCACCACTCGCTCGACCAGCAGCTTTGCCGCTGGTTGTTGACGAGCCTTGATCGGCTGCAAAGCGACGAGCTCGTGATGACGCAGGAACTGATCGCGAACATGCTCGGGGTGCGCCGCGAAGGCGTCACCGAGGCCGCCCTGAAACTGCAGGCCGCTGGTTTGATCCGCTACGCGCGAGGGCACATCAGGATCCTCGACCGCGCCGGGCTAGAGCAGCGCAGCTGCGAGTGCTACGCGGTCGTCAGGAGCGAATACGACCGGCTGTTGCCGGTACGAGGCGATCGCCTCGCGGTGACCGCACTCGCGTCCGATCACGCAGGGCGCAGTCCGGTCTGCACGCAGGTCCGTGAACATGCCTGACGACTCGACAACCGTCGGAAAGCGCATCGCTGATCTTGCGCAACGATTGACCATCGAGAGGCTCGTCTCATGACGTCTGGAGGCTTTTCCGGGCACATGATCGAAGCTGAACGCAAACTCTGCCAGAAGAGCCAATCATGAGCGGGCATCGGTCTCAGGCAGCTGTCATTGATTGCGCCGTCAAGAAGTTTGGGAACCATTAACCGCGAAGGAAATCCAAATGAA
The DNA here is from genome assembly GCA_903903975.1 of uncultured Burkholderiales bacterium. Classification (GTDB taxonomy): domain Bacteria; phylum Pseudomonadota; class Gammaproteobacteria; order Burkholderiales; family Burkholderiaceae_E; genus UBA4615. Next base: position 6,925 of record CAIVAS010000174.1, read on the forward strand.
CTGGGACCAGATCAAGGGCAATTGGAAGCAGGTCACCGGCAAAGCGAAGGAGGAGTGGGGCAAGCTGACTGACGACGACCTCGCCGTCGTCGCCGGGCATCGCGAAAAGCTCGCCGGGATGATTCAGGAGCGGTATGGCCTGGCCAAGGATGAGACGGAGGTGCAACTGGCTGCGTGGGAGCGCAAGGCCACTGACTCCTGGTTCGACAAACATTGACTTGCCACCTTCAAGGAGAAAGTCATGAGCCTGGGAACGATTCTGCTGATTGTTCTGATCCTGATGCTGGTTGGGGCTTTGCCAACCTGGCCGCACAGCCGTAGCTGGGGTTATATGCCCAGCGGTGGGCTGGGGCTGGTTCTCCTGGTCATCATCGTCTTGCTGCTGTTGGGGCGCCTCTGACAGGGAATGGCGCATCCGGGTACTTGCCCGCCAATCGTTCGAGTGCGAATCGATGGATCGGCCGCTACACGGTGCCTACATGGCGCCCTTTCGATCGTCAGAAAAGGAAAGGCCCTGCGGGCTTTCGCGCGCAGGGCCTTGAATTGACTGGCTCCCCGACCTGGACTCGAACCAGGGACCTGCGGATTAACAGTCCGACGGAATCAGAGACTGCATTCGTTGATTTAAATAGGTACAATCTCATTAAATCAACTAGTTACTGATATTTTGGTGCCGTGGCGTACCCTCGGTAACGCTCATTTCGTTGATTGAGATGCGGCTAAATACCGCTCTTACGCCTACAAAACGCCTACAAGGAGTTCGGCGATGGCTCGACGCAAGGCGGACGCAGAGATCGACCTAACGGTCTCCCACGTTCTGACGCAGGGCTTGATTGCCGCGGTGCGATGCCCGCCTGGACGGGCGCAGGCCTTCCTGCGTGACAGTGAGACGCAGGGCTTCAGCGTTCGCGTGGCGCCCTCGGGACGCACCGTGTTCGTATTTGAGACTCGGGTGAAGGGACGGACCTTCCGGCGTGCGATTGGCGACACCAGCGCATGGAGCATTGCCGATGCTAGGAAGCGGGCCAATTCTCTGCGCAAGCTGGCCGACGACAGAATCGACCCGCGGCAGTTGGAG
>CAIVAS010000175.1 GCA_903903975.1 uncultured Burkholderiales bacterium
TCCCAAAAAGGTGCTGGCGGCGAGGACGAACTGATCTGTGGCTGGATGGTATTCCTTGGTGTAGATCGCCGAAAAGGGCCCGAAACTGAACGACACCTCCTTTCCAAACGCAAGTCCCAGTCCGACTATTTCGTTCATGGCGAACCGCCAGGAGGGATCGAGTCCGTGGCCAGGCATGGACGGCGAAACAGTAGAAAAAACGCATATCGCTGCGAAGAGAAAAGCGAATTTCAGAATGCTGGTTGCTAGCTGGGCAGCTTTTTGCATTGGGCCTCTACCCAGCCTTAAATATTCATCTTGTTGAAGATGAATCGTGGCAGATGTCGAATGATCATCATGATCACCGCCCATTTCGCTGGCGCATAAATCACCAGTTTGCCGGCATCGATGCCGGTGACGATGCTTTGCGCAACGTCTTCTACAGACGCCATCGCAACGCCCTGGCTGCTGAGTTTCGCCGTCATCGGTGTTGCGGTCGGCCCCGGTTTGATCAGCACAATCTTCACCTTGCTTGCATCCAGTCGGTGCTGCAGCCCCTGCGCATACCGAGTGACCATTCCTTTGGCCGCGCCATAAGCGTAGTTCGACTTGCGCCCGCGATCGCCAGCCACCGATCCGATCAGGGCGAGCGTGCCCCTGCCGGCAAGCTGCATTTTCCCGGCGAAAGCCTCTGCAAAAAGCACCGGCGAGACGCCATTGACTTCGAGCGCATCGCGACACTCGTTGAGGTCGGTCTGGCAGGTTGATTGATCGGGCAGTGATCCATGCGCAATCAACACGATATCCGGCACACCACTGCGCGATACCTGCTCGGCAAACGCTGCGATGCGTTGCGGATCAAGAAAGTCGATCTCGATGACCTCGATCGTCGAGCCAGGACTGCGGACTTTCAGATCTGCCGCCGCGGTTTGCGCCCCGGCGGCGTTGCGTACCGCCAGCACCAGATGCGCAGGGGCAGCCTGCACCCAAAGCCGCGCGCAATGCTGCGCCATGGCGGACGTGCCGCCGACGATGACGATTTTTCGCAGGGTTGTTTGGCTCATCAGGATCCCATCAGGCGTCGCGACATGGCCGAACTGATTCCCGGGTCGCGAAAGGGCAAAAACTCAGGCAGCCGAGGGTACCCTGATTCAAAAACCGCGCGGGGCATTCGGGCATCTTTGGCGGGATAGATTCGCCCGCCTGCTTCGCACACGATGGCATCGAGTCGCTTGAACAATGACAGCGTGCGATCGCCGCGATTGGGAAAATCGAGCGCCAGCGTTGCGCCGGGTTCGGGAAAACCGAGCATTCCGATCGAGCGGCGATTGCCAAAGGTCTTGAGCACAGCGAGAAAAGACCCTTCGCCGGATTCGGTAATCGCGTGAAGCATCTCGCCGGTGGCATCGCGTGCAACGCCCGGTGGCACGACACTCTGGTACTGATAAAAGCCTTTGGGGCCGTACATCCGGTTCCAGTGGTGAAGATTGTCGAGTGGATGAAAGAAGGCTTCGTAGTGCTGAGTGCGAAGGCCAGTCTTTCGTTTGTTCAGATTGAAATAGGCCGCGTTGAAAGGCTTGAGCGACAGCCCGTTGACCAGTGAAACCGGCGGCGTGAAAGGCATTGATTTGCTGCGACCGACGGGCGCTGGCTGAGTACCGATATCAACCGAATTGGCGCGCATGAAAAGCCCGCGGTGCGATCCTTTCGAGAGGCAGTCGATCCACGAAACCGTATGCTCCCAGCCGGCTTCCGATTCGTCGGACAGCGAGAAAAACTCGTCAAGTGAGGCATAGGGAATCGTTTCGGTCTGCAACCAGGGGCCGGGTATTCGACGCAACTGCAACTGCGCTGTCCCGATCACGCCAGTCAGGCCCATGCCGCCGACCGTTGCGGCAAACCAGTCGGTATTGAGCTCATGGCCGCATTCGATCGTCTGGCCATCGGTTCGAAGCAACTCCAGTCGTCTCACATGGTCGCCGAACGAGCCGAGAGCGTGATGGTTCTTTCCGTGGATGTCATTGGCGATGGCTCCACCGACGGTCACCAGTTGTGTTCCCGGCACGACCGCCAAGGCCCAACCCCTGGGAATGAACAGTCGCTGAATGTCTCGCAGCAGAACGCCAGATTCGCAATGCAGCAGCCCGGTCGCATCGTCAAAGCTGATGAAGCGGTCGAGTCCGGTCATCTTCCACAGCACGCCCTGCGGATTCAGGCAGGAGTCGCCGTAGCTGCGGCCCATACCGAAGGCCAGCCCGATTGATGAAGCGTTGAGCATGGCCGGCAGCATGAGACGGTCTGCAGGCGTACGCACTTCATGGTCGAAGACGCCGAGCCGACCCCAGGCGCAGACCTTCACCATCGGATGCCAGTCGCGCCCAGCAGCAGCAGCACCGAGAAGATCGCGCCGGCGAGAAGGCTCGCTTTGTCTTTCACCGCAAACACCAGTGGGTCGTCATGCATTTCGCCCCGGTGGGCGCGCATCCACATCCAGCTCACCCAGAACAGCATGATCGGTACTGCGCCCCAGATGACCTCGGGTGTGCGATAGAGCTTCAGTACCGCGTCGCTGTTCAGATAGAGCGCCAGCACCAGTACCGAGGCATAGCCTGAGGTCACGCCGAGGTTCATCACGAGGGGGGCGTCCGAGGTGTAATAGCCGCGGCCATGCGCCTTCTTGTTGCCGCTGCTGGTTTGCACTTCGAGTTCGGCGTAGCGCTTGACGAAAGCCAGCGACAGGAAGAGGAATACCGAGAAAGCGAGCAGCCAGAATGACAGGCCCAGTCCAGCAGCTGCCGCGCCGGCGATGATCCGCAGCGTGTAGAGCATGGCGAGCGTGAGGCAATCGATCAGCACGATTCGCTTGAGCCACAGCGAGTACAGGCAAGTCAGTGTGAAATAGGCCGCCAGGCAGGCCAGAAATTTGATCCCGACGAGTGTGCCGAGCAAGACGCTCGCGAGCAGCAAGACAGGCGCCACCGCCACGCCCACCCACGCCGGAACCCGGCCCGAGGCGAATGGGCGATTGCGTTTGCGGGGATGCATGCGATCGCTCTCCAGATCGAGCAGATCATTGCCGATATAGACCGACGAGGCACACAGGCTGAACGACAGCACCGCGATGATCAGTAACAGCCATGCCTGCGGCTGGTCGATCTGGTGCGCCGCAAAGAGCGGCACGAATAGCAGCAGGTTCTTGAGCCATTGATGCACCCTGAACATGCGCAGCCAGTCTTTGGGGCCGAGCCGCTGCGCCGCAAATTCCCGCTCGATCTCGCATACCGCACGGACCTTGCCTGCCAGACCAGCCGGTGCGTTGACGACAATCGCGCGGCGCGATCGCCGCCACACCGCGAGGTCGGTCGTCGAATTGCCGGCGTAGTCGAAGCCCATTGCGCCAAAGCGCAGTTCGAGCGCCTCGGCCTTGCGTGTGCCCGACAAGTTGGTTTCGCCATCGCTCGACATGACCTCATCGAAGATGTCGAGGTGTTCGGCGATGGCCTGCGCAAAAAACTGGTCAGAGGCGGTGCACAGGATGAGGGTGCGGCCCTGCGCTTTTTGCTCCTTGAGCCACTCGAGCAGGTCGGTCCGATAGGGCAGGAGCGACGGGTCGAAATCGTGCTGCGCCGCCAGCTTGCGTTTGAGGAGGGCTTTGCCTTGCGCGAGCCACAAGGGAATGAACATCGTTGCCAACGGCCGTTCCCGCAGGGATCGCAGGGCGGACTCGTGCAGCATGTCGGTGAGGATCAGCGTGCCGTCCAGGTCGACGATCAGGGGAGGCCGATCTTCACGGACGGCTGAGATCGGGTTCGTGGTGCTGGGCATCAGATCGCTCCGACCATGGCGCATCAATTCCTAATGGCCGTCGCAGCGGGGGCCGGAACGACAAGTGGCTCTGCAAACCGGCAAGCTGACGCAGTTTGTCCGGTTCCACGGACCAGTCGCGCAGTGTAATGACCTATTGGTATCGGCTCAGTCAGAAGTCGGTAAAAACCAAGTGGAAGTTGGCGAACCTCTCCGAGATGTGAAAGGACATCGGTGCGGTGAATCGCGATAACCCCCAGTACCAGGGGCTTGCCGGCGTCCTGGAGCAGCTCAAGTCTCATCGTCCCGAACGATGCATCTGCGGTCACACCGCTGACGCTCCAACCAAAAAGCGTCTGAGTCGGCTTGCCCTCGGCCCCGGGCTGAATGCTCAGTTGCAGGTCGCCCTGACAAAACGGTGATTCGCCCGTGAGGAGGGCGGGGCCAGTATCCAAGGGTGGCTCGCGTACAGCAATGAAGCAACCCTGAGTCTCGCCGATCATCCAGCCCTGGCGCTTCGACGTCCACTCGATGAGTTTCTCGACAGCGGGGCCGCCCGGTGTGCAGGTGACGACCGCGCCGAGTCGATCAACTTCTACGAAACGCTCGGGCGCGCTGATGACCTCTGCATATCGTGGATGGAAATTTGCGACGGTCAATGACTTTCTCTGCGAAAGATAGGCGAAAGTGGAATTCCAGTCGTGACCAAAAGCAACGAACTGCTCGCCTTCTGCGGTCTGTCGACGGATGACGTCTGAGACAGCCACATCTCGTGAATTGCCTGCATCGAAGCGGGCTTTTATCGTTGGCAGATAGCCTGAGCGGAACCAAAGCGTATTGGAGACCATCATGATGACCAACAGGATGACCGCCACCGTGTTACCCAGGCTGGTCGACACGCAAGCCCCAATAGCCAAGGCGACGCCAAACAGCAGAAAGATCAGATTGGCGGTTTGATAGTAGTCATGAATCAGGTGGAGGTTGGTGAAGAGGAAAAGCGGACCGACTCCCATCACCAGACAGACCAGGGCGATGACGCGGACTCGGGTGGTGTTTCGAAAGACGAATGGCAGCGCGAGCAGCGCAATGCCGAGTTGGGCTGAGAGATTTTTCACCAACATCCTGTGCCAAAGAACCTCGCTGTACAGCCTGGTGTCGAACCGTTGCTGAAAGCTTCCCCAATTCCACTTCGACAGGGCGGCCGAGGTCAGACTGAGACCCAGCGGATTAAGTGCTTTGACATGGTCTGTATAGATTGTCCAGACGCCTGCGATCAGGACAGGCAAGGCGAACCCAAGGATTCTTCGCCATGTGCTGGCGTTCGAGATCAGTTCCTTGGCAGAGCCGGTGCGCTTTGACTGCAAGATCAGCCAAAGGACTCCAAGCACCAGTACAACTGGCAGCCCGGTGGTGGCCTTCTGGAGCAAACACATCGTCATGGCTAGAGGAAAAGCCCATGTCGCTCGATCAACGTGATGATTCGTTTCCAGGTCGACGAAATACCGGATAGCGAGCAATGCGAAGAAGACGGCCGTCATCTCCATCATCAGACTGCGGCCCCAGTAGAGGTAAAGCGGACTGGTAAACAGCAGGCCTGCGAAGATCGGGAAGGTCAACGGGGGTAGTTCGAGTCGACGGATGATGCTGCGAACCGGAAACAGGCAAGCAAGCAAAAAAAAGAAACTTGTCAGTCGCCCTATCGGATCAATGCCTGAGCCGGTGATTCGGGATAAACCCGCCACCAACCACTGATAAATGGGGAACTCAAAAGGAATTGACCACGGCAAACCCGCAACCGGCGTCTCGTAGGCAAGCATCAGGCCTTGACGGGCTGCCCAGAAGGCAGTCAAGGCAGTTTGTGATTGACGGAAGGCCAGGATGTCGAGCGGGGGTTGATCGGCGTAGACCCATGCCATTCTTGCTGCCGCAAGCAGTGCAATCGTTGCCGAGAAGTAAGCCAGCCGAACCGGCCAATGACCGTCCAGTCGACGCGTGGCTCGCCTTGGTGCCATCAGACTCCCTTGTCGCGCATCCAATGCGCGGTGCGGCGGATGCCTTCATGCAATTCGATAACCGGTGACCAGCCGAGCTCTTGCTGTGCGCGGCGGTTGTCGAGCACGCTGACCGGAACGTCGAAGGGGCGTCCCGGCTTGAAGTTGACCTTTCCCGGTAAGCCGGTCACCGACGCAATGATGCGAATCAGTTCATTCAGTGAAGTACCACGTCCTGTGGCCACGTTGAAGACTTGTTCTGATCCCTCATAGACCAGCGCCCGGGCGAACGCTTCCGCCACATCGGAAACGTGAATATAGTCGCGCTCGGCGCTGCCATCGCCCCAGATTTCAATCGGTTGCCTGCGCAGTGTCCGGTCGAGAAAGACCGCAACAGCACCCTGTGCAGTCTCGACCCGCTGGCGTTCGCCATAGGGGTTGGCGACTCTGAGGGTGATGGTCTTCACCCCGTGGAGATAGTGGAACATCGCCAGATATTTTTCGATCGCCAGTTTGGTGACGCCGTATGAAACCCGCGGCTCAGTGGGATGCCGTTCGTCCATCGGCAGGTATTGCGGTGTGCCGTAAACCGTTCCCCCGGAGGAGATAAAGACAATCCTGCCTACTTTCTCCTGAACCATGACCTGGAGCAACTGTATCGAGGCCACCAGGTTGCTCTGCACGTCGTATACCGGGTCGTCGTTCGAACTTTTTGGCAGCGTGGTCGAGACCAGGTGAAGCACGGCGTCTACACCGCTCACCGCCTCGCGGATATCGTGCAGGCTCATGAGGTCGCCGTTGATCCATTCCACCTGTTCATCCGGGGTGAAGGTGCGATATGAGTCGATTCGAGGGCGTTCAAAGACACGAATCTGGTGACCGTCTCGAAGCAATCGGTCAACGATCGTTGACCCGATGAAACCGCCGCCGCCGAGCACTGTGATCTTCATTGCTTTACTCCTGATCCAGTCAGTCTCTGTTCAAAGGGGTTGCGCCTGGCGCAGCTTGTTGAGATAGCTGCGGGCCCTGATAGCGATGTCGGGTACGACATCGAAATGTTCAGAAACGTAGCCTTGCATGGCCGTGATTTCGTCGCACAACAGGTCCCCGCGTTCGCTCATCGTCACCCCGCCTTCATGCCGCCGATGTCGATTCAGCGCGGCCGGATTGAAGCTGACCATGCCTTCCCTGAGGATCTCGACGTAAAGTCGCCAGTCGCCTGCGACTCTGAACCGGCGAATGTCATCAATCGATTGTCTGATTACCGTTCGCAGGCGATTCACCTCGAAGACGACCGCGCTGACATTAGGAATTGTATTGATGATGCTCAGAAAATTTTGTATTTCATCGATGCCGTCGTTGGCGAAGTGGCTGCGCCAGTGGCGCTTGTCAACCTCGGCGACATAAGCGCTGTAGTCGCCAGCGAGGCGATTGCCAAGGCTATCGATCGCCTGACTCTCACAGTAGCTCATGACGACACCTGGTGTGACGAATCCCCGCATCACGGTTTCGAGGAAATTTGGTTCGCTCTCGTCGTCGGCCTCTGCGATCCAGACATAGTCTCCGGTGGCCAGTTCGATACCCTTTGACCACTGACTGAAAACCGAACCCGAATTGACTTCATTACGAACAATCCGGCAGTCGATCTGCAAATCCGAGAGCAGGGACCTGGCGACTGCAAGACTCTCGTCACTCGAATTGTCGTCGAGGAAGATCAGTTCATGAATCGGGACTGTCTGATTCAGAATGCTGTTGAGCCGTTTGCCAAGGTAGCGAGCGTAGTTGAAATTGGGAACGACAACACTGATTCGTGGGACTTTTACGCCGAGGGATTCGAGCAGGAATCGCGCGTAGTCCCGGAACGAAAAGTCGCGAGTCAGCAATGCCTTCCCGGTGCGGGTCAAGGCCTCGCGACGGGCGCTCTGCACACATAAATCGTTGACGCGTTCACTCAGCGCTGTGACATCGCCGTGGGCGACAAGTTCGATGGCGCCTTGTGCGGCAAGGTCGGAAAATCCACCGGCGTTTGCGAATCCAACAACCGGCAGTTCAGCATCGAGTGCTTCGAGAATCACTGAGGGGAAAGGGTCCTCTCGCGATGTCAGCGCGAACACATCAGCCCCAAGATAGAACGGCGACAGATCCGACTGCTGTCCCGGGAAATGAATCCTGTCCTTCGATTCGGGCCTCGAGTTCAGCAGGCGCTCGACCGTCGTTCGCGTCGTGGGCTCCCAGTTGCCGACCCAGACCCAATGCCGGTCGGGATGGTAGCAAAGACTGAGCAGGGCAGCTTCAACGAACAGATCGACGCCTTTGCGCGCGTCGGCGTAGCCGATGCCGATGATCACTGGGCGATCTGCTGGGATCCCTAGCATTTGCCGCAACGCCTCGCGGCGCTCGACTCGCGATGTCGACCGGTCGGCTGGCATGTAAAGACCTTGAGGTCGCACCACGATTTGGTCACCGACGGTCCCGGTGAAATCGATGAATGACTCAGCGACGATTGAGGCTGCGCAGACAATTTTCTCGGCATGCGCGGCAATGGCGCGGGCATGCTCCTGGAGTGCGTATTGCCGCAGCACCCCTGACAGTTCGTGGATCAGCGCGATGCATCGGATGCCAGCGTGACCGAGCGACTCGACAAACAGACCGGAGACCGTGGTGTTGGCGATGGCGATGCGAACACCGATCGAATACAGATGGCAAGCCAGGGTTTTCGCTTCCTCGCCACGGGGATCTCGTCCGGTGAGGTCATGAAAATGCGTCGTCTGCGCGAACGCTTCCTTGAGCGGGCCAGGACCGAGACAGACGAGATGGACTTCGCAGCACAATGCGCGGGTCAATGTTCGAGCAAGGTTCAGGGCCAGCAACTGCGCGCCGTTTAACTGGGCATCATGCGAGACCAGCACAATCCGCTGCTTTCCGTCGGGCACAAACGTCTCGCCGGTCAGCGCGTTTCTCGTGGCCTGAAGGTAGGCGTATCCGTGCTGAAGGTCGGGTTCGAGGTGGGCACCCTCTGCCCATTCATTCCATGCATTGACGAAGACCAGGCGCTCGTCGGTGTTCTGTTGTACCCGGCAAGTTTCAGTAACGGCATCAACTAACCAGTCGTGGTAGCGAGTCGGGCTGCTTCCCAAAAACACCGCGCCACGAGAGCCTTTTCGGGCGCTGTTGTCCCAGTCAGGGCAGACACTGCGCAGCAGCGTGTAGGCTGTTCCGCTGTACTGGCGGGAGCGGTCGGCGACTGCCCGCCAATCGAAAACAAACGGCACATCGATGTCTTCAAGCGATTCGACCGGCGCGCTGACATGCTGCATGCCCGCCTTGTGGGGTGGGAATTCGATCGCTGCATCGAATCCGAAACTCGCAGGGTCGGCCGAGTCGAAGGCTTGAGGATAGGCAAGATAGATCTCGCCGATGCCGTGATGACGGCACCACTCTCGCCACCGCTCGGCGGTCGCTTTCGCCGAGTCAAGAAGTGAGGGCCGATAGAGCAAAAGCAGGGGCCGCCCGTTGATTCGCAGGTAGCGGGGATCTCGCAGAAACCGGGAAACGTTTTCGATGAAAGCGATGTCATCTGCGGCGCTATGCTGCTGCGAAATCAGCAGATCCTGCTCGCGACCATCCCAGCGGCGACTCCAGTTCTCGTTGGCCCAACAAAGGCAATACGGGAAATCAAGGCTCGAATCTTCCAGATAGCGCTCGACCGGCCGCTCAAGCAGTCGCTTTCCGCCAAACCAGTAGTAGTAGAAGCAGAAGCCACTAAGGCCATAGTGCCTTGCCAACTTGATTTGCCGCCGTGGGATGTTACTGCCTCCCAGGGTGTAGTAGCCGAGTTCGCCTGGAACATGAGGCTGCTGGTGGCCGACGAAAAGCGGCAGGCTTGACTTGACCTTTGTCCATTCGGTGAAGCCCTTGCCCCACCAGATGTCGTTTTCGGGAATGGCGTGAAACTGCGGCAGATAAAAGGCAATCAGGCGAACAGGAAGTGTTTTGGGCGGATCGGCGTCGAGAAGCGGGACATAATCATCCGGCCGAATCGCATTCGAAACGCCCTGAGCCAGTCCGGGCGCAGGCTTCCACGTCACGCCGTTTGCCATTGCCCAGTCGCGATAAGCGATGGTGTGGCCGAAGGCCCAGGGCAGCCGCGTGAACAAGGCGTGCTTGAAGCGTCGCTTTCCCTGTATCGACCCTGGAACGACGTGCCATATCAACCGCAGCCAGTCAGCCAAGCGTCGACCCATCGATCAGCTAGCCCCTTGGCGCGGGCTGTGGCAGTCCTTGTTGAACAAGTCGATGTAGCGAGATGCGACAACATCGACCCGATATCGATCGGAAGTGCCTTTCACAAGCGCCAGCGCCTGATCGTAGGCCTGACTGTCAGTCGCAAACCGCGCGATGACCTTTGCCGCAGCGTCGATCGGCACCTCCCAATCGGCAAGCTCAATCAGATCGCCGGCGATCTGATTAGCGGTGGTGAGCATGTTGCGAATCTCACCGACATCTGTCGCGATGTAAGGCTTTCCTGCAAACAGGCAGTCCAGAATGGTCAGCGGGAAACTTTCGGATTTGAACCGGGTGAGCATGACGCCCATGTCGGCGGCCGCATAAAAACCGACAGAATCTTCGCTGAATCCTGCAAGGTGCACGAAGTCAGGCACACCATCGCGGCTGTATTCATCGTAGACAGGGCCGTTGCCGACGAGGATGACGCGAATGTCGCGCGAACTCAGTTCTCGAGCGCGATCGACCGATTGGATCAATTCGGCCCATCCCTTTTCGGGGATCGCGCGGCTCACACAGCACAGAACAAACGCGTCCTCGGGTAATTCCAATTCCGCCCTGGATCGAGGCATCACGACAGGGGCTTGCATTCCATTGGGCAGTTTGACGAATCTTGGCGACGACGCGTCGTACAGGTCCAGGGTCTTGAATGGAACGATGTTCTTGTCGGCGGTATACACCCAGGTTGTCACTCCACGGTCAGCCGCAACAAGCTGCTCATATGTCACCGAAAACGCATCGCCGTGTTCGATCATTCCGTGCAGTGTCGCGACATGCGCTTTCAGATCTGAAAAAACCTCTGGCAGTTGCAGGGGGAATTTCTGGATATGCCACTGATGGGTATTCAATGCTTCGATCCCGAACTCGGCGATGATGGCCTTCATTCTTGCCGGGTCAGACGTCTCCACAAGCGGTACGTCATTGCGAAGCATTCGGCGAACGCCGTCTTCTCGCGGATTCAGGCCGGCATTGAACAGCAGAACGCAGAGCCCCTGACGCTTGAACTCGTTGGCCATGCGTATGGGCAGGATCTCTGCACCCCCTGGAAAGAATCCCATGGTGCACACCATGACATTCGGCAGCCGATTGGCTCGGGCTTTCAGGACATCTTCAAAGTTGTACCAGGCGGAAAACTCGGCATCGTTTCGCCCCAGTCGATGTTCGTAGAGCGCTTGAAAGCTGGCGCGACACTTCTCAAGCACGCCGATTGGAACGTCGTACAGACTCGCCACAGCGCGACTTGCCAGCCCGACTTCCCGATAGAAAGTTGCTTTCGTGTAAGTGACCTCGGCGGCGCTGCCTTCATAGCGTCGAAAAAAATTGGTCGCGTCGGTCGTGTAAGCGACCTTTCCACCCCGGATGACATGCAGATAGAACACCCAGTCGCCTGCCACCACCATCGATAGCCAGGACTCATCGTCAAGCAAGGCCATGTCGATGGGCCGCCGGAAAATCGCGCCACTGGCATTGGGAATGGTGTTCTTAATGCCCAGGGCCTGACGCACTTCCTGATGGGCGGTCTCAACATAGGAGCGTTCCCATTTCGAAGCGCAATCCAGGTCGGACACGTGGTGTTTGAATTCGTTCGGCAGCGTCGTTCCGTCTTTGGAAACAAACACACACTGCGAGTAGGCGAGCATCACGGCTTCGTCTTTGAAACACCTGACGAGCACCTCCAGAAAACGGTCGTCACAGTGGTCATCAGACTCTGCGATCCAGACGAGATCACCGCTCGCTGCCTTGATTCCGCGGGCCCATTGCCGGAATGCGCCGCCGGAGTTTCGATCATTGAACATTTTTCGCGTGATCTCGGGATGGGCCCCTGCATAGTCGGCGAGTATCGAGCGACTGTCGTCTGTCGAGCAGTCGTCAAGCAGGATGACCTCGATGTTCTTGTAGGTTTGTCCGTAGATACTGTCGAGCCGACGCTTCAGAAATGCCGAATGGTTGTAGTTCGGCACAACCACTGACACCTTGGGCAGAATCTCGCCTTGAGGCAGCCCGACCAAAGCCCGGCTGGTTTCGTTCAGGCGACCAAATCCGCTGCGACGGTCGGGTTCGAGATACGAGCCTTTCTCCCAGTCGTTCCAGCTGTTCAGGAAAACGAGTCGTCTGCCAAGGGGGTGCGCATGCTGGGAGGCGCCGAGTGCGGCATCGAGCCAGCGGCGGTAGTCCCGCAGGTGGAATCGCGTGTAGATCAGCGGTTGCCTGGTGGCGCTCGTTGTCTCGTCGCGTCCAAGGGTGATCGCCTGATAAAGCGGGACGCCGCCGATGTGAGTCGTCGCAGCGCGGCTCACGCCATGCGAGGCAATCACGCGATAGGGAACGATCGCGGTGCCAGCCTTGCCCAAGGGACTAAACGGACCGGTCTCGCCAGGGATTGGCGAGACCGGCAGGTCGAGAAAGGCATCGCAAAGTTCGCCGACAAGCGCCAGCGGTTCAGCTGATTCAAGGGACTCTGGGCAGCCGATCAGAAAAGGATTCATCATGCCGTGCGCGGCGAAATGCTGTCGCAAGCCGTGAAGGTCGCTTGTCGCGTCAGGACTTGATGAGCCAAGCGTAACGATGATCAGTGGCCGGCTGGCAGGGCTGATGAAGCGGTTGTCCGTGCAGGCTCGCATCAGCTGGGCAATCTGAGGGTCGCTCAGCTTGCCCTGTCCGAGCTTGATTCGGAGACAGAAGCGAAGATCAATCTCGTGATGCGCCAGCAGGGTGGCAAGTGGCGATGCCGAATGCTCTGGCTCAAGATCGAAACAGAATCCGTGAATGCCGTGGCGCCTCGCCATGTCTGCCTGAGCGCGAAGCGTTTCCGGGTCGAGCGGGTCATAGAAACCGATCGCTTCAAGAGGCAGGGCCGGCTGCGGATGACCGATTGCGACCGTTCGCCCTCTTCGCAGCGCAGGCCAGTCGGTTGAGCCGTAGAGCGCGATCAGATCAACGCTGCTGTTGATGGAACCGAACCAGGCATCTTCTTCGAGTCTGACATTCTGGTCGGGTAACGCGTGCCTTAACTCGAAGGCGCCAGCCTTGACGTAGTGCCAGAAGGGATTGATGCCATGGCGAGAGATGTCGTCATAAGTCTTCAGGTAGAAGGCTGTGTCGAAATCATCGGAAGGATTTCGACCCTCTCGCCAGCCCCGCTCGCAGTAGTGCCGGATGGGGTCGTCGGTGGCGAGATCGATATCCGGGTACATCGACCGGTAGAAAGCGTCGTCGAAGAGTCCGGAGTGTCGGATATCGGCGACCTCGGCCGCAATTCTGGCCTCGTGGTGGACCATCTCGGCAGCCTGCGAAGCAGGCTTGATGACCTCGACGTCCTCGAGCTTGAGAGGACGATTCTCATGCTGGCCGTAACGCAGGTAGTGAATGAGCGGATTGACCCCGGCGTCTGCAACATCGGGGTTTGCTTCCAGGTAGTGCGAGGTGCTGAAACCGGGCGAAGGGTCGCGGTTTTCCTGCCAGCCGTATCGCAGGTAGTGGTCAGCTGGATCGACCCCGGCTGATTTCACATCAGCATTCGCTGAGAGGTAATACTCGCTGTCAAACAGAGGGCTGTTTCGCAGATCCTGCAGACTGGCTTCGAAAGCGTGGTCTCGGGTGTCAGGCTCGGGGTTGTGAGCATGGCTGTCAGCGTCTGCCAGCATCGTCCGATCTGCTTTCAAGCCCGCCGCCAGTTCGGGCACCACCCCCGTCCTCCGCCACCAGCGCGACTGGCGCGCTGAATCGAGTTGCGCCTGCGTCTGCAGCAAGTCGCTTCGCAGCTTGGCGGTCTCCTTGGCATTCTCATCAAGGAGCCGCCGTTGCATGCTGAGCAATTCATGGCTTTTCGCGGCATTCGATGCTGCTTCGCTCGTCGAGTGCGCCGCCCTCGCTTCGGATGCCTCGCAACGTCTCGCGAGCACTTCGATGTCTGATGCGGCGTGGTCGAGTCTTTCTTCCAGTGCTCTGGGTCGCGATTCGGCTTCGATTGCCCGCTGTTCGAATGCCTCGCAACGCTTCTCGAGCGCTTCGATGCCTGACGCTGCGCGCTCGAGTCTTTCATCCAGCGCTCTCGAATGCGACTGCGCTTCGAATGCCCGCTGCTCCAGCATTGGCGTCAAGCGATTCAATCGGTTGATTTCAGCCTGTCTGCTGACCGACTTGCCCAGTGCGGCAAACGCCGCACGCACATATTGAATGTCGGGCTCATCCAATTCGCCAAGGCGTGAGGCCAGCGCCGGTGGCTGCGCACCAGGAAACAGGAGCCCGAGGCCATGACCGTGGAGGAAGGAAAACGTTCGGGCAGGGTACTGTTTTCGCAGCTCCTCCCAGTACTTCCAGACGCCGAACTCTCGTTCGCGGACATTGATATCGTGAAACAGCACTGCAGCACGCGGGCTGAGCTTCGGCAGCCATGACTCGAAGTCGTGCTTGACATCGTCGTAGTAGTGTCGCCCGTCGATGTGAATCAGTTCGATATCGCCGTCGGGGAAGTATTGAAGGGCCTCGTCGAAAGTTGATCGGATCAGATTCGAAAATCCGGCAAAGTGCTGCCGGTGATAGGCGGAGTATTCCTGCCAGATGCTGTCGTCGTAGCGGCCTGCGTGCTCTTCGCCCTGCCAGGTGTCAATGCCGAAGCATCGAGTCTGAAGACCGGCGTCCTTCACTGCCTGGCAGATTGCGCTGTACGAATCGCCCTTGTGCACCCCCAGTTCAACGAAGCACGAAGGCTTCAGTTGCCTCATGAGCCAGAAAGCAAAAGGGATGTGCTCATGCCAGCTCGCAATGTCTGTCAGTCGCCAGGGCGAGTTTGTCAGCAGTGCCATGTCTCCGAAAACCAGATCGACTGTGCTTTGTTTAGGCTGTTTGTCCATGGTGTTTGCAATGGCTGTGTGCGGAGGCGACCCGCGGCTCAGGATTCGGTGTTGTCCAGCTTCATCAGACTGATCGTTGACATTGGTATGCCGACCAGACCCGTCGAGTGACTGCTTGATTCCGACTTGATGAAGAGCGCGTCGTGAATCCAGTGATGCTGGACGTGGTGTTCCTGAGTTCCCGCTGCGGCCGATGCAACGACGCTGTACATGCCTGCCGGGAGGATTGGCATCTCGAATGAAAACTCAGCCTGATACAGATCGTGGACATCGAAATGCATATCGCTGTCCTGGTAGGCGAGATAGGTGTTGTCGCCAAACAGCGTCTGGCCAAGATGGTCTTTGAGAAAGAAGCCGACGATCGGGGCATGTACCGGCCGAATCGCCTCCATCGTGATCTGCAGCCTGACCGCTTCGCCACCGACGACCCAGCTCAAAGGATGGCCGTCATCGTCGGTGAGGCGGACGTCGCGAATCAGCGCATCACCCGAGCCGAAAGACGCCGCTGAGGGATCGAATTCGAAGATGCGCAAATCGTTTCGAAGATTGGAATGATTGATCAGCGCAGCACGCTGATCACGAAACGTGGCTTTGCCAATGGCGGGCCTGTTCTTGATCACTCGGTTTGTCGCGCTCTTTCCCTGCTGCGCTTCGTAATAGGCCTCAAGGTAGTGCTCGCAAACGTCTTTCGGATCGCCTTGCTCGACGATTCGGCCCTTCTCGATCCAGATCGCCCGATTGCACAGGCTACGCACACTGGCCGTATCGTGGCTCACGAACAGCACGGTTCCTGATTTCATGAAGTTGCGCATGAAGCGCATGCACTTCTGAGTGAAAAACGCATCACCCACCGCCAGCGCCTCGTCGATCACCAGAATGTCCGCGTCAACATGCGCGATGACGGCGAATGCCAACCGAACCATCATCCCGCTTGAATAGGTCTTGACCGGCTGTTCGATGTGTTCACCGATATCCGCGAAGGCCGCGATCGAATCGAATCGCGCTTCGATCTGCTCGGTTGTCAGACCAAGAAGGGACGCATTGAGGAAGACGTTCTCGCGACCCGAGAACTCCGGGTTGAAGCCAGAGCCAAGCTCAAGCAAGGCGGCGACCTTGCCTTCGACCCGGATCGATCCCCCGGTTGGACTGAGTGTCCCGCAGATCATCTGCAGCAGCGTCGACTTGCCGCTGCCGTTACGACCGATGATGCCAATGGTTTCGCCACGTCCAACTTCGAACGACACGCCATTGACCGCCCAGAAATCGTTGTAGTACTTCAACCCCGTACGGCCGACCAGTCTGCCCAGCCGCGGGTAGACGAACTGCTTGAGTCGATCGCCGGGTCGTGCGTAGATCTGATAATTTTTGCTGATGTCATCGACCCGGATGATCGCGGCTTCAGAGGGCATCGGCGAATCCTTTCCGAGTCTTCTGGAACCAGGCAAATCCGGCCCACGCTACGACTGCTGCTGCCAGGCCATACAGGGACAGTCCCCGCCAATCAGGAGGCTGGCCCCAGACGACGACCTCTCTCGCCTGTTCGATGATGAACGTCAGCGGATTCAGTTGAATGAAAGGTCTGAACTGCTCGGGCACGGCTGACAGCGGATAGAAGACAGGTGAAACGAACATCAGCACGCTGGTGAAGATTCCGATTGTCTGTCCGACGTCACGGATGAACACACCCAGCGACGCCAGCATCCAGGAGATTCCCAATGTCAGCATCACGAGCGGCAACAACACGAGCGGAAGGAAGATGACCGTCCAGGGCAAGGTTCCATTGAAAAGCAGCAAAGCCACAAGCAGGACGACGATGCTGGCCAGAGCGTGAAACAGCGCAGTGCCCATCGAGACAACTGGCAGAATTTCAACTGGGAACACCACCTTCTTGACGAAGTTGACATTCGAAACGATCAGTCCGGGAGCTCGATTCAGCACTTCGGAAACAATCGAGAGAATGATCAAGCCAACGAACAGGACAATCGCAAACTGCGTCTTGCTGTCCGGGTCTGTGCCCCCAGGCCATCGCGACTTGAAGACTTCCGAGAACACCAGCGTGTAGACGGCAAGCATGAAAACAGGGTTGACGAAGGACCACGCCAGCCCCATGAACGAACCGCGATAGCGGCCGACGATTTCGCGGCGCGTCATCTGGGCGATGAGCTGCCGGTTTCGCCACAGACTGCTTGACAACGCGCCAATTGAGACTGGCTGGGTCGCGTGCGGATCAACAGACATCGACATCAAGCTCATTCGCTGGCGCGTCTTGGCAAAATAGATCGATTGTACCCGGGTTATGAAAAGCCCCTGCGCTGCGCTCAATCCGACCGATCAGCGTCGCTGCCCCCGATTTCTCAATCGAAAGCGACAACCATGGCGTTGACGGGCTGCTGATCAGGTCACCTAGCTCCCAGCCAATCGACGCACGGTCTTGACCACCGCGACCACCCCAAACCGCATCCACACCGTCAGGATGACCGCCCACATCAATGGCAGCGGATAGTCATCCCGAAAGAACTTGCGGTAGTAGCGCACCATGCCGCGATGCTTGTGCCATTCGACGAAGACCGGGCGTGGCTTGCTGCTCACGCCTTTTTCGTGGGTGACGACGGCTGACGGATCGAAGAGCACCGCAAAGCCCGCCAGCCGGAATCGACGGCACCAGTCGAGATCCTCGCAGTGCATGAAGTAGCCCTCGTCCAGCAAGCCGACAGCCTTCAGCGCATCCCGCGTGACCAGCATGCAGGCGCCAGAGATGGCATCGACTTCGGTGGCGGCCGTCGGCAGAGTCTCTTTTTCCAGCCCGAAATCCTTGAAGAAGCGCGACAGGCCAAATGCGCGAACGAATGATCGCCACGGTGTCGGGTCAGACCTGCGGGCGCCAGCCTGTTCGCTGCCATCGGGGTTGAGAATCTGCGGGCCGACCATGCCCGCCTTCGGATGCGCGCGCAGTGTCGCGATCATGGCGTCGATGGCCTTGGGGCTGACAAAGCAGTCGGGGTTGACCAGCATGGCATAGGGCGACGTGGATGCGCGCAGGCCGATGTTCGATGCGGCCGCAAAGCCGAGGTTGGTCTGATTCCTGATCACGACCAGTCGGCCATCGCCTGAATCGTCGGGCAACAAGGACAGACTGTCGTCCTGCGAGTCGTTGTCGACGATCACGATGCGGTTGATGACCGGGCTTGCCTGAAGCTGCCTGACCGACTCGGCCAGAAAGCGGCCCGCGTTGTAGTTGACGATGACCGCGTCGCAAGAAGCGTTAGTGCCCGGCGACGATGATGGCGAGCGCTGTTCTGATGCCGACTCCAGTCTTTCGCTTTCTTTCATTGAAGCCCTGTTGACGGCGCCTAAATCCTTGCCCCGGACTGCGCGTCGCCAAGACTGCGCCGCCCCGATTGTATCTCCCGCACCGACAGACACTTGGCGGGCTGCAGACCGATTCAATCGCCATGGGATACTTGATGAGTCGCCAAAGAGATCCCTGCTGATGATGACTCCCAACGCCCGCATCTATATCGCCGGCCACAGCGGCCTGGTCGGCTCCGCTCTGTGCCGTGCACTGGCTGCAGCTGGCTACACAGACGTCATCACCCGCACTCACGCCGAACTTGACCTGACCGACGCCGCGGCGACCGAAGCGTTTTTCGCCATCGAAAAACCCGAGTACGTCTTCATTGCGGCAGCCCGCGTCGGTGGCATCCTGGCCAACAACGAATTCCCGGCCGACTTCATCCGCGACAATCTCGCGATCGAGACCAACCTCATCACGGCTGCCCATCGCCATGGTGCTGCCAGGCTGCTGTTTTTTGGCGCGTCGTGCATCTATCCGAAATTTGCCGAGCAGCCGATTCGCGAGGACTCATTGCTCACCGGCCCGCTGGAGGCCACCAACCGGCCTTATGCACTGGCGAAGATCGCCGGAATCGAGATGTGCTGGAGCTACAACCGTCAGCATGGCACGCGGTTTCTGTCGGTCATGCCGGCCAGTGCCTATGGCCCGAATGACAACTTCAGCCCCGAAAATTCGCATGTGCTGCCGGCACTCATTCGTCGCTTCACTGAAGCCGCGCGCAACCGCGCAGAATCAGTCACGCTGTGGGGGACCGGGACGGCATTGCGAGAGTTTCTCTACAGCGACGATCTGGCCGATGCCTGCCTGTTTCTGATGAACCTGGATGACGCAGCCTTCGATGACCTGCTCGGCAAAGGCATCGATCATCAGAAGGTTTTTCAGCCGCCCCTGATCAACATCGGCTCAGGCACTGACCTGCCGATCTCGCAGCTTGCTGCCCGAATTGCCCAACTCGCTGGCTTTGAAGGTCGCATCGACTACGACACCAGCAAGCCCGACGGCACGCCGCGCAAGCTGCTCGACAATGCCCGCATCGCTGCGCTGGGCTGGCAGCCGAAGGTCGATCTGGATGCCGGATTGCGGCTGACGATGGACCACTATCTGGCGACGCCCGGAGAAGGGCGACGCTGAAACGGCAGCGTCGGAGCCGATTTCGGCGTCATCGTCGCGCCATTGTTCACGGCCGCGCCATGGTGGCGCTCTGTACAATTCCACCGATTTGCGGCCCACATGCCCCACCAACCGGAGCCCCCCATGGCAGCCCCTTCGATCTCGTCCTCGATCTTCAAAGCCTATGACATCCGCGGCATCGTCGATGGCGACCCGGCCAAGGTCACCCTCACCGATGCGGTGGCGCGCGGTGTGGGTGCAGCGCTCGGCCTGCAGGCCAAGGCCAAGGGGATCCCCGCGATCGTGGTCGGTCGAGACGGGCGACTGTCGGGCCCGCGACTGATTGCGGCCCTCACGCAGGGCATCAACAGCGCTGGCGTCGAGGCCATCGACATCGGCATGGTGCCCACGCCGGTGGTCTATTTCGCGACCGTGCTCACCAATACCGGCTCGGGTGTCGCAGTCACCGGCAGCCACAACCCGCCGGAATACAACGGGCTGAAGATGATGCTCGGCGGCGGCACGCTCTATGGCGACGGCATCCAGGATCTCTACAAGGCGATCGTCGACCCCTCGTTTGCAGGCAAGCTCGATGCCAATGCACCGGTGCGCGTGACCAAGCGTGATGTCACCGGTGAATACCTCGCGAAGATCCTGGGTGACGTGAAGCTCTCGCGCCCGATGAAGATCGCGATCGACTGCGGCAACGGCGTGGCGGGCGCGCTTGCGCCGCAGCTCTTCAAGTCGCTGGGCTGCGAAGTGACCGAGCTCTTCACCGAGGTCGATGGCACTTTCCCCAACCATCACCCCGATCCGGCGCATCCCGAAAATCTTCAGGACCTGATCCGCTGCCTGAAAGAGACCGACTGCGAGATCGGTCTGGCTTTCGATGGCGACGGTGACAGGCTGGGCGTGGTGACCAAGACCGGCCAGATCATCTGGCCCGATCGCCAGCTCATGCTCTATGCGCAGGACGTGCTTGCGCATCGGCCTGGCGGGCAGATCATTTACGACGTGAAGTGCACCCGCAATCTCGCACCCTGGGTGCGCAAGCATGGCGGTGTGCCGCTGATGTGGCGCACTGGCCATTCGCTGATCAAGGCCAAGCTCAAAGAGACTGGCGCGCCGCTGGCCGGCGAGATGAGCGGCCATGTGTTCTTCAACGACCGCTGGTATGGCTTTGACGATGGCCTGTATACCGGCGCCCGTCTGCTCGAGATCCTGTCGCGCTCGACTAACCCGAGTGCGGTGCTCGAAGCCCTGCCGGATGCGATCGCCACGCCCGAGTTGCACATCAACACTGCCGAGGGCGATAACTTCAAGCTGGTCGAGGCCCTGCAGCGCAATGCGAAGTTCGAGGGCGCCGATGAGGTGATCACCATCGACGGCGTGCGGGTCGAGTATCCCGATGGCTTCGGTCTGGCGCGGGCCTCGAACACCACGCCGGTGGTTGTCACGCGATTCGAAGCTGATTCGGAGGCTGCGATTGCGCGCATCAAGGCGGCGTTCAAGGCGGCGATCACGGCGGTGGCGCCGGGGGTGGATGTGCCGTTCTGAGGGTGTTGAGACGCTCTCCGATCTCAGACATACTGATGCATCAGCCTGATGCATTGACATATGAGAACCACGATCCGACTCGACGATGACTTGCTCGCAAAGGCAAAGCGCCATGCGAGTGACAACGGAACGACGCTGACCGCGGTGATTGAGCAATCGCTGCGTGCAACGCTGGCTGACCGTCATTCAACTGCACCTCGAAAAGTCATTCGGCTGAAGACCGCTGGCGGTGGTGGCACGCTTGCCGGCGTCGATCTGGATGACAGCGCTTCGCTGCTGGACCGGATGGATTCCTGAGGTGTTGCTGTGCGATGTGAACGTGTTGGTTTATGCGCATCGAAGGGATGCGGATCAGCATCTGAACTTCAAGCGATGGATGGAGTCGCTGGTCAATGGGGAAGAAGCCTTCGGGATGTCCTCGGTTGTTCTCAGCGGATTCCTGAGGATCGTGACGCATCCCAAGGTGTTTGCGTCACCATCGCGTCTTGAAGATGCGATGGCGTTTGCCAATGCACTGATCGAGGCGCCGAATTGTGTGCCGGTTGCTCCTGGTGCGCGTCACTGGGGGATCTTTTGCAGGCTCTGCGAACAAGCGGGCGTGCGCGGCAATCTCGTTCCTGATGCTTGGCTGGCGGCGCTGGCCATCGAGTCCGGATGCGAATGGATCACGACTGATCGTGATTTTTCGCGCTTCGAAGGGCTGCGCTATCGTCACCCGCTTCGTTAAGCTTGTCTTCGAGCTGACGCATAGCCGACCGTCGCTGATCGGCCCATCTGCCTTGATCAGCCCGTCCCTCGCCGTAGCGCTCTCCCAACCCCTCCCCTGATGCTGCGTCTCTATTCCCTCGGCTGGCTGCTCGCAACGCCGCTGGTCATGGCCTATCTGCTGTGGCGATCGCTGCGTCAGCCGGCCTACCTGGCGCACTGGTCCGAGCGCTTCGGCTTTCTGAACCGGACTAAGCCAGACCCGCGCCCCCTGATCTGGATCCACGCGGTCTCAGTCGGCGAATCGCGTGCCGCGCAGCCGCTGGTGCGTGCGCTCGCTGCGCGCCACCCTTCCGCCCGCATCCTGATGACCTGCATGACGCCGACCGGTCGTCAGACCGCTGCCGAGCTGTTCTCCAAAGAACTCGGCGATCGCTTCATGCAGGCCTATCTGCCTTATGACTATGCCGGTGCCCCGGGCCGCTTTCTGCGCGCCTGGCGCCCGGCGATCGGCCTGCTGATGGAAACCGAGCTGTGGCCCAACCTGATGGCCGCAGCCGAAGCGCAGGCCGTGCCGATAGCGCTGATCAATGCCCGGCTGTCGCCGCGCTCGCTCAGGCGGGGTATGCGTCAGCGGTCGCTGATCGAGCCGGCCGCCCGCAGGCTTTCGCTGGTGCTGGCGCAGTCGCCGGGTGATGCCGAGCGACTCGCGCAGTTCGGGCGAGCGGTCGATGCGGTCACTGGCAATCTCAAGTTCGACAATGCCCCGAATGCCGCATTGATGGCGCGCGGGTGCGCCTGGCGCAGCCTGATCGGCCGGCCGGTGCTGCTGGCGGCCAGTACGCGCGACGGGGAAGAGGCGCTGATCTGGCAGGCCTGGCGGGCGCGGTGGCAGGGGCAGGGGCAGGGGACTGTGACGCCATTGGCGTCTGTCTCTCTGTCCGCATCGAACGCTTCATCGACCGAATCCACCGAGTCCAACAAGCGGCCCCTCCTCCTCATCGTCCCCCGCCATCCCCAGCGCTTCGAAGCGGTGACCCGCGCCGCGCAGGCCGCAGGCTTTGCCGTGGCCCGGCGCGCCGACCTCGACGATCCCCGCTTCGATGCCGCATCGATCGACCTGCTGATCGGCGACTCGATGGGCGAGATGGATGCCTGGTATGCGCTGGCCGACTGCGCCCTCATCGGCGGCTCCTTGCTGCCTTTCGGTTCGCAAAACCTGATCGAGGCCTGCGCAGCCGGCTGCCCGGTGGTGATCGGGCCGAGCACCTTCAACTTCGCACAGGCTGCGGCTCAGGCGCTCGAGGCAGGTGCGGCGCAGTCAGTGGCTGATGCCGATGAAGCGATCGCCACCGGACTGGCCATCCTTTCAGACCCAGCACGCAAGCAGGCCATGGCCGAAGCCGGCACTGACTTCGCGAGTCGGCATCGTGGTGCCACTGAGCGCACGGTCACCGCACTGGCGCCGCTACTGGCCGCATCACTGCGCAATCGATGACCCAAGCCGGCCGCAAGGCCGCGCCCGGCTCATCACGTCCATCACGGCCGCGATGCCGTCAAAGCGCCTGTCGCAACCCCGATGAAGGGTTCAGCGCGACGTTGCGGGCGTGGCAGGAGTGACCGGCGTTACGGGAACGATCACCGGAGGAGGCGGTGGCAACACACGCGCGCCGGAACCCGATGTCGGCGCAGCCGGCTGCGCAGCACGCCCGCCGCGCTCGGGCGGTGAGCGATTGGCATTGGCCGCGGACGGTGGCCCAGACGAAGGTTTGCTGCCACCATCCTGCATCAATGGATCGCCGCTCATCACTGGCCGGTTGTCTTCAGGCGTGATCTTCGGCGGTGGGGTGCGCGGCGGCTCGAGCAGGGCATTGACCCGCAAGACCTCCTGCTCGGTCAGGTCGCCGGCCGTGCCGAGCAGCGTGAGCGAATTGAGCACCACGCCATAGCGCGCAAAGGCCAGGTCGCGTTGGGTCGAAAAGAGCTGCTGTGCCGCATTGAGTACGTCGATATTGATGCGCACGCCCACCTGATAACCGAGCTGGTTCGACTCCAGCGCCAGCTGGCTCGAGCGCTCTGCTGCGGTGAGTGCCCGCACTTGTTCGAGGCCGCTCTTGACGCCGAGGAAGGTCTGCCTCGCACTTTGCTCGGCCGTGCGTCGCGATGTCTCGAGGTTGGACTCGGAACTGCTTTGCAGGGCAATCGCCTCGCGCACTTTGGCATCAACCGCGCCGCCGCTGTAGATCGGCAGGGCAAACTGCAACTGTGCCTGTCCGTAATAGCTCTTGACGCCGACACCGGCAGCGGTTGTCTGACCGGCGGTGCTGCGACCGGCGTTGCCGATCAGGGCCAGGTCGACCGTCGGATAGTGGCCGTATCGCTGCTTCTGGATCTCGCGTTTGGCGATCTCGGCTTGCAGTTCGGATTGCACCACCTGAAGATTCTGCGCCCGCGCAACCGCGGCCCATTCATTCTCGCGGGCGGCTTGCGGCGGTGTGATGTCGACATTCGACTTCAGGGTGAAGAGGTCTTCGAGATCCCGTCCCAGCAACTGCGCCAGCAAGGCCCGTTTGACCTGCAGGTCGTTCTCGAAGGCAACCTCCTGCGAGCGGGTCAGATCCAGACGCGACTGGGCTTCCTGCTGGTCGGTGATAGTGGCCGTGCCCACCTCGAAATTGCGCTTGGCCGAGGCGAACTGTTCGGCGAAAGCCTGCTTCTGTGCCCGAACCACCGTCAAGGCATCCTGGGCTGAGAGCACATCGAAATAGGCCTGTGCCACCCGCAGGATCAGGTCCTGTTTGGCCGCTGCGAGTTGTGCCTCGTAGACCTGCGTCGAGAGTTCGCTTTGCGCGAGCGTCTCGCGATAAATCGGTCGAAAGAGCGGCTGCGTGCCGATCAGGTTGAGCGACTGGGAATCGAATCGGCGTCGTGGCGGCGGTGCGGTCCAGTTGTTGTCGACCACAATGAGGCCATCATTGGAGGTCGCGTTGACACTGGGCAGCAACAGGGCATTGGCCTGAGTGATGCGTTCACGACTGGCCTGCAA
>CAIVAS010000176.1 GCA_903903975.1 uncultured Burkholderiales bacterium
CGACATGAGCACGACATGAGCACGACATGAGCACGACATGAGCACGACATGAGCACGACATGAGCACGACATGAGCACGACATGAGCACGACATGAGCACAACATGAGCACGACATGAGCACTACATGAGCACTACATGAGCGCGTCCAGCGCGCTCGCGAAGGCTCGTGCGACCGGCTCCAGAATTGCCGGGCTGGTGGTTTGCGGGCCGTCGGTCGGCGTGTGAAAAAAGCGATGCGATCCGGCCATCCCGAAAAAATCGCGATAGCCGGCGGCCTTGACATCGCGCAGCTCGCCGATGGCTTCCTTGTCGGCGATGAATGGCACGGCATCAATTTGCCGGAATTGCTGGCTGACCATCGCCTGCATCGACGGACTCATCACCAGTCGTCTGGCAGCCCCATCGACCGAACCGTCGGTTCGCCAGCCGTCGCCATCTTGCGTCCACTGATGGCAGGCATTGGAGGCACCGAGGTGGATCCAGGCCTTGACCTCAGACGGCGGCGGTGCGGCATGGCGCAGGAAGTGCTCCATGCCGCCGTGTCCGATCTCATGACCTGCGGTCGCAACGAACACGAGCTTGTTGCTGAGCGGTCGACCTGATACCTGCCGCGCGGCATGCCTTGCGAGGGCCAGAAAGTTTGCGATGCCGGGACCGCGCTCGCCGGTGCTGGTAAACCAGCTGGTGATTGGTGTCGAGATAACGATCGCCTGCGAGGCGCTGCCATCGAGGTGGCCGATCAGGTTGCGTCCGGGAACGTCCTGCCGGTAACGTCCTGCGACATCGATCGACATCACGGTGCCCTCGTGCAGCGCTTTTGCAAGCAGCGCCTTGTGGCGCGCGGCGACCACAATGACCGGTACCGGCCAGGGAGCGTCTTCCTGATTGGCGTTGTAAGTGAAGATGTCGTTGGCCGGATTGTCGATCGTGAGCACGATGGCCACAGGATTGCGTCCGGCCGCCTGATGAATCGCCGTGCGGTGCGAATCATTGAGGTAGGCGCTGCGATCGTGCGGCAGGTGAACCCAGACCAGCTTTCCTGTCGCATCGGCCTCATCGCTCAGCCGTGCCGACAAGGCGAAGGTCGCGCGATCTTCTGGCAGCCACCAGTGTGGAAAGGCCTCGAGCGCGGCGGTGCCGATGTGCAATTGCGCATGATCGAGTTCATATTGCCGCGGCATTGTCAGCGCCTGGGAGTCGACCTGATACCCGGCGGCAGCGAGCTCATGTTCAATCCATGACATGGCCGCTTCGGCACCGAGGCTGCCGTATCGATGCAGACCAAAACCGGCGTAGCGTTCGATGTCGCGATAGAGCGCTTGGCCCGACAGCGGGTCTGACATGACGGTGCTCCTTACGGTTGATGGTGTCGCATTGTCGGGTTTAGGCGACTTGGTGAGAAGATCCCACTATTCCAGGCACCACGACAAACATTGAGGAGACACTCATGAATACTTACGAAGCGGTTGCCAGCCGGCGCTCAATCCGCGCGTTTCTCGACAAGCCGGTGGACGCAGAGGTGATTCGCCGAGTGCTGACTGCGGCGTCGCGGTCGGCCACTGGCGGCAACCTGCAGCCCTGGCATATCGATGTCGTGGCGGGCGAGCCGCTCTCCAGCCTCAAGGACATCATGCGCACGCGGGTGGTCGAGGCGCCTGCCGGCGACCCGGTCAAGGACTACAGCATTTATCCGCCCGAACTGGTCGCGCCGTATCGTGACTATCGGTTCCAGGTCGGTGAAGACATGTATGCGTTGCTCGGCATTCCTCGTGAAGACAAGGCCGCAAGGCTTCAGTGGTTCGCGCGGAACTATCAGTTTTTCGGCGCCCCACTTGCCTTGTTTTGCACGGTCGATCGGCGAATGGGCATGCCGCAGTGGTCAGACCTCGGCATGTATCTGCAGACCGTGATGGTCCTGCTGCGCGAAGAGGGGCTCGACAGTTGCGCACAGGAATGCTGGGCGGTGTATCCGCAAACCATCACGAATTTTCTCGGCACACCTGCCGAGCGCATGCTTTTTACCGGCATGGCGATCGGTTATCGGGACGACAGCCATCCGATCAACCAGCTGGTCACACGCCGCGCGCCGCTTGAGACTTTCGCGAAGTTTCACGGGCTGTAAGCGGCATTTGGCATCAGGTTCGAGATCACCATTTCAACATCGACTCAAGGAGACGACTCATGGATGTGAAGGGAAAAATTGCAGTCATCACCGGTGCGGCGAGCGGCATTGGTCGCGCCACCGCGCTCAAGTTTCATGCTGAGGGTGCGGCAGGCATCGTCGTGGCCGACATGAATGAAGCCGGACTGCAGCCCGTGGCGCAGGCAGTCAACGGCCTGGCGGTGCGTTGCGACGTCAGTCGTGAAGCCGATATCCAGGCGCTGGTGGCAGCCGCCGAAGCCCGTTACGGGCGGGTCGATATTTTCTTTTCGAATGCCGGCATCGGCAACAGCAAAGGGGCCGAGCCGGATGACGAGATGTGGGACAAGATGTGGAAGATCCATCTGATGGCCCATGTCTGGGCGGCGCGCGCACTGGTCGACAAGATGGTCGCGCGCGGCGAGGGCTACTTCCTCATCACCGCCTCAGCGGCCGGTCTGCTCAACATTGTCGAGTCGGCCGCCTATGCGGTCACCAAGCATGCGGCGGTCGCGTTTGCCGAGTGGCTCTCGATCGCCTACGGCCGCAGCGGCCTGCATGTGTCCTGCCTTTGCCCGCAGGCCGTTCGAACCGGAATGGTTCCTGGCGATGGCGGGTCGGCCGGTGGCGACGGCATCCTGAGCGCCGAGGTGGTGGCTGATGAGATCGTGAAGGTCATGGCTGCCGAGACCTTTCTGGTCCTGCCTCACCCCGAGGTGCTGCAGTACATGCGCAAGAAAACCGATGACTACGATCGGTGGCTGGGTGGCATGCAAAAGCTCTTCATGAAATCGCAGTCAGAGACTGTCTGGAAGTAGATGGCGGTCCGGAATAAGCAATGGCGATCGATGAGGGCTCGGTAATCGACCCACCGTCAGCGCCTGCGCCAGTGAGTTTTCGCGAGGCGCTGGTCTTCTGGCTCAAGCTGGGCTTCATCAGTTTTGGCGGGCCGGCCGGGCAAATTGCCATCATGCATAGCGAGCTGGTCGAGCGTCGCCGCTGGATCAGCGAGCGGCGCTTCTTGCATGCGCTCAACTACTGCATGGTCCTGCCTGGCCCCGAGGCCCAGCAGCTGGCGACCTACATCGGCTGGCTGATGCATCGCACATCAGGCGGTCTGGTGGCGGGTGGACTCTTCGTGCTGCCGTCGCTGTTGATCCTGATCGGCCTGTCGTGGATCTATCTGCGCTTCGGTGAACTACCAGTCGTGGCCGGTATCTTTTATGGTTTGAAGCCGGCGGTGGTCGCGCTGGTTGTCCATGCGGCATACCGCATCGGATCACGTGCACTTCGCAATCGGGTGATGTGGGGCATTGCGATTGCAGCCTTCCTTGCGATCTTTGTCCTCGATGCACCGTTTCCGCTGGTGGTGATCGTTGCCGCGATGGTTGGCGCGATTGGTGCACGCCTGGCTCCCGGGTTTTTTACGCTCGGTGGCGGTCATGGTGCATCAGACAAGGACTACGGCCCAGCGCTGATCGACGACGATACCCCGATCGCCCCGCATGCTCGCTTCTCGCCTGTGCGTCTCTTGACCGTGATCGCAGTCGGCTTGCTGCTCTGGGGGATTGCAATGGGGGCCTTGCTTGCCACAAGCGGCCTGCAGGGGACGCTCACACAGATGGGGTGGTTCTTCACCAAGGCTGCAATGCTGACCTTCGGAGGCGCCTATGCGGTTCTGCCTTATGTGTACCAGGGCGCGGTCGAGGGCTACCAGTGGTTGAGTGGCCCTCAAATGATCGATGGCCTGGCGCTGGGCGAGACCACGCCCGGGCCGCTGATCATCGTGGTGGCATTCGTCGGATTCATCGGTGGCTGGAGCCGGGAGGTCCTGGGGCCGGAGATGCTGTTCCTGGGCGGTGCGATGGCCGCCTGCATCGTTACCTTCTTCACTTTCCTGCCGTCTTTCGTGTTCATCTTCGCCGGCGGACCCCTGATCGAAGCGACGCACGGCAAGATTGGTTTTACCGCGCCGCTGTCGGCCATTACCGCGGCGGTTGTCGGTGTCATCCTCAATCTCGCGTTGTACTTCGCACTGCATGTGGCCTGGCCGCAGGGCAGGGCAGGGCAGCCTGACCTGATCGCGGCGGCAATCGCGATCGCCGGCTGTGCGGCGCTCTTTCGATTCAAGATCGGTGTGATACCGCTGCTGGCAGGCTGCGGCACCCTCGGACTTTTGATCAAGCTTTTCTGAGTCGCAGGCCCGCGCGTTCAAGCCACGCTGTCGATCTCACGCCCCGCTGTTGCAGGAGATGTTTCATGCCTTCCCGTCACGAGTCCCCATCCGGTGAACCGGTTGGCCAGCAGTCGGCAGCACCCGGCGCCGTTATCCCGTTCGATGCGATTCTGATGGCGGCTGGTGCGGGGTCGCGGTTGGGGCATCGCCCGAAATCACTGTTGCAACTCGATGGCGAGCCGCTGATCATCCGGCAAATCAATGCCCTGAAAGCGGCGGGTGCAGATGAACTGGTGGTCGTGCTGGGTTTTTATGCCAATGAGATTGCGCCATGGCTGACCCGCTGTGGCGCGCGAATCGTTCTGAATCCTGATCCGGCACAGGGGCAGGTTTCATCGCAGCGTATCGGGCTGCAGGAGCTGAGCGGCAGAAGCAATGCGGTCCTGATGGCCCTGGCAGATCAACCGATGATCGATTCGCACGATGTGACTGATCTGATCGCACGCTTTGCCGTGCGCCCCGCTGAATGCCTGCTGGTGTTTCCGCGCGTGCAAGGCCAGCCTGGCAATCCGGTGATCTTTACCCCTGAAGTCCGCGATGCGGTGCTGTCAGCCGATCAGAGCATCGGATGCAGGCAATGGCGACAGGCCAATCGTTTGTCGGCACTGCCTTTCGACAGTGACAATCCGCATTATGTGGTCGACATTGATACGCCCGACGATATCGAGTCGTTCTGTCGAACGACCGGTCGGCGCCTGTCGTGGCCGACCGACCGGACAGAGCGCTGACATACGCTCAAATTGCGCCTAAGTCGCTGCGCGGGCGAGCGCTGCACGGGCCTCGGCCTCGGCGGCCAGCGACGCACTCAGGGGTGATCGGCAAAGCCCTGCCTTGTCGTAATTCATGTTTTCGTGAATCTCCGACATGTCCGGAAAGGCGCTCAGCAATTGGCGAAAGGTATCGTCGTGTTCGACCGATCCCAGTTCTTTCACCAGATGCTGAACCACCGAGCGGTATTGCTCAGCATGAATCGGCTTGCTGCTTCGCTCCAGCCGCTCGAGCAATTTCGCCAGAGTCAACAGCACGGTGAGCCGTGCCGGTACGTCGATGCGAGTCGTGGTGGCCATGTCATTCCTTTGAGCCGCCAACAAGACTGGCGAGCAGGTCAGACTTTGGGCTGAAGCCGGCAGCTTCAAGCGAGGCGGTTCAAATTCGCAATGCGCCGCTCGATGGCAGTGATCGCTGTCTCGAGTTCTGTCCAGATCGAGGCATCTGCTGCGAGGCTCGCAGCCGTGATGTCAACATGCGCCAGGCTCGACAGCCATGCCTCCAATTCATGAAGGATGACGCTTGCGTCTTGAACATTGATCCTGATCGATTCCTTCTGCAAAAAGCCGGCAGGCTCGACCGACGCTGCAGCCAGTGTGCCGCTTGCCACCGTACGGGCTTGCAGCAAGGTCATGCGGATCTGCCTCAGTTCGTCGCCGCGCATCCCGCGCTTGAGGGCATCGGCATAGCCTCGAAGTTCGGCGCAGAGGCGATTGAGATGGCCTGCGGCCGCAGTCCCATTTCGAACAGGTCGAATGACCGAGGTCACCACCACCAGAAGACC
This sequence comes from uncultured Burkholderiales bacterium, assembly GCA_903903975.1. Lineage (GTDB taxonomy): Bacteria > Pseudomonadota > Gammaproteobacteria > Burkholderiales > Burkholderiaceae_E > UBA4615. The sequence goes on from CAIVAS010000176.1 coordinate 5,930, forward strand.
GCCGACCAGCGTGGCCCACAGTCTTACCCAGGCTTCGTCCCCGACAGGCGATCCGGTGAGCGCGCCAAGGCACAGCACGACCATGGTGATGCCGATGACAGTCAGCGTGTAGTTGGCCCACAAAAAAGCGACTGTCAGCAGTGCGCCGAGGGCAGTAATCAGGATGATGCCGTCGTCGGTGCCGATCAATTTCAGGGCCAGCACTGCCAGCACCACGCCAAGCGCCGAGCCGACCATGCGCATGCCGACCTTGCTGATCGTGCCGCCGAGATCGGGCTTGCAGATCCAGGCGACGGTCAAGGGTATCCAGTAGGCATGCAGGGATTTCGAATGGTCCCAGTGCAGCAGCGACAGGCCGCTGGCGAGCGTAAACGTGATGGCGAGCTTGAGTCCATGGGTGACGAAGAGATCGTTCGGCTTGAAGTGCTGGCGCAGCCTTTCGCCCACCGTGGGCAGGGTGTCCTTGATCGCCGCGCAGACCGCGGCCGATCCGATCGGCCACGGATCGAGTATTCGATGCACGGCGTCCTGCATGTCGGCACGCAGGCGATGGATGAGTTCCACGCCTGGCGCGTTGCCGAAGGCGTCGCAGGCGTTCTGAAGTCTGACCAGCTGACCGGCAAGCTGGCGTTTTCGGCTCTGGCGCTTCAGCGTGCTTGCAATGCCGCCTGCGACGCCACCGACCGCGCTCAATACCCGGTCAAGTGCTGCGGCGTCAGGATGATTTGCACGCTGGGACTCGATCGCGAACATGACGACGCGACTGCGATCGAGACAGGCCATCAGGCTGCGCAGCCAGACCTCTGTCCGGCCGGCTGCGCCCGATTGATCGATTGAGCGGGTGGCATCGAGGATGGCCGAGGCGACACCGGTCGTGGCCCAATTCGTTTTGGCATCGAGACACAGGTCGTGAAATTGATCAAAGGCAATGGCAAGCTTGCGGCGGTTCGCGCCGAAGCGGTGAAAGGGCCATCCGATCAAGGCACGCAGACTGGCGATCAGACTGCCAAGCATCACGAGCAGCCCATCGATCAGCGCATGCTCACTACCGATTTTCGAGCCGGAGTAGATGGCAAACATGGCAAGGCAGATGCTGCCGATCAGGCTGCTCTTTGACCCCAGCAGGCTGGTATATCCCACGACGCCGGCAAGGCAGAAGGCAAGGGCGAGATGGGCGCTCCAGCTCGCTTCCACCAGGCCTGCAAGGGTGGTTGCAACGCCTGTCCAGACGCCGGCCCACAGCATGCTCTGCAGGCGCAGTGGATGCGGCTCATTGATGTCGCACAGGTTTGCGAACAGAACGCCGAGCGAAATCGGCACCCCGATTCTGGGTTGGCCCCAGTGATCGGCAGCCAGGAGTATCACTGCCATGGTCAGCGCGCATCGAAGGCCGCGTGACCAGGCGATCTGCGAGTGTTCGACTTTCAGGCAAAAGCGCAGCAGTTCCCGGACGAGCCCGGGACGGCCATCAGTCGAAGAGACCATCCGCATTCCAGTCAAGCAGTTCGGCGAGACGTCGCGCGACCCATTGCGACTCGGCCAGGGATAAATTCACCTCACCTCCGATCAGCCCCTGCTGCATGCGTTGAAGCACATCCCACTCGGTGATGCTCAGTTTCCAGAGCGTTTCGCGCGCCGGTTCCATGAGCATCTGTGCCATGTCTTCGCAAAGATCGTAGCGTTGCGCGATGAAAGCGCGCGACTCCCGGGGCTTGATGCGCCCGGGGTCGAGATACAGACGAATGAAGGACTCGGGAATCTCGATCTGGCTGTCGCTCATGCGGTGTCCTGATGGTGCTGAGCGACGGCAGATGCCTCGAGAACTCAGGTTGAAGAAATCGTGCCGGATTTGGCCAGCGCATCGATTGCGGCGTCGTCCATACCGAGTTCACGCAGCACCTCATTCGTGTGCTGGCCGAGCATCGGCGGGGGGCGGCGATACGACACCGGAGTCTTCGACATCCGGATCGGGCTACCGATGCCAGGCGCCTCACCACCCAGCGGATGGGGGATGCCGATGCGGGTGCCAAGATGCTTTACCTGGGGATGATCGAGGGCTTGTGCGTAGTTGTTGATCGGCCCGGCCGGCACGCCGACTTTCGTAAACAGCGTCTCCCAGTGCTCGCGGGTCTGGGTACGGGTGACCGAGCCAAAGAGTTCACCCAGTTCGTGACGATGAGCGATGCGCGAGGCGTTGTCCTTGAAGCGCGGATCTTCGCCCCACTCGGGATGCTCGAGCGCCTTGCACAGGGTCACGAACTGCTTCTGGTTGGCGCTGGCAATGATCAGCAGACCGTCGGAGCAGGGGTAGACGCCGTAGGGCGTGATATTGGGGGCATGGTTGCCGGTACGTCCCGGAATCGCGCCGCCGACCATATGGTTCGACAACTGGCCGGAGCTGATCGCCATCACGGTCGACATCAGCGAGATGTCGAGATGCTGGCCTTCGCCGCTGACCGTGCGGTGATGCAGCGCCGCCAGGATGGCGACCGTGGCATACATGCCGGTGGACAGATCAACCAGCGGCACGCCCAGGCGCTGCGGCCCGCCGCCCGGCAGATCGTCGCGCTCGCCCGTCACGCTCATCAGTCCGCCCATGCCCTGGAACAGATAGTCATAGCCGGGACGCTCGGCCCACGGGCCGGTCTGGCCGAAGCCGGTCACCGAGCAGTAGATCAGGCGCGGGTTGAGTTTGCGCAGCGACGCGGCATCAAGCCCATAGCGCGCCAGGTCGCCGACCTTGAAGTTCTCGATGCAGATGTCGGCGCTCATGGCGAGCTTGCGGATGACTTCCTGCCCATCAGGGCTGGCCAGATCAACGGCGACCGAACGCTTGTTGCGGTTGGCCGACATGAAATAGGCCGACTCCTTGGTCTGCTCGCCCTTGTCGTTCTTGAACCAGGGAGGACCCCACTGGCGCGATTCGTCGCCGATGTTGGGGCGCTCGATCTTGATGACGTCGGCACCGAGATCGCCGAGGGTCTGCACGCAAAACGGCGCTGCCAGCACCCGCGAGAGGTCGAGAACTCGAATTCCGTTCAGCGGGCCGGTATTTTCGGGAAGGGTGACGGTATTCAAGGGGTCTCCTGTTGTGATGGTTATTCAATGATGCCAATCGACTCGATGAAGATCGATTCGTTGCGCGTTGCCGGTATCTTATTCCAGAGGATGACCGGGCAGCCTTGGATGGCGGTCAGCGAACTTTCCAGTACAGGGTTTATCGCGCCAGCCGACTTCTGACGCCATAGCTGATCGCGTCAACCAGCCCCACCAGTGCCAGCATCGCGACCAGGATCGTGGCGGTCTTTCCCATGTGGAAAAGTCCCATGTGAAAGGCCAGCATCTGCCCAAGGCCGCCTGCGCCCACCACGCCCAGCATCGCCGCGGCACGGATATTGTTCTCCCAGCGATACAGGGTGTAACTGATGATCTGCGGGAGCACTTGCGGCAAGGTCGCATACAGGAATACCTGGATCGGTCCCGCCCCCTGTGTTCGCAAAGCGGCAGCGGGCCCCGACGGCAGGTTTTCAATCGCCTCGGCAAAGAGCCGCCCAAGCACGCCGCTGGTGTGCAGTGCGAGTGCCAGGGTGCCTGCCATCGGCCCCAGGCCGGCCGCGATCACAAGGAGCCCGGCCCAGACCAGCTCGGGCACTGATCGCAGCGCATTGAGCAGCAGCCTGACTGGTGTGCGTGCCGGGGCACGGTCCTGCCCTTGCTGGCGGCTTGCGGCAAGGGCGAGGGTAAGCCCGACGATGCCGGCAAGCAGCGTGCCGAGCGCCGACATCGCGAGGGTCTCGACAAGCGCGCTGCGCACCTTTGCCAGAAAAGCGGGTGAGGTATCAGGCGGAAAGAACTCACCGATGAATCGGCCCATGCTGCGCAGGGACTCATTCGAAAAGAACTGCGCCCATTGCAGATCGAGCGACCAGAAGCTGGCGACCACCAGCGCCCCGAGGCCAAGCATGAGCATCAACGCCTGCTGACGGGTCGACATCGGCATCCTCAGCCCATGATCCGGCGCAGCGCCGTGCTCAGCAGGTCGGCGAGGGCGACCAGGCCGACGAATACCGCCAGCATGGTGAACACTTCACCGCCCATGAACATCTTCATCGAGTTGTCGAGCTGCTGGCCCAGGCCACCGGCACCCACGAATCCGAGGACGACAGAAGAACGGATCGCGCACTCCCAGCGGTAGATGGTGTAGGAGGTGAGTTCGGCCGCGTTTTGCGGCAGGAAGCCAAAAAAGAATGACTGAAGACGCGAGCCACCGTTGCGCAGCAGCGCCTCGCCGCTTGCACTGTCACCACTTTCCAGGATGTCGCCATAGACCTTGCCGAGCATGCCGCCATAGGTGAGTCCGATTGCCAGCACGCCTGCGGTCGGACCCAGCCCCACAACCCTGACAAACACCAGCGCCCAGACCAGCTCCGGAATGCTGCGCAGCACGATCAGAGCCCATCTCACACCTTGCCGGATCACGAAGGGCAGTGTTGCCATCTTTCCGCTCAGCGTCGAGATCGACAGCACGCGGGTCGATACCAGTCCAAGCGGGGCGGCGATCAGGAAGGCCAGGGTCATGCCGGCGGTTGCAATCGCCACCGTGCGCCAGGCTTCTCGCATCACCATGCGCAGAAAGTCGGGTGAGAGTTCGGGCGGAAAGAAGCTGCGCAGAAAATTTGCTGTGACCTGACGACTCTGGGGCTCGAACATCGTCCAGGGGCGAAACTCGGTGGCGACCAGCATCGGCCACAGTAGCGCAAGGCAGGCAGCGCCCCAGAAGAGGCGGGAAATCCAGGCCGGATCCCGATTTGGTGCCGAGTTCTGCAACGCCTTGCGCAATGGCAGCTCAGGCGAAGGGAGCGCCGCGCTCACCGGCAGTTCATCACGGCGACCGATGCCTGCCCGCTCGCCTGTTCGGGCTGTGCAACGTCGCCATGCAGCTCATGCTCGAACTGCTGGTAGAGCGCCTGGAGCCGGTCCTCTCCGACCGCTGAGGGCGGCAGGTCAAACACGATACGGCCGGCGCGCATACCGATGATTCTCGGGAAGCTGGCGAGTGCGGCATCGACCTGATGCAGGGTTGCGACCAGGGTCGCGCCGCGCTCGCGTGCGCCCTGCGTGACCGTGGCGAGGGCCTGCCGGGCACGGCTCGGGTCGAGTGCCGAGAGTGGCTCGTCGATCAGCCAGAGCCGTGCCGGCGCGAGCAGTGCACGCGCCAGTCCCACCCTTTGCCGCTCGCCGCCCGAGAGCCGGTCGACTCGCTCGAAAAGTTTGTCGGCCAGATCAAAGCGTGCGAGCGCTTCGTGGGCGGCAGGGATGTCGTGCGGATAGAGCAGTGATCGCAGACTGGCTGCAAGGCTCATGGCAGGCAGGCGGCCTGCCAGCACCGCGGTGACAACCCGCTGGCGCGGTGGCAGCGGCGGCACCTGCGGCGCCAGAAAAAGCTGGCCGCGCAACCCCTGGAGCGCAGATCGGGACAGTTGCCAGGGGTCCTGATCGTCCAGGCGAAGACTGCCCGAGGAAGGCTTCATCGCACAGGCCACCACGTGCAGCAGGCTGGTCTTGCCGGCACCCGAGGGGCCGATCACCGCAACATGCTCGCCCGATTCGATCGACAGACTCAGGATGTCGATCGCGGGCGATGACCCTGCCCGTGCACTCGCATGGCGTGCGCTGATGCTGTCGAGTTCAATGCGCATGTCGACAGGCGCCGTTTCTGAAGGTGTCGCTCGGCAGCGCGATGCTCAGAGCAGTCCGGCGCTCTTTGCAGCGGCTTCAATGCCCTTGTAGTTCTCGACGCGTGTCGGCACGAAGCGGGTGGCGCGCTGCAATTCGAGGATCTCCTTGCCTGTCGGGTCATCCCGGTTGAGCGACAGAAAAGCCTGGGCGATCTTGTCGCGCAGTGCAGCGGGCATGTCCGCGTTCACCGACCAGTTGTAGTCGAAATAGGGCGGCGTGGTGTAAAAGGCGATCACCTTGGCGGGATCGACTTTTTTGTCGGCAACAAACTTTTCCCAGACCGAGATGTTCAGTGCGCCAGCCTGTACCTTGCCCGAGGCGACTGCCGCGATCGTGGCATCGTGGGCGCCGCTGAAGGCGACCCGGCGAAAGTCCTTGTCAGGGTCGATACCGGCTTGCAGCAGATAGCTGCGAGGCATCAGGTGGCCGGAGGTCGAGCTTTGAGAGCCGAAGCTCACATCCTTGCCCTTGAGATCGGCGAGTTGCCTGATCGCCGGGTCCGAGGTGATGAAGACCGAGCGGAATTTCTCGTCTTCTTCACGTTGCACGATCGGGATGATCTTGCCGCCGGAACGGGTATTGGCCTGCACGAAGGTAAAGCCGCCGAACCAGGCCAGATCGACCTTGCGATTGACCAGCGCTTCGACCGACGCTGCATAGTCGGTGACCGGAGTGAATTCGACTTTCATGCCGAGCTTTGTTTCGAGGTACTTCATGAGTGGCGCGGCTTTGCGGGCCAGCTCGGTCGGCGCTTCATCGGGGATGGCCGTGACCCGCAGTACCTGTTGTGCCGTAGCGGGAAGGGACACGGCTGACAGCGCGCAGGTCAGCAGCGTGATCAGTGCGAAAGTTTTGCATCGGTGAATCATGCGGTGGGCTCCTGATGTTTCCATAAGCGGACACAGCGATTTATCTGTGACCATCCTGTCCGAGGCGCGAGTGTGCCACGCATGCAGACATGCGCCGGTAGCGTCTGTCGGTCATCAGACTGCGCAGCTGCGAAAACCGGTCGCGACGTCATGGCGTGTGGGCGGAAAGAAATTACGGTAGAGCGGGTGCCGCATCCGCGGCTGCGTCATGAAAGAGGCGCCGCGCAGCACCTGTCGTGCCTGTCCGCTCAGGCTTGCATCGGCGCACTGCTGCGGCGTTGCAAACCAGGGTTGCGAATAATCGCGATAGGGATGAGCGATGAAGCCGGGATAGGGAATAAAGGGGCTGTCTGTCCACTCCCACACGCTGCCCCATGCGAAATCGTCAGCCCCTTCGACGGCAGCGCGCTCCCACTCGGCCTCCCGTGGCAGGCGGCGGCCTGCCCAACGACACCAGGCCTGAGCTTCGAAAAGTGTGAGGTGGCTCGCGGCTAAGGTCGTATCAACCGCGGTCCAGTGGCCGTAGCGCCGTTGCTGCCATCCGCTGGTGTGCTTGCGCAGATAGAGCGGACTCGTTTGCCCCGACTCAATCAGCCAGGCGCGCCCAACCGGACTCCACCAGCTCGGGTCCTGATAGCCACCCGCGTCAATGAAGGGCAGAAACTCGGCCCAGCTGACGACGCGATCATCGATCTGGAAAGCAGGCAACGATATGGTGTGTTCGCCGATCTCGTTGTCAAACGAAAACCCGTGCACGGGCGGCCTGCCAGTCGTCCAGTCCAACCGCGAAAACGCGAGCTGTCGAACAGCCCCAGGATGCCCGGTGGCCTGCCAGCGCGGATCCGCAATCGCGATGTCCAGCGCCTGTGCCGTATACAGCGCCGCTTCATGATGCATATCCTCATGCAGCAGCGTCAGTCGGCTGGAGTAGAGCGCATCGTCGTCTGCCGGTGATCGACTCAGGATGTCGAGCGTGCCGGCGAGTTGCTGATGCAGATCGCGACGGGTGTCTTCCACGGCAGGCAAGTTCAGCTGCCAGCGTGAGGCGTGGTGCACTTCGCTGGAGTTGTACAGCGCGTCGGCGTCGCCCCGAACGCCTGCCCACCGTGGACGTGCCGGATCAGCCTTCGTGCCGCGAGAGTGATGCGGATTGCGCGACGTCCAGTACTCCTGAAACCAGCCGATATGGCCCAACTCCCACAGAGGCGGGTTGAAGGTGGGTCGGTGCGGCACGCTCAAATCAGGCAGCGCAGCCGCAAAAACCGCGAAAGTGGCCAGTGTGTCTTTGCGGCTTGCTTGCAGCGCTGAGGCCAGGGTGTCGGCGTCGGCCGTGCGAATCTGCTGCCCGATCAGGGTGGTGAGGCTCATTGCCGTTAGACTGAGTTGGTGGAAAAAAGCGAGATCGTCATCGTCACCCCTGCACTGGCCGATGCCAATAACGGCAATTGGCAGACCGCGCATCGGTGGGAGCGATTCCTGTCGCGAGCTTACCGTGTGAGGCTTTGCAATGCCTGGGAAGGCGGGCCCGAATCACTGCTGATCGCCATGCATGCTCGCCGGTCGGCAGCATCGTTGGCTGCCTGGCGATCGATGCGTGCAGATCGCCCGATCCTGCTGGTTCTGACCGGGACCGATCTCTATCGGGATATCGCCAGGGATGAGTCGGCGCGCCAGTCGATCCGGCTTGCCGATTCGCTGGTCGTTCTCAACGAACTCGGTGCGCAGCGCCTGGGGCCCGAGGACCAGCGAAAAGCAACCGTGATCCTGCAATCCAGTTCGCCGCGCAAGCCGCTGCAGCACACCGATCGGCATCTGCGTGCGCTCATGGTCGGTCATCTGCGTGCCGAGAAATCGCCGCAGACCTACTTCAATGCGGCACGCCGTCTGGTCGATCGCGATGACATCCTGCTCGACCATATCGGTTCGGCGCTCGATCCCGCGTTGGGTGAGCAGGCCCAGGCACTCATGCAGCAATGCCCGCAATATCGCTGGCTCGGCCCCTTGCCGCATCAGGCGGTGCGAAGGCGCATTCAGGCCGCTCACCTGCTGGTGCACCCGAGCAGTATGGAAGGTGGTGCTCATGTGGTGATCGAGGCGGTGCGAAGCGGCACGCCTGTGCTGGCCTCAGGCATCGACGGCAATATCGGGCTGCTCGGCCCTGACTACACAGGCTATTTCCCTGTTGGCAACGACCTCGCGCTGGCCAGCCTGCTCGAATCTGCGCGCGACCTTCCCGGTATGCTCGCAGGCTTGAAAGCCGAGTGCGATGCGCGTGCGCCCTTGTTTGAGCCAGCGCGTGAGCGGGCTGCAGTGCTGAGCCTTGTCGCGTCCCTCATCAGGCGCCCCTCATGAAGCGCCAACCCTCTGTCGATCTGTGAAGGAGTCAACATGAATTCGCCCGAAACGCCGGCCGAGCCGCGCCTGACCTCGTTGTCGCATGGCGGCGGTTGCGGCTGCAAGATTGCCCCAGGCGTGCTGTCCGAAATTCTCAAGGGCACGGTGGTGATGCCGGTGCCGAAAGAACTGCTGGTCGGCATCGAGACCGCCGATGATGCGGCGGTCTATCAGCTCAATGACGAACAGGCACTGATCGCCACGACCGATTTCTTCATGCCGATCGTCGATGATCCGATCGACTTCGGACGCATTGCTGCAACCAATGCGATCAGCGATGTCTATGCCATGGGCGGGCGTCCGATCATGGCCCTGGCGCTGGTCGGCATGCCGATCAATGTGCTGTCGACGCAGACCATCGGCAAGATCCTCGAGGGCGGCGCATCGGTCTGTCGTGCTGCCGGTATTCCGATTGCAGGCGGTCACACCATCGATTCGGTCGAAGCGATTTATGGCCTGGTGGCGATCGGCCTGGTACATCCGAAGCATGTCAAGCGAAACGCTGATGCGCGCCCGGGCGATGTGCTGATCCTGGGCAAGCCGATCGGCGTGGGTGTGATGTCGGCAGCCCTCAAGAAGGGCGAGCTTGGCGAGGCCGGTTATGCGCAGATGATTGCGACCACGACCAAGCTCAATACGCCGGGCCCCGATCTGGCGGCCTTGCCCGGGGTTCATGCCCTGACCGACATCACCGGTTTTGGTCTGGCCGGGCATACGCTTGAACTGGCGCGTGGTGCCCGATGCGAGGTCTCAATCGACTGGCGATCAGTGCCGCAACTCGACGGCGTGCGTGCGCTTGCCGCTCGTGGCTTCATCACCGGTGCCTCCGAGCGCAACTGGGCTGGCTATGGCCACGATGTCGCGCTGCCGCAGGGTTTCGACCCGTTCGATCGTGCTTTGCTGACCGATCCGCAGACCAGTGGCGGGCTGCTGGTCTCGTGCGACCCATCAGCAGTCGATGCGGTGATGGCGGTCTTCAGACGCCATGGCTTCGAGCAGGCTGCGGTGGTCGGGGTGGTCAATCCGGCGAGCGGATCGCCGCGACTCGTCGTGGTCTGAGGCGCTGGGTTTAGCGGCCAGTGAGTATGCGCAGCAGTTGCGTGCAGGTGTCGAGATCCGATGCGACCAGTGGGTCTTCCGAGACATATCGGCCGACCCCGAGGTCGGCTTCGATGCGTGAGCGGTAGGCCTCAAGCCACCGCTGAACCGCAACCTGTTTTTCCTGGATGGCCGTGCTGCCGTTGTCGCGCGCCGTCGCGTTGATGATTCGGGTGGCGGTGACATCGAAAGTTGTTGCCGCCTGCCGGCTCGATTCAATCAACACCGGTGGCGCGATCGGTCGCGGGTAGTAGGCGGTCGACGCAATGTAAAGAGACAGGCCCTCGCATCGGCTGCAGGCATCGACCTGCACGGCCGGTTGGTTGAGGTCGTTTCGCTGAAAATAAGTCGCCAGCGGATCGAAGGGCTCGGAAGTCTGCGCCAAAGAGAGCGGTGCGCTCAGTGCGAGCACTAATGCGGTCGCGGAGGTGGTCGCTAGTGTGGGTGCCAAGGCGCGTGCCATCTCACTCGGATAGCGAAGTCTGGTTCGGCGAAAGAGGGGCATGACCATCGATTGTTCGCTCAGGGGCTGTGGTGATTATTCTGCGTGATTCGATCGCGCACCGCGTTCAGGTCGAACGCGCGGGGCGTTCGAGCATACGTGAATCGCATCGGGTGCCAGGGTTTCGCTGATGGGATTCGCTGATGGGTTTCGCAGATCGGGGCTTTGACAAGATTGTGTGGGTCATGGCCTGATGCCTGGTCAGGCGACAAAAGCGCCGCTCACACATTCAGGGAGACCAGCATGAACCGCAGCGCGACAGTCAGCCAATCCGAGGCCGCACAGATCGTGAGTCCTGGTTTAATGGTCCATGCCACATCGCTGACCGCGCCGGTGGTGCCAGGCCGGCGCGAATTCTTTACTTATCGCGATCTGATGGTTGCCGCGGCCACGGGTGGCAAGATCCGGGCTCAGGTCATGTCATCGAGTCAAGGCCTGTCGCAGCCAACCGGCTGGCACTACCATGTTTGCGAGGCCCAGTTCATTTATGCCCTCAAGGGCTGGGTCGATCTCGAGTTTGAGGATGGCCGATCGATTCGACTGCAGGCCGGTGAGTCGATGCTGATTCCCGGCGGGATGAAGCACAACGAGATCGCAACCTCGAGCGAATTCGAATTGCTCGAGGTCACGCTGCCGGGTGAAATGGGCACCGTACCCTGCGACAAGCCGGCGGGTCTCGCCTGATTTCGTTGCCTGATCACTGAGCTTGTCGGCAGGCTCAGTAGGTCGATCGCCCGCCGGTGATGTCGAAGACCGCACCGGTCGAGAACGAGCACTCCTCGCTCGAGAGCCACGCTGCCATGGCGGCGATTTCGCCCACCTCGACGAATCGGCCCATCGGAATTTTGCCAAGCATGTAATCGATGTGGCTGCGGGTCATCTGTTCGAACATCGATGTCTTGGCCACTGCGGGCGTGATCGCATTGACCAGCACGCCACGGGTAGCGACCTCCTTGGCCAGGGATTTCGTGAGGGCGATCAGGCCGGCCTTGCTGGCGCTGTAGTGCGAGGCATTCGGATTGCCTTCCTTGCCGGCGACCGAGGCGATGTTCACGATGCGGCCATAGCCCTGCGTGAGCATTGCCGGAACCACGTGACGGCAGGTCAACCAGGGAGCGACCAGATTGACTTCGATCACCTGGCGCCAGACCGCCGGGTCGAGTTCCCAGGATGGCGCATTGCCGCCAGTGATGCCGGCGTTATTGATCAGGATGTCGATCTTCCCGGCTTGAGCGATCGCGGCAGCACTTGCGGCCGCGATCGCGTCATCGTCGGTCAGCTCCACAACGCGGGTGTCGACCGGGCCAAGTGACCCCAGCTCGTGAGCGGCGCTGTTCAGGCCCTGTTGATCGATATCCCAGAGGATCACCCGCGCGCCCGACTGAAGCAGACGCTGCGCGATCGCTCGCCCTATCCCTTGTGCGCCGCCAGTGATGACCGCGACACGGCCTTTGAGGTCGATCTGATTCATGCGCTCAGTCCCTTGAGAGCCGCCGGTGTGCTTGCGCAGTCGGCGATGTACTGTCTGATGATGTCTTCGAAACCCGACTCCGGCTTGAGGCCGAGCTTTGCGGCCCTTGCCGCACTGGCGCCCTTTGGCCAATTGGCGACGATCGAGGCAATTCGCTCATCCTTTTCAAAGCGGACCCGCGCCCGCACTGCCGGTCCGGCGACCTTTTCGAGTGCATCGAGCATCTGCTGCACGGTGACATTGAGAGCCGGCTGGTTCATGGCGGTTCGACCGACAAAAGCGTCGCGACTCGCCTCATAGACCGTAATCAGGCCTTCGACGGTCCGTTGCGGTGACGACACCGGATGTGAGACCTCGGGTGAGACCGGACAGATCGATGCTTCGCCGGCCAACGGTTCGCGGATGATGCCGCTGAAAAATGAACTGGCCGCGCCGTTGGGTCGCCCGGGTCTGACGGTCACCGTCATCAGGCGGGTCGCACGGCCATCGATGTAGCCCTTGCGGGTGTAGTCGGCGACAAGATGCTCGCAGATCAGCTTGTGCGTGCCATAGCTGGTCTGCGGGGCAGGGAAGGTGTCGTCGCCCACGATTGACGGTAGCGGCACGGCCGGATCCGGACCGTAGACCGCGACCGAGCTTGAAAAGACCAGGCGGGTGGCAGCAATGCCTCGATCGGACTGGCTGCGAAGGGCGTCGAGCAGCGCACGGGTACTGTCCAGGTTCGATCGCAGACCCAGATCGAAATCGGCCTCGCATTCGCCCGACACCGCCGAAGCGAGATGGAAGACGCCGTCGAAGGTTTCGTCTTTGAGCGCCTGACACTGAGCGAGCAGGGGGCTGGTGCGAGCTTGCACCCGAGCATCGGCGCGAAGGTCAGCGGGCGCTTCAAACTGGTCGCTCAGCACAAGCTGCTCGATCGGCTTTCCATTGAGATGGCCACGTGCAAGCAGCGTTCGGGCAAGACGTGCGCCGAGAAAGCCTGCGCCGCCGGTAATCAGGAGTTTCATGAGGTTTTCCTTCTCGATTGAGCGATTGCTTGCCTGGTGGGCTGTTTGCTGGCCATCGTTCGGGCAGGGGGGCCTGTGCGGCTGGTCACGGCAGGTTTGAGCAAGCCGCCGATCTGCAGGCGAAGCTGCCCATTGGCGAGATGTTCCAGCGCTTTTTTGCGGGCCAGGACAGGATCATTCGCTGCGATCGCATCGCTGATCGCCCGATGCTCCGACCTGACTGCCTCCATGAAGTCCTGGCGACGTGCTTCGTTGGCCCGGGTCACGCGCATCGCGTCACGCAGATACTGCTCGAGAAACGCGACGATCTGTCCGAACTGCGGATTGCCGCAAGCCTCACCGATGGCTCGATGAAATTCGAGGTCTTCATCGACACCGTCACCGCCGGCGCGGGCCGCGGTATCAATCGCGGTCAGCTTGCGGCGGATGGCGGCGATCTGGGACCGGCTGGCCCTTTGTGCGGCGAGCGCTGCAATTTCACCTTCGATGACCCGTCGCACTTCGACGACCTGAACAACCGATTCGACCGACTTCATCACCTCGGGGTTGAAGGCGAGCGGGCGATTTTGACTGTCGGCAACGAAAATCCCTGCGCCTTGTCGAGAGACCAGCAGTCCGCGAGACTTGAGTTGGTGTACCGCTTCCCGAACCACGGTGCGCGATACGCCGTGCGTTTCGGCAAGCTGTCGTTCGGTGGGCAGTCGCGAACCGGGGCACATTCCTGGGCGTTCAAGCTGCTGTGTGAGCAGCGTGGCGAGCCGATCTGACAAGCGCTCCGTCACCAGTTGGCCGCCGCCGCTTGTCGAAGCGCTTTGAGCGGAAATCTTCGCGGTTGACATACTGGTCAGGTTATCATACAAGCTAGACCGAGCGGCTCAGGTCGGTGCATCAGCCGACTCAAAAAAGGGCTGACAAAGGGGAGACTCGCAGGATGGCCAGTGTGACCATTCGATCGGTCAAAAAATGGTTTGGCGACGTGCAGGTTCTGCATGGCGTCGACATCGACATTCCCGATGGGTCTTTCACGGTACTGGTAGGCCCCTCAGGCTGCGGTAAGTCGACACTGCTGCGAATGATTGCCGGCCTTGAGCATGTCAGCGACGGCGAGATCAGCATCGGCCAGACGCTGGTCAACGATGTGCCGCCCAAACAGCGCGACATCGCCATGGTGTTCCAGAACTACGCGCTCTATCCGCACATGACCGTGCGCGACAACATGTCCTTTTCGCTGATGCTTGCGAAAGTCAGCAAGGCTGATATTGATGCCAAGGTCGGGCGTGCCGCCGAGATTCTCGGACTGACTCAGCTGCTTGGTCGTTTCCCTCGGCAGCTGTCCGGCGGCCAGCGTCAGCGGGTGGCCATGGGGCGAGCGATCGTCCGCGATCCGCAGGTCTTTCTTTACGATGAGCCGCTCTCAAACCTTGATGCCAAACTGCGGGTTGCCATGCGCACCGAGCTCAAGGAGCTCCACCAGCGGCTCAAGACAACCTCCATTTATGTCACTCACGATCAGATCGAGGCCATGACTATGGGCGATCAGATCGTGGTGATGAAAGACGGACGGATTGAACAAGCGGGCAGTCCATTGCACCTTTACGACCAGCCGGCGAACCTGTTTGTCGCCGGTTTCATCGGTTCACCTGCCATGAACTTTCTGCCTGGTACGGTCCGGATCGACCGAGGCGTTCGACAGATCGAGCTTGCCGATGGCACCCGTATTCCGGCGCCTTCTGCAGTCCGGCTGGAGGGCGGTCAGTCGGTGATCTTCGGGACCCGGCCCGAGAATCTCAGTCTCGAACAGCAAGACGCCATTCCGGTGCAAGTCGTGACGGTTGAGCCCACCGGAGCCGATACCTTCGTCGTCTGCCGTCACCGTGGCAACGAAATCTCGGCTGTCTTTCGCGAGCGCCACAGCTTTACCCCGGGCAGCACGATTCATCTGCGCCCTGATACCTCGCGCTGCCATCTTTTTGACCCCGAAAGCGGCATGCGCCTGCCTGATGAGTGAGCTTTCCCGTTTCTGACCCTGGTGCCTTTTCGACTCATTTGCCACACGGATTCCAAGGAGACCTTTCATGACCAAAGAGCATTTTGATCGTCGCCGATTTCTCGAGGGCACCGCAGGTGTCGCGGCAGGCACTGCGCTTTCGGGCGCATCGGTCTGGGCACCTGCCGTCCATGCGCAGAGCGCACTGTCCTTCAAGCCCGAGCCTGGCGCCAAACTGCGGGTGCTGCGCTGGAGCCGTTTCGTTCAGGGCGACATCGATGCCTACATGGCCAATGTCAAAAGGTTCACCGAAAAAACCGGCGTTGAAGTCAGGGTCGACAATGAAGGCTGGGAGGACGTCCGTCCCAAGGCAGCTGTTGCGGCCAATACCGGCGCGGGACCTGACATCATTTTGTCGACCAACGACGACGCCAACCTTTATCCCGAAAAGCTGCTCGACGTCACCGATCTGTGCGACTACCTCGGCAAGAAATACGGCGGCTGGTATCCGGCAGGTGAGGCCTATCTGAGGCCTGATGGCAAGCGATGGATCGGCGTGCCGCTGGGATGCGCCGGCGCGATGATGGTTTATCGCGAAAGCATGATCAAAGCGGCGGGCTTCGATACCTTTCCGAAAGATACCGATGGCTTTTTGCGCATGTTCAAGGCGCTCAAGGACAAGGGCACGCCGGGTGGCATGGCGTTGGGCAATGCCACCGGTGACAGTGGCTGGACCCACTGGCTGATGTGGGCTTTCGGCGGATCGATCGTCGATGCGAACAATCGCGTCGTGATCGACAGCATCGAGACCTATCGCGCACTTGAATATGCCCGTGAGCTTTATCCGACCTTTGTTCCCGGAACGCTGTCATGGCTCGATCCGAACAACAACAAGGCCTTTCTTGACGGACAGATCAGTGTCACCAACAACGGCATCTCGATCTACTACGCGGCCAAGAACTCGCCCGACCCCAAGCTCAAGGAGATCGCCGCCGACATGAATCACGCGACCTTCCCGGTTGGTCCAGTTGGCAGGCCGACCGAGTACCACCTCTTCTTCAATCAGATGATCATGAAGTACACCAAGTACCCGCAGGCTGCCAAGGAGTTCCTGCGCTTCATGATGGAGGCCGACCAGTTCAATGCCTGGATTGCCGGTGGTGGTGGCTATGTGTCGCAGCCGCTGCGTGCCTATGCAGCAAATCCTATCTGGACGTCGGATCCGAAGAACACGCCTTATCGCGATGCGTTCGCAAATCTTCGGCCGGCAGGCTATGCCGGCAAGCTCGGTTATGCCTCGGCTGGGGCGCTTGCCGACTTCATCGTCGCCAATATGGTGGCCGAGGCGGCCAGTGGTTCGAAGTCGCCGAAAGAAGCGGCCGAAAGAGCGCAAAAGCGGGCTGAGCGCTACTACAAGGTCTGATACGAGCGCACGACGATCCAGACCATTCAAAGCCGGCAGCCATGACATTGCTTGAGAGACTGCAGAACAGCCGCAATGCGCTGGGACTGCTCTTCATGCTGCCGGCGGCGGTCCTGCTGCTGCTTTTCCTGACTTATCCGCTTGGCCTTGGGACCTGGCTTGGATTCACCGATGCCAAGATCGGGCGCGCCGGCGAATGGGTCGGTCTGGACAATTTCAGTTTTCTGGTCGGCGACAGTGTCACGCAACTGGCGCTCTTCAACACGCTGATCTACACGTTCGTCGCGAGCGTGATCAAGTTTGTTCTCGGGCTGTGGCTGGCATTGCTGCTCAACCGCAATCTGCCCTACAAGTCCTTCTTTCGGGCGGTGGTGCTGCTGCCCTGGATCGTGCCGACCGCGCTGTCGGCGATCGCTTTCTGGTGGATTTACGATGCGCAGTTTTCGGTCATCAGCTGGGTTCTGACGCGACTCGGACTGATCAGCAGCTACATCGATTTCCTGGGTGAGCCCTGGCATGCCCGACTGTCCACCATTGCTGCCAATGTCTGGCGAGGCGTGCCCTTTGTTGCGATTTCCCTGCTTGCCGGCCTGCAGACAATCTCGCCGTCTTTTTATGAAGCCTCGGCGATCGACGGCGCAACCGCCTGGCAACAGTTTCGTCATGTCACGCTGCCGCTGCTGTCACCGATCATTGCGGTCGTGATGACCTTCTCGGTGCTGTTCACCTTTACTGATTTTCAGCTGATCTATGTGCTGACGCGTGGCGGCCCGCTCAATGCGACGCATCTGATGGCCACACTGGCATTTCAGCGCGCCATCCCGGGCGGTGCGCTTGGCGAGGGCGCAGCGCTTGCCACACTGATGGTGCCGTTTCTGCTTGCTGCGATCATGTTCAGTTACTTCGGACTTCAACGCCAGGCTTGGCAGCAGGGAAGCGACCGATGACCCGCGCGCCGGATGACCCGAACAAGTCTGCGCAAAGCAGCCGCGACGATGTGGTCGGCATGGATTACCTGCAGTCGCTGCCAAGACGCTGGGTCACGACCTACATCCCGCTGCTCGTCTTTGTCTTCGTTCTGCTGTTTCCGTTCTACTGGATGGTGGTCACCTCGCTCAAACCCAATGAGGAGCTGCTGTCGCGCGGCGGCAATCCCTTCTGGATCATCAAGCCGACGCTGGCGCATTTTCACAAGCTGCTCTTTAACACCGCCTATCCCGAGTGGCTCTGGAATACCGTCGTGGTGTCGGTGGTTGCGACTGCGCTATCGCTTGCTGCCTCGGTGCTTGCGGCCTATGCGATCGAGCGTCTGCGATTCAGGGGCGCCAGGTCGGCTGGCGTGGCGATCTTTCTGGCCTATCTGGTGCCGCCCTCGATTCTGTTTATTCCGCTTGCGGCGATTGTTTTCAAGCTCGGGCTCTTTGATACCCGTTGGGCATTGATCCTTACCTACCCGACCTTCCTGATCCCTTTCTGCACCTGGCTGCTGATGGGGTATTTCCGCTCGATTCCTTACGAGCTCGAGGAATGTGCCCTGATCGACGGCGCGTCGCGCTGGCAAATTCTGATCAAGATTGTTCTGCCGCTGGCGGTTCCCGGCTTGATTTCGGCGGGCATCTTTGCCTTCACGCTGTCCTGGAACGAGTTCATCTACGCCCTGACTTTCGTGTCCTCATCCGAGGTCAAGACCGTACCTGTCGGCGTGGTCACCGAACTGGTCGAAGGCGACGTTTATCATTGGGGCTCGCTGATGGCAGGTGCCCTGCTGGGTTCCCTGCCGGTTGCTTTCGCCTATTCCTTCTTCGTCGAGCATTACGTCTCGGGCATGACCGGTTCAGTGAAGGAATGAGCGGGCCCCCACTCTCAGGAGCATCGCCATGACCAGCAAGCCCAGAAAGAAGCCCTCCGAACTTCGCAGTCAGCAGTGGTTCGGTCGTCAGGACCGCGACGGCTTTGCCTACCGCAGCTGGGTCAAGGGAAAAGGAGTGCCGCACGATCAGTTCGACGGCCGTCCGGTCATCGGTATCTGCAACACCTTCAGCGAACTGACGCCCTGCAATTCGCACTTTCGAACACTGGCTGAGCAGGTCAAGATCGGCGTCTACGAAGCCGGCGGCTTTCCGCTCGAATTTCCGGTCATGTCATTAGGCGAGACGCTGCTCAGGCCGACTGCGATGCTCTATCGCAATCTCGCCAGCATGGATGTCGAAGAAAGCATTCGGGGCAATCCCATTGACGGTGTGGTGCTGCTGATGGGCTGTGACAAGACCACGCCGAGTCTGCTGATGGGCGCAGCCAGCGCCGATCTGCCGACCATCGGTGTATCGGGTGGACCGATGCTCAACGGTAAATGGCGCGGTCAGGAGCTTGGCTCCGGGACCGGCTTGTGGAGCATGAGCGAGCAGGTGCGTGCCGGTACCCTCAAACTGCAGGACTTTTTCGAAGCCGAGAGTTGCATGCATCGCAGCCACGGCCACTGCATGACCATGGGCACTGCGAGCACCATGGCATCGATGGTCGAGGCGCTGGGCGTCGGACTGCCTGGCAATGCGGCTTATCCGGCAGTCGATGGCCGCCGCAATGTGCTGGCCAGAGGGGCAGGGCGGCGCATTGTCGAGATGGTGCACGAGGATCAGAAACTGTCGAGCATCCTGACTCGCGAGGCCTTCGAAAACGCGATCCGCACACTGGCAGCCATTGGTGGCAGTACCAATGCGGTGATTCATCTGATCGCGATCGCAGGGCGACTCGGTGTGCCGCTGTCGGTCGATGATTTTGATCGTCTGGCCAGCGAGTTGCCGTGTCTGGTCAACCTTCAGCCGTCGGGCAAGTACCTGATGGAAGACTTCTGCTATGCAGGCGGTCTGCCTGTGGTCATGAAGGCCATGGCGCCGCATCTGCATCTTGACGCGGTCACAGCCAACGGCAAGACCATTGGCGACAACATTGCAGATGCCGAGAATTACAACCCCGATGTGATCATGAGTCTTGAGGTGCCCTTCAAGGAGCGAGCCGGCATCGCGGTGCTGCGTGGCAATCTCGCGCCCGGCAGCGCTGTCATCAAGCCGAGTGCAGCAACCCCGGCGCTCATGAAGCACACCGGGCGCGCGGTGGTCTTCGAAGACAGCGATGATTTTCACCGCCGCATCGACGATGAGTCGCTTGATGTCGACGAGACCTGCGTGCTGGTGCTCAAGAATTGCGGACCCAAGGGCTATCCCGGCATGGCCGAGGTCGGCAACATGCCCCTGCCGCCGAAGGTGCTGCGAAAGGGCATCACCGACATGGTTCGGATCAGCGATGCCCGAATGAGCGGTACGGCCTATGGGACGGTGGTGCTTCACACCGTGCCAGAGGCCGCAGCGGGGGGCCCGCTGGCCTTGGTGGCCAACGGTGATCTGATTACGCTGGATGTGGCGGCACGCAGTTTGCACCTGCATGTCGACGATGCCGAACTGGCGCGGCGTCGTGCCCTCTGGACCGCGCCCCCCGAGCAGTTGAAAAGCGGCTACTGGAAGCTGTATACCGATCATGTGCTGCCGGCTGACGAAGGTGCAGACCTGGATTTTCTGCGCGGCAAACGCGGGGCGTTTGTGCCGAAAGACAATCATTGAACCCAAGGCTGGTTTGATCTTTTGATGTCACGCAAATTTTACGGACGCGCCTTGCTGGCCGCGGCGTGTCTGGTTTTAGCAAGTGCGGCGATTCCGCGATGGTCTCTGGCCAAAGAGCCGCTCGATCCTCAGGCGGCTCAGATTGCAGCCCTGGCCGCTCAGCAGGCGCCTGCCTTGTTGAGAACGCTCGAGGCGCTGGTGGCGATCGAGTCGGGCAGCAAGGACCTCGAGGGTCTTGCGAAAATTCGTGCGGCGATCTGCGCGCGTCTGGAGGCCTTGGGTATTGCTTATCAGATCGTGCCAGGTGCCAGCCCGGTTGCGACTGCGCCAATGATCCTCGCAAAGCTCACCGGTCGCGGCAGCGCGCGCATTGCCCTGATCGCCCATATGGACACGGTTTATCAGAAAGGCGACAGCCGAAAGCAGCCATTCCGATTGAGCGATGGCAAGGCCTATGGGCTCGGTATTCAGGATGATCGTGCTGGCATCGCCGTGATTTTGCATACGCTCGAGATGCTCAAGGCGGCACAGGTCGATTCGTATGGCGAGCTCACGGTCATGATCAATGCTGATGAGGAAATCGGCTCGCCCGGCTCCCGTGAAACCATCATGGCCTTGGGTGAGTCCCATGATCTGGTGATCTCTTTCGAGAGCAGCGGCTCGAGATCCGACTATGTGCGATTGGCGACTTCCAGCATTGCGCGGGCAGACCTGATCGTCAAAGGGCGCGCGTCGCACTCGGGCGCCAATCCTGAAGGTGGACGTAATGCGCTCTATGAATTGGCGCATCAGGTTTTGCAGACCCGTGACCTGACCGATATCCGACCGGGTGTGAAGTTCAATTGGACGCTGGCGCAGGCTGGAACGGTGGCCAACATGATTCCGCCTGAAGCCAGAGCGACCGCCGACATTCGCGCCAACAAGGCCAGCGATTTTGATCTGATCGAGGCGGCACTGCGCGAGCGGATTTCAAAGACGCTGGTGCCTGAGACAAGCATCAGGCTTGACTTCGTTCGCGGCAGACCACCTCTTGTGCCCAACCAGAAAGGGCTTGATGTCGCCAGATTGGCGCAGACCATCGCTGCTGAAATTCAGTGGCCGCTGGGTATTCTTGAGACGCCGACCGGCGGTGGAACCGATGCGGCGTATGCGCAGGCACGCAGTACCGGTGCTGTCATCGAAAGTTTCGGTCTGCAGGGCGCGGGCGGCCATAGCGACGATGCGGAATACATTCTTGTCGATTCGATCAGGCCCAGGCTTTTCATCACGACGATGCTGATCAGCCGCTATTCGCAACAGGGGACGGCGGTCAAGCCGTAAGGACATTCGGTAAAAAAAGGGATTCCTATGAGTGCTTCGATTGAAGTCAATCGCGCCGAAGGTGCCAAGCCGGGACTGCTCTCTAAAGAGCGAATCGTTGCCAACAGCCATTTCAATCGGTGGCTGGTTCCGCCGGCGGCGCTGGCGATCCATTTGTGCATCGGTATGGCCTACGGTTTTTCGGTGTTCTGGTTGCCATTGTCAAAGGCGATCGGCATCAAGGAGGCCGTCAAGTGCGGACCCGAGGTCGGCTTCTTCCAGGAACTCTTCGTCACCCATTGCGACTGGAAAATCGCGACACTCGGCTGGATGTACACCCTTTTCTTTGTTTTTCTCGGATGTGCCGCGGCGGTTTGGGGCGGATGGCTCGAGCGCGAGGGACCTCGAAAAGCCGGTGTCGTCAGTGCGGTGTGCTGGTGCGGTGGCATGCTCCTGTCGGCGCTTGGCGTATACCTGCATCAGTTCTGGCTCATGGTCCTCGGCTCGGGGGTCATCGGCGGGATCGGGCTTGGCTTGGGCTACATCAGTCCGGTCAGCACGCTGATCAAATGGTTCCCCGATCGCCGAGGCATGGCAACCGGCATGGCGATCATGGGCTTTGGCGGTGGCGCGATGATCGGATCGCCGCTGGCGGCCGACCTCATGAAGCGCTTTGCGACGGCGGACCAGGTGGGTGTCTGGCAGACCTTTGTGGTGATGGCGCTCGGCTACTTTGTTTTCATGATCGGCGGCGCGATGAGTTACCGCATACCGCCCTCGGGCTGGACGCCGTGGGGATGGCCTCGCTCGCGCAAGAGCCCCCAGAGCGCGATGATCACCACCCGGCATGTGCATGTCAGGAATGTCTGGGGGATTCCGCAGTTCTGGCTGGTATGGATGGTCCTTTGCATGAATGTCAGCGCAGGAATCGGTGTGATCGGTATGGCCTCGCCAATGCTTCAGGAGGTCTTCGGTGGCAGTTTGATCGGGATATCCACACGCTATGCCGATCTGGACAAGTCGCAATTGACGATGATTGCGGGCATCGCGGCCGGGTTCGCGGCCTTGCTGAGCTTGTTCAATATCGTCGGCCGCTTTTTCTGGGCAAGCCTGTCGGACAAGCTCGGACGCAAGAACACCTATGTGGTGTTCTTTGTGTTGGGCGGCATCCTGTACGCCAGCATCCCGAGCAGCGCCGCAGCGGGAAACCAGCTGCTGTTCGTGGCCGCGCTCTGTCTGATTCTGAGCATGTATGGCGGAGGATTTGCCACCGTGCCGGCTTATCTGGCTGATCTATTCGGCACGCAGATGGTTGGCGCCATCCATGGCCGATTGCTGACAGCCTGGGCGACTGCCGGTGTTCTCGGGCCAGTGGTGGTCAACTACATGCGCGAATACCAGCTAAGCCTGGGCATGCCGCGAGAAGCGGTCTACAACCAGACCATGTACATCCTGGTTGGCATGCTGGCTATCGGGTTGATCTGCAACCTGATGGTCCGTCCGGTTGCCGAGAAATGGTTCATGACGCCGGAAGAGTTGGCCACAGAAAAGCGCCTCGCCCACGAAAAGATGTTTCAGGCCGGGGACGTTGCACCGCTTGTCGACGACGACGGGGTGAGGCCTCGTCCAAGCAATCCGCTCCTGGTCGCTGCGGCCTGGTTGGTGGTCGGCATTCCCCTCGGATGGGGGGTGTACAAGACCCTCGTCAGTGCTGCCAGGTTTTTCCAGTAGATCGACGGTGACCTGACCCGCATTTATCCTTGCTCAAGGCGTCTGCCATGATCAAGCTCGCATTCTGTCTTCGTCGACCAGATCGAAGCGGTGTCGAGTGTTCAGCCGAGCTTTGTGAACTTCAGCAGTTGCTGCGCCGATTCAGCGCCCGAGATCGGTAATCCGCTGCCATCGATCAGGCCGATCTGCTTGAGGAGCGATGCCTGATCCCAGTAGATGTGCTCATAAGCGACCTTGCCTTCTTCAAATCCGACGATGACCACGAAGATCACCGACACCGGCTTTCCGGTCGGTGCGACGCCCGGCAGGACGTGAGTCATCTTATGGGTGTGGGTGAACGAAATGACCATCTCATCAACCAGTCGGTTTTCGCCATGCGTGCGCGAGATGGACTTGAAGGTCACATCCGGCGGGAAGAACTGGCCGATGAGGTCATTGGCATAAAATTGCCGCACCGCTTCCTGGCCTTCACCACCGCGCAGGGAAGGGCCGTTGAGAATATGCGGGTTGGCCGACATCGTGGCCATCGTCTGATCGAGGTCACTCGATAATTCGGCGTCCATATGCTGGCTAAACAGCGTATCCATCTGCTCGGGGGAGGTCGTCATCGTCATGGCTTGAGTTTCCTCAGTGAGGTGTGGTGCTTCGTTGGGTGAGTTGCTTAGTTGGGTGAGGTAAATACGCCGCCGTACTGCTTGCGCAAATCCGCTTTCTGCACTTTTCCAGTACCGCCAACCGGCAGGGCATCCAGGAAGACAACGTCGTCGGGTACCCACCACTTCGCGACCCGTTCAGCCAGAAAGCGGAGGATGTCGTCCTTGCTCACCTCCTGGCCTGGTTTTCTGACGATGAATAGCAGCGGGCGCTCATCCCATTTGGGATGCTTGATACCGATCACCGCTGCCATCTGCACGCCGGGGTGGCCGACTGCGGCGTTCTCCAGATCAATCGAGCTGATCCACTCTCCGCCGGTCTTGATGACGTCTTTCGTGCGGTCGCGAATCTGCATCACGCCATCGGGTGCAATCACCGCGATATCGCCGGTGGGGAACCAGCCGTCCACCAGAGGCGATGCTTCGCCCTTGAAATAGCGCTCGAGGATCCACTGCCCGCGCACCATCAGCTCACCCTGCGAGGTGCCGTCGCGCGGCAGGGTGGCGCCGGTGTCGTCCACCACCTTGATTTCGATACCGAAGACGGTCTTTCCCTGCTTGGCAATCAGTGCGTGGCGCTGCTCAGGCGTCCACTCGGCCTGTTGCTGCGCGGTGATCACGCCCATCGTGGCGACTGCCGTGGTCTCGGTCATCCCCCAGCCGTGGCGAACGTCGACGTCGTACTGGTCGTTGAATTTAGCGATCAGGGCAAGCGGCATGGCCGACCCGCCTGTTGCGGTGCGCCGCATCGTCGAAAAGGTGAGTCCGTGCTGGTCGAGGTGGGCGATCAG
Organism: uncultured Burkholderiales bacterium; assembly: GCA_903903975.1. Lineage (GTDB taxonomy): Bacteria > Pseudomonadota > Gammaproteobacteria > Burkholderiales > Burkholderiaceae_E > UBA4615. The sequence continues at coordinate 30,508 of CAIVAS010000176.1, forward strand.
GCCCTGCCAGATGGTGGGCACGCCAGCGCTCACGGTGACCTTCTCGGCTTCCATTAACTCGTAAAGCGACGGTCCATCCAGCTTGGGGCCAGGCAACACCAGTTTGGCGCCGGCGATCAGCGTTGCATAAGGAAGGCACCAGGCATTGATATGAAACATTGGCACGACCGGCAGGATGGCCTCCTGCGGTGATAAGCCCAGTGCGCCCGGGAGGCAGATGGTGATCGCATTGAGCACGATGGCCCGGTGAGAATAGAGTGCGCCCTTGGGATTGCCGGTGGTGCCGGAGGTGTAGCACAGCGCCGCAGCGGTGCGCTCGTCGAAACTCGGCCAGGCAAAGAACTCGCTTGCAGGCGCGATGAGGTCCTCGTAGTTGAGGACGTCGGCGACACCCTCGATCGCTAGGGTATTCGCTGCATCGGCCAGGCAGATCCAGTGGCGCACCTTGGGGCAATGCGCTGCAATGCCCTTGATGATCGGCGCAAAGCTTGCGTCGAAGATGACGGCTTCGTCGTCGGCGTGGTTGATGATGTAGATGAGCTGCTGCGGGTGCAGCCGGGGATTGCAGGTGTGCATCACCATGCCACTGCCTGATACCGCGTAATAGGCCTCGAGATGGCGGTGGTTGTTCCAGGCGATCGAGGCGACCGCGCTGCCGGGGGTGAGGCCCAATCCAGCCAGTGCGTTGGCAAGTTTTCTTGCGCGGACCGCACACCGCGCTGCGGTGTAGCGAAAGAGCGGGCCATGGGTCTCACGCGAAACGATTTCGGCGTTGCCGTATTGAGCCGCCGCGTGTTCGATGATGCTGGAAAGCAGCAGCGGCATATCCATCATCAGGCCTGATTGAAGCATCTTGCGTGGTTCCTAAGGGGAATGAGAGGTGGCCGCGGGTGCGGCGGTGACGAATCCTATCAACAGCCGGCGTGTGTCGGCGTGATTTCGTCTTCAGGCGAGGTGGTCGCCTGAGGATGGTGGCGGGTCGGTGCGCGGCCCTTGGGTTGGTGAATGCAGCGTTGTGTCAGCCAGCTTCAGACATTCATCGCGTACGGGCCCAGCGATCGAGTTGGAACTTACTTCGCCGGAACGTCCTTGACATCGCTGGCTGGCTTTGTCTGGTTCGGCGTGACGATTTCGCGCGTCTGAAGCTCGCGGAAGATGCCGCCGGCGCCGACGCTGCCACTCGTCGTACCCTGGCCCTGCATCCGGGCGATGCAGTCAATGCGGTCCGCATCGGGCAGACGCTGGCAGCGAATGATGGCGTTGCCCTTGTATTGCGCAGGGTCCTCCCCCAATCCGCGCTTTTGCGCCTGCGCGAAGGCGGCGCCGGCTTCGCGCAGGCAGCTTGTGCGGTCCTGGTTCGATTGGCCGCTCATGCACGCGGCACGCTCCTGCTGAAAGCGTGCGAGCGCGTCGCCCGGGTCGGTTTCGCTCTGGGCCAGCGCTGGTGCCGAACCGAGCGCAAGGCCCAGCATCAGCAGAGCCAGCTTTGAGCGGGAAAGGGGAATACCCGGGAGGTTCATTCGCGCCGCCCTCAGTGCCAGCGCAATCCTTATTTGAGCCTGATGTCGTTCTTGACGGACTTGACGCCAGACACGCCGCGCGCAACCTCGGCGGCCTTGTTGATGCTTGCCTGCGAACTGACGAAACCGCTCAGCTGCACCACTCCTTTGAAGGTCTCGACATTGATTTCCGCTGATTTGAGTGTCGGTTCGTTTAAGACCGCTGCCTTGACCTTAGCTGTGATGGCCGTGTCGTCGATGTATTCCCCGGTGCCTTCTGTCCTGGCTGTGGACGCACAGCCGATCATCGAAGCGAGCCCGAGCATCAGGAGGGAAGTCGAAAAGCGTCTGCGCTGTGTCATGGTCAATTCTCCGGGTAAATCGTTGATCGTCGCCGCTCGGCCGAGGTCACGCCGCAGTGCCTTATGTGTACAGCCCTGCCGCTTGGCGGCATTGAGTGCGGTCAACGTCATGCGGTCTGTTTGCTGCCGCTGAATCGTTCGGGATGCCGTCAGGCATGTTGTCTGCTTCAACCCCAGGGGGGAGGGGCTGCCGGTTTCCTGGCGGACATCCCTAAGCTCTCCGCGCGACGCGCATCAACTAAGTCAGGGATTGCCATGAACCGATCAATGCTGATGGCTGTACTCATTGCAACGCTGACCTTTGCAGCGTGCGACAAGCCCACCGTGGTCAATGTCCCTGCTGCGCCGGTTGCCGTTCCCGGCCCGTCCGGTCCTCCGGGAGCCACAGGCGACCAAGGCGCAACCG
>CAIVAS010000177.1 GCA_903903975.1 uncultured Burkholderiales bacterium
CAGTGCGTCGATCGCCTCGCCGGGCGGCACACCGGCATGCTCGGCGGCCGCCACGGCGGCGATCGCATTCGACCGGTTGTGCCGGCCGGCCAGCGGCAGGCGGCAGCGCCCGAGCAAGGTATCGCCGCGCATCACATCAAATTCGGTGGCGTCGACCGACTCGGTCACAGCCGCCTCGTGCCAGCCGCCAGGGGTATCGAACTCGACCCGCTCGCTCCAGGCGCCGCGGGCCAGTACCCGGGCGAGCGCCGCTTCGGCACCATTGATCACCAGCCGCCCCCGACCCGGTACAGTTCGCACGAGATGGTGAAATTGCGTCTCGATCGCCGCAAGATCGGAGAAGATGTCGGCATGATCGAACTCAAGGTTATTCAGAATCGCGGTCATCGGCCGGTAATGCACGAACTTCGATCGCTTGTCGAAAAACGCGGTGTCGTATTCGTCGGCCTCGATCACGAAGGGCGAATCCGGCACCCCCAGGCGAGCCGAAAATGGAAAATTGATAGGTACTCCGCCGATCAGAAACCCCGGTGCGCGGCCGGTGGCCTCGAGGATCCAGGCCAGCAGCGAGGCGGTCGTGGTCTTGCCGTGGGTACCGGCCACCCCCAGCACCCAGCGCCCGGCCAGCACCGACTCGGCCAGCCACTGCGGCCCGGACACATAGCGCTGACGCGCATCCAGGATCGCTTCCATCAGGGGATTGCCGCGCGAGACCACATTGCCGATCACCCAGACGTCGGGTGCCAGCTGCAGCTGCGCGGCGTCGAATCCCTCAATCAGGTCGATGCCGAGCGCGCGCAGCTGGTCGCTCATCGGCGGATAGACATTGGCGTCGCAGCCGGTGACACGATGCCCCGCCTCGCGGGCGATGGCGGCCAGCCCACCCATGAAGGTGCCGCAGATACCGAGGATGTGAAGGTGCATGGGGAGACGATTCTACCGTCGGATACACTCGACGCGATCTGCCCTGCCGAGCCACCATGCCTGACGCCACCGCTCAACCCGGTCCTGTTCTTCCTGTTCCCGGCCCGATCCCGAGGCCGCCGGGCACGCCGGAGACCGGCAGCAGGCCGCCCGGAGAGCCACTGCGCCAGGAACTGGCGCTGGCGGCTGCGCGACTCGTGGCCGATACCGGGCTCGATTACGCCAGCGCCAAACGCAAGGCCGCTCAGGAGCTGCTCGACGGGCGCCCTTTGCCGCGCGGCCAGTTGCCCGACAACCTCGAGATCGACGAAGCCTTGCGCGAGCATCTCGACCTGTTCGACCCCGAGCATGCGCAGCGGGTCTGGCGAATGCGCCGCGCGGCGCTGTCGCTGATGCGGCGTCTGACGGCCTTCCAGCCCTACCTCACCGGCGCGGTCTGGAAGGGTATCGTCGCCGAACATGCACCGATCCACCTGCAACTCTTTCATGACGACGTCAAAGCCGTACAGATCGACCTGCTCAACGACGGCCTCGATTTCGAGGTCGGCGAGTTGCCGCACTTTCGCGACGCCAGTCGGGGCGAGGTCGAGGCATTGCGACTCGACTGGCAACGCGAGCCGGTCGTGATCTCGCTTTATCGCCACGACGATCTGCGCGGCGCGCTTCGCGCAATTCCCCCCGAACGCGGCACTGCCATCGACGTCGAACGCCTGATCGACGCCACCACACTTTGAAAACACCATGAACAACGACTACCCCAACCGATACCGGCGCAACAAAATAATTGTTGGGGCCGTGGGGATCGCGGCGATCGGGCTTGGCGCAGCGACGTCCTGGCGCCGCCTGCGTTCGACCGCGCCCGACGCTGCCGTCGCCCGTTTCTATGCCATGTCATTGCCCGACGCTGCCGGGCAGCCTTTCGCGTTCTCGGGTCTGGCCGGCCATCCGCTGGTGGTGAACTTCTGGGCCACCTGGTGCCCACCCTGCGTTGAAGAGATGCCGGAGTTGTCGGCGCTCTACCGAGAACGGTCGCCGCTCGGCCTGAAGATGATCGGCGTCGGCATCGACTCGCCCGCCCGCATCGCCGACTTCTCGACCCGCACGCCGGTGTCCTATCCACTGGTCGCTGCCGGCATGGATGGCACAGAACTTGGTCGGGAATTCGGCAACGCAGCCGGGGTGTTGCCCTTCACCGTTCTGATTGACGTGTACGGCCGCATTTTTTTCCGCATCGTCGGCCGACTCAAGCTCGACACATTGCGACAGCAGCTGACAGCACTTGGCTGAACCGCGCCAAACACAGGTCGGCCGGGGGTCCACTGGACAGTTTTACTAAAACAAGCGCACAATCCGCGCCAACTTCGGCAAACCTGCTGTGATTTTCATGGACAAGACGGTCTGGGTGCTTCATGGCCCCAACCTCAATCTGCTGGGAACGCGAGAGCCCGGCATCTACGGGGCGACCACCCTGGCCCAGATCGACGCGATGCTGGCGCAGGCCGGCGCGGCAAGCGGCGTGCGTGTCGAATCCTTTCAGAGCAACGCTGAAGGCGCGCTGGTCGACCGCATCCAGTCAGCGCGCGACCAGCAAGTTGCTTTCATCATCATCAATCCTGCCGCTTACACACATACAAGTGTCGCGATCCGCGATGCACTTGCGGCGGTCGCGATCCCTTTCATCGAAGTTCATCTGTCCAATGTTCATCAGCGGGAAGTCTTTCGCCACCACTCCTATCTGTCTGATCTGGCCACAGGCGTCATTGCCGGCCTCGGGCCGAGCGGATATCGCTTCGCCCTGCAGTTCGCCATCGAGTCCATTCGTCATTAACTCGTCATTCATTGGCCATTGAGCGCCGCAAGGCTGCCTGATGCGCCACCGACCGCCTGCGGGCAGTCGACATCCAACACAGTCCGGGAGACGTCTTACCCATGGATCTTCGCAAACTCAAAACACTGATCGACCTGGTCGCCGAATCAGGCATCGCCGAACTCGAAATCACCGAGGGCGACGGTAAAGTGCGCATCGTCAAAAGCCCGCAGCAAGTCGCAATGGGCTATGCCCCGATGCAGCCGGTCGGGATGACGTCTGAAGCGCCGCGGGCGATGCAAGCCGCCGAACCCCCGGCCGCACCCCCCGCCCCGGTGGCTGCAGCACCCGCCGAGCCGGCCGCCCCATCCGGGCATGTCCTGAAATCGCCGATGGTCGGCACCTTCTATCGATCAGCCAATCCGAACTCGTCGTCGTTCGTCGAAATCGGGTCGCAAGTCAAGGAAGGCGACACGCTTTGCATCGTCGAGGCGATGAAGCTGATGAACGAGATCGAATCCGACCATGCTGGTACGGTCAAGGCGATCCTGGTCGAGAACGGGCAGCCGGTCGAATACGGCCAGCCACTTTTCATTATCGAGTGAGCTGATGTTCGACAAGATCCTGATCGCCAACCGAGGCGAGATCGCACTGCGCATCCAGCGGGCCTGCCGGGAACTCGGCGTCAAGACGGTGGTGGTGCATTCCGAAGCCGATACCGAGGCGAAGTACGTCAAGCTCGCCGACGAATCGGTCTGCATCGGACCGGCGGCGTCGCGCGACAGCTATCTCAACATCCCGGCGATCATCAGCGCCGCCGAGGTCACCGACTCGGAAGCCATCCATCCGGGCTACGGATTCCTGTCCGAGAACGCCGACTTCGCCGAACGGGTGGAAAAAAGCGGCTTCGTCTTCATCGGCCCGCGACCGGAAACCATCCGCATCATGGGTGACAAGGTCAGCGCGAAGGACGCGATGCGCGCCTCGGGTGTGCCGGTGGTGCCGGGCTCGGACGGCGCCTTGCCGGACGATCCGAAAGAAATCATCCGGATCGCGCGAAGCGTGGGTTATCCGGTCATCATCAAGGCCTCAGGCGGCGGCGGCGGGCGTGGCATGCGGGTGGTCAACACCGAAGCCGCGCTGGTCAATGCGGTGACCATGACGAGAGCCGAAGCCGGTGCGGCCTTCGGCAACCCGAGCGTCTACCTCGAAAAGTTTCTCGAAAACCCGCGCCACATCGAAATCCAGGTACTGGCCGACGAATTCCGCAACGCGGTCTATCTTGGCGAACGCGACTGCTCGATGCAGCGTCGCCACCAGAAGGTGATCGAGGAAGCACCGGCGCCTGGCATCGCCCGCCGGCTGATCGACCGGATCGGCGTGCGCTGTACCGAAGCCTGTCGCAAGATGGGTTATCGCGGCGCCGGCACTTTTGAATTCCTGTTCGAAGACGGCGAGTTCTATTTCATCGAGATGAACACACGCGTCCAGGTCGAGCATCCGGTGACCGAGCAGATCACCGGGATTGATATCGTCCAGGCGCAGATTCGGGTGGCGGCCGGCGAGCGCCTGGGCTTCAAGCAGCGCGACATTCAGCTCTCGGGCCATGCGATCGAGTGCCGGATCAACGCCGAGGACCCCTACAAGTTCACCCCCTCGCCGGGTCGCATCACCAGCTGGCACCCACCGGGCGGGCCGGGTGTAAGGGTCGATTCGCATGCCTACACCAACTACTTCGTGCCGCCCAACTACGACTCGATGATCGGCAAGGTCATCACCTTCGGCGACACGCGGGATCAGGCGATCATGCGGATGCGCATCGCGTTGTCGGAGATGGTGGTCGAAGGCATCCAGACCAATCTGCCGCTGCATCGCGACCTGCTCGCCGATTCAAGCTTCGTGGCCGGTGGCACGTCGATTCACTACCTCGAGAACAAGCTCGCGCAGCGGCGCGGCTGACCGGGATCGACCCATGTCGGGGTGGCAGGAACTGCTGATTGAAGTCGGGCCCGACGATGCCGAACCCTGGAGCGACGCGCTGCTCGAGGCAGGCGCCCTGTCGGTACAGGCTGAGGATGCCGATGCCGAGTCGCCCGATGAGCAGCCGTTGTATGGCGAACCCGGCATGCCGGCTGCAGCCGCCTCAAGCCTGCCCGGCTGGCGGCGAACCATCCTGGCCGCCATGCTCGACGAGCAGACCGATGCGGTTCAACTGCTCGCCGCCGCAGCCCAGACGCTCGGCACAGGGCCGCCGGCTGTCCGGGAGATCCGATCGATCCCTGATCAGGACTGGGTTCGCCTGACCCAGTCGCAGTTCGAGCCGATTCCGATCGGCGAGCGCCTGCTGATCACGCCGAGCTGGCATGCCCTGCCCGGCGACGGGCGGCTGGCCATTGTGCTCGACCCGGGCTTGGCCTTCGGGACCGGCAGCCATCCCACCACCCGCCTGTGCCTGCAATGGCTTGAACGCGAACTCGCGCCGGGCGCCACCGTCATCGACTACGGCTGCGGCTCGGGCATTCTGGCGATTGCAGCAGCACGCCTGGGTGCCGGCAAGGTCATCGGGATCGATATCGATGCCCAGGCACTGATCGCGGCCCGCGACAACGCGCACCGCAATCAGGTGAGCATCGATGTCCGCGCCGGGACCGACGCCCGCCCGGAACCTGCCGATGTCGTGGTGGCCAATATTCTGTCGAGCCCGCTCAAACTGCTGGCCCCGGTGCTGATCGACCTGGTCAGACCCGGTGGAACACTGGTGCTGTCGGGCGTGCTCGCCCGGCAAGTCGAGGAAGTCTCGCTGGCCTATGCCCCCCGAATGACGATGACGGTCGCAGGCATGACAGACGGTTGGGCTTGCCTGGTCGGCAGCAAACCCCGATGATTCGCAGCAATGGCGCTAGCGACTACCTGCCCCCAATGCAAGACCAGCTTCAAGGTGGTCCCTGATCAGCTCAAGCTGAGCCGCGGGTCGGTGCGATGCGGGGTTTGCCAGAACGTCTTCTCAGGCATCGACCATCTGCGCTACGTCGATCAGTCGGCGCTGCAGAGCCCCAAACCCCGCCAGAGCGGCGCTGACACCGGCCCGAAACCCGCTTCGCCGGCCAACAGCAACCAGGCGGCAGGCGATCCGTCTTCGACGCCCGGCGCGCCGACTGCCCAGAATCACCCATCCGGCAGCGATGACCTCAAGACCGCCTTTTTTCTGCCCGATAGCGGCTTCGGAAATCAGGTCAGTGATGCGCTCGCCGGCGCAGCGCGCTCGCCGAAGCGCGACATCGATTTCTCGAACCTGCCGCGCGTGCGGTTTTCTCCCTCCGTGCCATCGGATCTGCCCGAGTCGAAGCAAGGCGATGCGATCGACAAGACCACCGACTCCGAGCAGCCTGCGCAGGCATCAAGCCCGGTAGAGGCTTTCTCGCCATCGGACTCCACCTCGGGCTCCCCCTCGGATTCGGCTTCAATTCCGGACAGCGATACGACTCAGGATACCGGCGCCTGGCAGCATGCCGACAACGAGTCTTCGTCAAGCCGCCCGGAAACCTCGACCCCGGACCAGGCAGCCACCATCACCGCAGCGAGTGACATCGCACCGCGCGCGGCGACGCCGACCGATTTCAGCGATCTCGCCACATCAAGACCTGGCAAACGACAGCCTGTCGCCGTGATGATTGTTGTCGGCCTCCTGATCGGACTGCTGGTGCAGGCGCTGATCGGCTGGCGCGATCAGATTGCTGCGCGCTCGCCGGGGATATCGCCCGTGCTCGAGTCCGTCCTTGATCCCTTCGGCCTGAAAGTCTCGCCGCCGCTCGATCTCACGGCACTGAGCATCGAATCGTTTGAACTGCAGACGGGGCGCTCAAAGAACCTTCTGCAAATGACCGCCGTCTTGCGCAATCGCGGCAGCCACGTGGTCGGCTTTCCAGCAATGGAGCTCACCCTGACCGATTCGAGCGGCGCGCTGCTTTCTCGAAAGGTCATCCGTGTCGAGTCCTACCTGGATACCCCCCTTATTGCCGCGCAGGGCCTTGCCGGACGCTCGGAATGGCCGATTCGTATTGCCCTTGAACACGATGGGCTCGAGCCTGCCGGCTATTCTGTCGCCTTGTTTTATCCCTGAACGCTGCTCCCGAGGTCTTCATGTCAAAGCGTGTGCTTATCAGCGGGTCGGTCGCCTACGACACGATCATGGTTTTCGACGGTCATTTCAAGGATCACATCCTGCCCGACCGGGTCCACATGCTGAACGTGTCGTTCCTCACGCCGCGTCTGACGCGGCAATTCGGTGGATGCGCCGCGAATATCGCCTATACCCTGCGCGCCCTGGGCGGCTCGCCGACGGTGCTCGCAGCGGTGGGCAAGGATGGTGGCGACTACATCGCCCGCCTCAAGTCGCTCGATATCGATACCAGCTCAATTCTGAGCTGCGACGACCTGTTTACCGCTCAGGCCTTCATCACGACCGATCTTGCTGATAATCAGATCACCGCCTTTCATCCCGGCGCGATGTCCCGCGCGCATGAAGTCGCAACGGTCTTACCGGCGGCATGGGGCATCGTCGCGCCCAACGGCAAGGACGCCATGCTTCGCCACGCGTCAGAGTTGACGCAGGCCGGCGTACCCTGGATTTTCGACCCTGGCCAGGCGCTGCCGATGTTCTCGGGCGAGGAACTGACATCCCTGGTCGCGGGAGCCACCGCACTGGCGGTCAATGACTATGAATGCCAGTTGATGCTTGATAAGACAGGTCGTACGGAAGCAGACCTTGCCGCGAGCGTGCAGGCAATGATCATCACGCGCGGCGCTCAGGGCTCGATCCTGTTGCAGCAAGGCCGTCGTGAAGAAATTGCCGCTGTGCCGATCGCGAGTGCGGTCGATCCGACTGGATGCGGTGATGCCTATCGTGGCGGTCTGCTTTATGCCCTGGCCAGCGATCTGGGATGGTCGGTGGCTGCACGCCTGGGCAGCGTGATGGGTGCCATCAAGATCGAGCAGCACGGCCCGCAAAACCATTCAATCGACCGGGACTCGGTCGCTAAGCGCTATCACCGTGTCTATGGGGAGATGCCATGGTAGGGCATCCCCGGGCGCTCTTGCCGGTCAGCGGAACAGGCCTGTCAGCAATGCCGGATCCAGAATGCTCAGGAGAATCTGCAGCACCAGGACCAGCACGAGTGGTGACAGGTCGACGCCACCGATCAAGGGCAGCACTTTCCTGATCGGCGCCAGCAGGGGCTGAGTCAGTTGCTGAATCGCTGGTGCAAGGGGCGCATACGGATTCACCCAGGACAGGATCGCTTGAACGATCACCAGGCCAATGACCAGATAAATCGTTCGATTGAGCAGCCAGAACACTGCGCCCAGCATGACCTCGACCGGCCCAGGCGCTCGCCCCGCCCCCGAGATCAGGAAAAACAGCAAGGCCACAAGCGCGGCGACCAGGACCGCCGCGACAACGCTTGCCCAGTCCATGCTGCGTGTCGGTGCGACCAGTCGACGCAGCGGCATAACCAGCCAGTCAGTGACCGCATTGATGAACTGGCAGATTGGATTGCGCGGGCTCAGATGCACGCGATGCGCATAGGCGCGAAGAATGCAGGAGACGGCTATCAGCCCTCCCACTGTCTCGATCAGCAACCAGATGATTCGGCTCATGGCGCGCGGATTGTCGCACAAAAAAAATCGCGCCCCGAAGGGCGCGATCAGGAGCGCTGTGCGCTGCCCTGCACAGCACAACATGGCGGCCGATCAAAAAATTGATCGACGGCCACGCATGCCGATCAGGGCTTGTTGCCGGTCGGGAAAGGCCAGGCAGCAGCAGGATTGAGCGGCTTGGCTGCAGGAGCGGGCGCAGCGGCAGGCTTTTCAACCTTTTTCGCAGCAGGTTTCTTGGCAGGCTTTTTCGCAGCAGGCGCCTTTGCAGCAGGCTTTTTCGCAGCAGGCTTTTTAGCCGCAGGCTTTTTAGCAGCGACTTTCTTGGCCGCAGGCTTTTTGGCAGCGACTTTCTTGGCCGCGGGCTTTTTGGCAGCGACTTTCTTGGCCGCGGGCTTTTTAGCAGCGACTTTCTTGGCTGCCGGCTTCTTGGCGGCGACTTTCGCAGCAGCAGGCTTCTTGGCCGCGACTTTCTTGGCTGCCGGCTTCTTGGCAGCGACTTTCGTGGCCGCAGGCTTCTTCGCGGCAGGTTTCTTGGCGGTTGCCATAGGGATACTCCTCAGGATGAAGTTGAAAACGCGGAAACCCGTTCAGGCAAGGCGTATGGCCCAATACCATGCGGGCTATTCATCGGCGCAAGAAGAACATCTGGTGTCCTTACGCTAATGAATGGGGTGTTTTGCGTCATCGCGGTTTCGCGGACACAAAAAAGGCGCCGAGCTCTCTGGCTGGACGCCTGAATCAACTGATACGACGGAGGCTGCGCCATCGCACGAGCAGAAGCTTCTCTGCTCAGTGCGGTCTGGTTGGTCAGTGGCTCGAATGAGTCGTAAGGCTCCGTCAAATCAAATCCTGAGTGCGGTGAACCGCGGTTAAAGCATTCTCTGGTCAGTCCCAGCTCAAAGCGCCGCCGGTCTGGTACTCGGTCACGCGTCGCTCAAAAAAGTTCTGTTCTTTCTTCAGGTCGAGCATTTCGCTCATCCAGGGAAAGGGATTTTCAGCGCCAGGGAAAAGCGGGTCGAGGCCGATCTGCTGCGCGCGCCGGTTCGCAATGAAGCGAAGGTATTCCTTGAACATCGAAGCATTCAGTCCCAGCACACCCCTCGGCATGGTGTCTTCTGCATACCGGTATTCAAGTTCGATGGCCTGGTGAAACAGCCCCAGGATCTCTTCACGAAACGCCGGCGTCCAGAGATGAGGATTCTCGAGCTTGATGGTGTTGATCAGGTCGATGCCGAAATTGCAATGCATCGATTCATCTCGAAGGATGTATTGATACTGCTCGGCCGCGCCGATCATCTTGTTCTGACGACCCAGCGCGAGTATCTGAACGAAACCAACGTAAAAGAAAAGTCCTTCCATCAAGCAGGCAAAGACGATCAGCGAACGCAACAGCTTCTGATCGTTCTCGGGGGTGCCAGTGACGAATTCGGGATTGGTCAGGGTATCGATGAAGGGGATCAGAAACTCGTCTTTTTCCCG
>CAIVAS010000178.1 GCA_903903975.1 uncultured Burkholderiales bacterium
AAGATGGTCGATACCACCGAGGGCACGCGGATCGACCTGGTCGACGATGCCGATTTCTCGATGTTCCGGCTGGGCACCACACTGCTCACCCCCGATGCCAGCCAGTTGCTGAGCGCGATCGCGCAAGCCGTCGGCACCGATCCGGCCGAGATCACCATTCGCGGGCATACCGATGCGCTGCCGTGGAAGCCGGGGGCAGGGGCCGCGAACAACTGGTCGCTTTCCGCCGGCCGCGCCGAGGCCACCCGCCAGGCGCTGCTGCGTTCGGGCATTGCCGAGGGTCGCTTTCACCGCATCGAAGGCGTGGCCGACAAGGAGCCGCTGATCAAGAACGACCCGCAAGACCCGCGCAACCGCCGGATCTCGATCGTGCTGATGAAGTGAGCACGGCGGCGAACCGATCGCCGCAAGGTTCATCGCCGATTTCCGCCCCGAACCGAGAGTGAACTTGGCGACTGATCCGAAAAGCCCTACATCATCTGATATACAAACACTAGAGCGTTTTCCACAGCCGCTGAATCGCGTGGGATTCCATCGGCTTTGAAATTCTGATTCATCCTGCTTGCTGGGTCGGAGGCCAGCATGGATGGCCAGAGCTTTATCTCAGGATTTGCGGGATCGTGTCGTTGCGGCGACAGACGAAGGCATGAGTTGCCGGGCGGCTGCGGCACGCTTTGGTGTTGGCGTCGCCACGGCGATCCGCTGGCGACAGTTGGCCCGCGCACATGGCCGCGCCATTGCAGGCAAGCCCGGTGGCGATCAGCGTTCGTCGAAGACCGATATTCATGCGAACCGGATTACGGCGATGTTGGCCGAGAACGGCGACATCACGCTGGCCGAGATCCAGTCGGGTCTTGCCGCCCAAGGCGTGCATATCGGGATCGGCACGTTGTGGCGGTTCTTTGATCGCCGCGGCATCACACGTAAAAAAAGACCGGGCATGCGATCGAGCAAGATCGTCCCGACGTCCTGAGCCAGCGCCGGGCCTGGTTCGACGGTCAACTTGATCTGGAGCCCGAGCGCCTCGTGTTCATCGACGAGACCTGGACCGCAACGAACATGACCCGCAGCCACGGGCGGTGCGCCAAGGGCGAGCGGCTGAGGATGGGCTTCCCGCATGGTCACCGTAAAACGACCACGCTGGTCGCCGGGCTGCGGATGACCGGCATGGTCGCGCCGATGGTGCTCGATGGTCCAATCAACGGCGACTGGTTCGAGGCTTACGTGACGCAAGTACTCATACCGGAGCTTCGGCCCGGCGACGTCGTGATCATGGACAATCTGTCGAGCCACAAGCGCGTCTCGGTGCGCGATAGGATCGAGGCGGTCGGCGCGACACTGCGCTTCCTTCCGCCCTACAGCCCTGACTTCAACCCCATAGAAAAGGCGTTCTCACGCCTCAAGGCCATGCTCCGCAAGGCGGGCGAGCGAACCGTCTCCGGCCTCTGGGACCTCATCGGAATGCTCGTCGACATCTTCAAGCCCGACGAATGCGCCAACTACTTCAGTTCATGCGGATATGATCCAGCATGATCGGAAAACGCTCTAGCGATGAGGCCGGCGCAGGCTGAGTACATTCCGATCCTGTGACCGCTGTCTCGATCCGGTAGTCAGCTGCAAACGCGCATCGCGCATTGCACCGAAGGGGATCACCGTGGGCCAGCGCCCGGCATGAGCGGCATTGGCACCAGCCTGCTGAGCCGCGAGGTCATTCCCTTCTATGCCGCGCTCGCTGCGCTGGTCGGTGCGGTGCTGGCGGTCGATGCAGGGCTGCATCTGGCCAATGCGGTGTGGATCGGCCGCTACCTCGGCATCCTCGGCGTGCTGCTGATCCTGGCCTCGTTCGGCTATTCGCTGCGCAAGCGCAAATGGATCAAGTCGGGCAAACCCGTCGAGCTGCTGCGCCGGCACGAGCGGCTCGCCTGGGTGGGCTCGCTGCTGATCCTGGTC
>CAIVAS010000179.1 GCA_903903975.1 uncultured Burkholderiales bacterium
CGCGAGTCAAAAACAATCCCCACCTCAGGCGGGGCGGAGACGTTCCAGTCGTAAGCGGCTTGGCTGACATGGTTGCACCCACGGTGCGCCTGCTGTCGCATGTGCTGATTCGAGCGCCTCTGTCGATTCGATTTTTGAACAACGACGAAGGAGCAGGATCATGAGCACATCCCCGAAAAGGACTACCCGGCGCGATTTCGTGCTGGCGGCATCGGCTGCAGGTATTGCGCCGACACTCGGCATCTCCTCGGCCCACGCGCAGAAAAAATATGCCCCGGGTGTCACTGATACCGAAATCAAGATCGGTCAGAGCATCCCCTACAGCGGACCGGCCTCGGCTTATGGTGCGATCGGCCGCGCCCAGACCGCCTACTTCAAGATGGTCAATGATCGCGGTGGCATCAACGGCCGCAAGATCAACTTCATCTCGCTCGATGATGGCTTCACGCCGCCCAAGGCCCTCGAGAATGTGCGCCGCCTGGTCGAGCAGGATGAAGTGGCCTTCATCTTCTGCGTGCTGGGTACGCCGCTCAACCTGGCGGTGCGCCCCTATCTCAATCAGAAGAAAGTACCGCACCTGTTCAATGCCGCCGGATCGCAGCGCTTTGCTGATCCCGAGAAATTTCCCTGGACGATGGGCTGGCAGCCCTCGCTGCGAAACGAATCGGTCTTTTACGCCAAGCGGGTCCTGGCCACCAAGCCGGGTGCAAAGATCGCCGCGATTTATCAGGACGATGACTTCGGCAAGGAGATGGTGGCCGGTCTGAAGGAGGGGCTTGGCGACAAAGCTGCTTCGATGATCGTCAGCACCGAGAGCTTCCAGGCGACCGATCCGACCATCGATTCGCAAATTCTGGCGACCAAGGCAGCGGGTGCCGACACCGTGATGATGTTCGCTTATGCCAAGCAGTGTGCCCAGGCGATACGCAAGATCCACGATATTGAATGGCGTCCCGACATCTATCTCCACCTGGGATCAGCATCGGTCGGTGCGACGCTGCAGCCGGCTGGACTCGATCGCTCGGTCGGTGTGCGCACCGCCGGCTTCATCAAGGACACCACCGACCCGCAGTGGCAGAGCGATGCAGAGCTCAAGCCTTTCTTTGAGTTCTTCAAGAAATACATGCCCGATGCGAATCTGTCGGATTCGCTGAATCTGTCGGGCTGGGCCTATTGCCTGACGCTTGAGCAAGTGCTCAAGCAGTGCGGAGATGACCTTAGCCGCGAGAACATCATGCGTCAGGCGGCTAATCTCAAGGAGTACCGCAATCCGGCACTGCTGCCCGGCAGTCTGATCAGCACCAGCCCGACCGACTACAGCGTGATCACCTACATGAAGATGCAGCGCTTCGACGGCAAAGTCTGGCAGTTGGAGTGAGTGCAGGGAGCATGAACCGATGAACACCGAAGATATTGCGGTTGGCATCAGCGACGGCGTCATGACCCTGACGCTCAATCGGCCTGACAAGCTCAATGCTTACACCGCGAGGATGGGCCGTGAACTGACGCAAGCCTTTCGGCATGCCGATGCCGATGACGCCGTTCGCGTCGTCATCGTGACCGGCGCCGGGCGCGGGTTCTGTGCCGGTGCCGATATCTCGTCGGGTGCCGAGAGTTTCGGTGAGGGTCAGGCCGACAATATGTTCGCCGAGCGCAAGCCCGGGCAGGAGCG
>CAIVAS010000180.1 GCA_903903975.1 uncultured Burkholderiales bacterium
CCATCGCAGTCGCCGCACCGGCGGTGCTTAATGCGATCGTCGCTGCCACTGGCAAGCGGGTACGTCGTTTGCCGCTGGCCAATGTCGATCTCAAGCAGGCCTGAAGACCTCGACTCGCGCGCCATCGCATCGAGCCGGATCAGGATGGGCGCGCCGCAGTCTCGTGTCTGGGGAGATCGCGTCCTGAGCGGGCGAATGGCAGGATCAGCACTGATCCTGGCGGCCTGCCTGACGGGTGTCAGCGGCGCAACCTCGCCGGTCAGCGCAGCCACCGGTCTTGCTGCGCCTGTCTCGCCAGCGGGCTCGGATCGCATCGACGAAGCGCTTGACGGCCTTCAGGGTGATTCGGGAAGAGGACGTGCGATTGTGGCCGACCGCACCCGCGGCCTGTGCCTGCTTTGCCACAGCGGCCCTTTTCCCGAGGAGCGTCAGCAGGGCAACCTCGCTCCTGATCTGGCAGGTGCGGGCAGCCGATGGTCTACAGCCCAACTGCGCGCGCGAATCGTCGACAGTCGTCGCGTCAATCCGCAATCGATCATGCCGGCCTACCATCGGACCGAAGGCCTTGAGCAGGTTGCTCCCGCCTTCCGGGATCGCCCGATTCTCGATGCCCAACAGGTGGAGGATGTGGTGGCCTACCTCACGACCCTTCGCAATGAGCCGGGAGAAACAAAGTGATGACGAAAGATTCGGCAGCGCAGAGCGGTCGCCGGCATTCGCTTCGGCTGATGGTGGTCAGCGTCGCCGGCCTGGCAGCGGGCGTGTGCCCGCTTGCCCAGGCAACGCCCTCCGAGATGCAGGCTGCCATCGCGGCCTTCTCGCGTGGCGCGATGCCGCAAGCGGGCAGCGTGCGCCTGGTGGTGCCGGAGCTGGTTGAGAACGGCAACTCCGTGCCGGTCAGTGTGACGGTCGACAGTCCGATGACCGAGCGCGACCATGTCCGGCGCATCGCGCTGTTCAGCGAAAAGAATCCGCAACCGCAGGTCGCGGTCTTTCACCTTGGCCCGCGAAGCGGTCGTGCCGATGTATCGACACGGATCCGGCTGGCCGATTCACAGCGACTGGTGGCGATTGCCGAACTGACCGATGGGCGCTTCGTTCAGACATCGGTCGAGGTCATCGTGACCCTGGCCGCCTGCATCGAGAACTGAGATGGCGGGCGCACTGGTCAAGGTTCAGGCGCGGGCCAGGCGTGGTGAGGTCATCGACATCACCGCAATGGTCGCGCATCCGATGGAAACCGGCTTTCGCACCGGCGAGAACGGTCAGATCCTGCCGCGAAACATCGTGCGGTTCTTTGTCTGCCGCTACGACGATGCAGAGGTGTTTCGGGCCGAGTTCTTCCCGGCGATCACCGCCAATCCCTATATCGCGTTCACCACGATCGCGACCCGCACCGGGACACTCGAATTTCGCTGGATCGATGACCGCGGTGCCGAAGTGATTGAGCGCGCGCCACTCATCGTCGAATGAGGGGGCAGTGATGGGCTGTATCGGCTCGTGGTGCTGTCCTGGCCCCTCTGGCCTGTTTGCGCTGGTGGTGTGGCTCGCGCTTCAGTGCGGCGTGGCCTTCGGGCAGACGGCGCCTGCCACAGGAATGCGGTCGGGCTTTGACACGATGAGTGCATCGACCCAGGCGATGCAACGCGACGATGCCGCAAACCCCGGCATGTTGACCGTCAACGAAGGCGCGACGCTCTGGTCGCGGCCTGAGGGTGCATCGCAACGCGCCTGCGCAGGCTGCCATGGCGAGGCGAGCGTTTCGATGAAGACTGCAGCAGCCCGCTACCCGCGCTGGGACGAGCGGCTGGGCCGTCCGGTCGGACTGTCGCAGCGCATTGCCCTGTGCCGTCAGCGCTATCAGGGGCTTGATGCCGGCTCGCCCAACACGCCCACGCGGCACGACTCGCCTGCACAACTCGCGCTGACCACCTTTGTTGCCCATGCTGCAAGAGGCGCGAGGCTGCAGCCTGATACCGATCCACGGCTTGTGCCGTGGCGCGAGCGCGGGCGGATCCGTTTTGATCAGCGACTGGGGCAACTCGACTTGTCGTGTGCGAATTGCCACGATGAGCGAGCGGGGCTGCGACTGGGTGGTGCGACGATTCCACAGGGGCATCCGAACGGATATCCGCTCTATCGGCTTGAATGGCAGTCGGTAGGCAGCCTGCAAAGACGCCTGCGAAATTGCCTCACCGGTGTCCGCGCCGAGCTCTGGCCGCCGGATGCCATCGAATACATCGAGCTTGAACTGCACCTGGTCAATCGGGCTGCCGGGCTGCTGATCGAGACACCGGCAGTCCGCCCCTGAGGGCGACTACACTTCCAGCTCAGAATGAGTCCACTCGACCCCGCGCAATCCCTTTCGGCTTCAACCGATCCGTCAGCCCAGGCGATGCCGGGCGTCGATGCCCGCGCGGATCGGCTCGACGAGCGTGACCGTCGCTTCATGCAGATCGCCCTGGATCAGGCCGCGCTTGCCCGGTCAGCCGGCGAAGTACCAGTGGGGGCAGTGCTGGTTCGTGATGGCGAGGTGCTTGCCACCGGCTACAACCAGCCGATCGGCCGACACGATCCGACAGCCCATGCCGAAATCGTGGCGCTGCGCGCGGCTGCCCTGCAAGTCGGTAACTATCGACTGAGCGGCTGCGAGCTTTATGTGACGCTCGAGCCTTGCGCAATGTGCGCCGGCGCGATCCAGCATGCGCGAATCTCGCGGCTGGTATGGGGCGCAAAAGACCCGAAGACCGGCGCCTGCGGCAGTGTTGTTGATTTGTTTTCGCAGCCGCTGCTCAATCACCACACGCAAGTGGTGTCGCAGGTCATGGCGCCTGAATCGGCCGCGCTGCTGCAAGGTTTTTTCGCACAGCGACGGGCTCTGGCCAGGCAGCGAGTGCTGGCCGCGCGAGCCGAGCGACCATGATCAAACAGGGCTTCCAGAAGCCCGCGATGGTTGTGCAGATCACCGAAGCCTGGGTCTCGAAGAGCTTGAAGTCTGGCAACTGGCGCGGCCTAAAACCGTCAGAGGATCCGAACCGCGCTGAGGCGATATTAGTCGCGCTGCACATCCTCGATCGCTCGCTCATCGGAATGTGCCCGATCCTGGATCAACCGACTCGACACGCTGAGTACGGTGAACGCGAGCTCGATGCTCGAAACTTCGGTCGAATGAGCCTGACGACTGAAAAAGTCCCGCATTAGCCTTACCCATAAGTCCGCGTCCTTCGGATTTGGGCTTTTTTTACGCTCATAGTCCGATGAATTCCGCTACTGATCCCGATCCAAACCCGGCGTCGGTTCCGATCGGCTTGTGCTATCCACATCCATGAATGGGATCGTGCGCCTTGGGCAGTTCGTGTGCCGCGCCGAAGATGCATCCCCTTCGACGGTCTCGCCTTCATTGATTCGGGCGCGACCAACCAAGGTCAGCAATGTGTCGCGTAGCGGGCCGTCGCGTGGCGGTTCCTTATGGCTCCTGCCGGCCAAAAGCGGACGTACGGTCGGTCGAAAAATTGCCATGCGGATGATCGGTCTCAAAGTGTAGCCGTCATCGGTCGACGGGCGCTCAAGCGCGCTGATTAGCGTGAGTGCGTTGCCAGATATTGTCCTACTTGAATAGCACAACGAGTGATACTAGAATAGGACTTTCGATAAACAGGCGGCGACAATGCTTCAGACCCTGCGCAAAGCTGGCGGCTCGCTGGTTATGACCGTACCCAAGGCTTTTATTGACCAAAATGGCTTGTGCGAAGGCTCCCAGGTTGAACTTCATCTTGTTGGAAAGAAGATGACGGTCGAGGCGCCGACCAGGCCGCGCTACAAGCTGGCCGACCTGATGGCCGAAATGCCGCAGGGACTACCGAGTGTCGAAGGATGGGATGAGATGCCCTCTGTCGGCTTGGAGAACGGCTGATGGCGTACATGCCTAACCGCGGAGACATCGTGCACCTCGATTTCGACCCCGCATCCGGGCGAGAAATGAAAGGCCCGCACTTCGGCCTTGTACTGAGCGGCAAAGTCTTCAACCAGCAAGGCCTGGCGATGATTTGTCCGATTTCGCAGGGAGCCGCCGCCGCTGCCCGGACCTACGGAACGGTGGTAACGCTGATGGGGGCTGGCACGCAAACGCAAGGTGCAGTGCATTGCCACCAGCTCAAATCATTGGACTGGCGAGCGCGTAACGTGCACCTCAAAGAAGCGGTACCTCAGTCCATTGTCGATGAGGCCTTAGCCCGAATCGAAGCAATTCTGTTCGACTGAATACCTCCCCAAGGAAAAAGCCCAAGCACGAAAGACGAGTCCCACTGGGGAAAACAAGACATCAAGACTAGGCCAGAACGAATTTGACACCGTCCGTCTGTAGCTTTTTTTCTTGCGATCTTGATTGCAAGCTAGGCACTCCTCGGATGGGCGCTAGTGATTTGGCCGGGAATGCTCCCGACCCAGCGCTTGTTCGGGGCGCCTTCAATCAGTCGCGCCGCATTGCGAGCGACGAAGTCCCGCTGGTTTTGCACAGCGACGGTTGCTCGACATGATCGGCGAGCGACCGCTTCCCGACTGGACCAGCTGCTCGACTTGAAAGGTGCCCACGACTGCAATGGGTCGCATACCGGTGTTGGCTGCCGAACATCGACAGACAGCTGTGCGTCGTATACCGGAATTTCGCAGCCGTACGACGGGTATGCGCTGTTTAGCTGTCAGCCGCCGCGGGCTAGTGGGAGGCGCTTACCGGCCAGAAGCGGTCGTACGGTCGGTCGGAAAATTGCCGTGCCGATGACTGGTTTCAAAGTACCGCCGTCATAGGCCTGATGTCGCTAACCAGACCATCACCAATTTCGATGAATAACTCACCCGGCTTTATATGCAAAGCCGCACCGGCTGTGATCAAGCGGCGCGACTGGGGAGATATGTTCGACGTTGGCCGGGTTGGGTGCAGAGTGGGTTGAGGGAAGAGAAAACCCGCCGAAGCGGGCCTATGTCTACTCAAGACCTGTCACCGAATGCGTCAGGCTTGCTTGCGGCGGGCTACACCGATTCCGACTAAGCCAAGGCTAAGCAAGGCGATGGTGGCGGGGATGGGGACAGAGTGCTTGGCCTGACATGACTCATTCGCCACATCGCAGTCCAGTGACCTGCCCGGCATTTTTAGTACCAGGAGTTATTTGAGAGCGGCCCCTGGGTTGTTGGATGTTGCATGCTGCCGGTGGAATTCTACGGGTGTCATGTACTGCAGACTCGAATGCGGTCGCACCTCGTTGTAATGACGGCGCCAGTTCTCGATCAGGACACGGGCCTCTTGTCGCGATCGGAACCACTCCTGGTTCAGACACTCATCGCGAAGCCGCCCGTTGAAGCTCTCATCGGTGCCGTTCTGCCAGGGCTTGCCGGGGTCGTTCAGCGCGGTCTCGATATTCGATTCTCGGATCCACGTCAGGATCGCGTGGCTGACGAACTCAGGGCCGTTATCCGAGCGCATGTAGCGCGGCGCACCACGTGCACTGATCAGACGTGATAGAACCTCGATGACTCGATTCGATCTGATACTGCCGGCCACATCGATGGCCAGGCACTCGCGGGTAAATTCATCGATGACGGTCAGACACTTGATCTGTTGGCCTGTAGCGCAGGCATCGAACACGAAGTCGTAGGCCCACACCGTGTTCGGTCCGATTGGCGGCACAGGGCGCGGCCTCGTGCTCGCAATGCGTCGTCTGGGCCGCTTTTGAGGCAATTGCAGCCCTGCTGCCTTCCACAGGCGATGTGCACGCTCCCAACTCATCTCGTGACCTTCGCGCTTGAGGAAGATTCGGATTCGGCGATAACCGAACCGCGGGTACTGCCTTGCCAGTCGCCTCATCGCATCGATCACCGGTGCGTCACGCTGAGGTCCTGTCGGCTGATAGCGCAACACCGTTCTAGAGATCTGTATCAGCTCGCACGCACGTCGCTTCGAATGACCCCGCTCAATTGCCAGGGCCACCTGCGCTCGACGCACCTGCGAGCTCACCACTTTCGGCGGTTGATCTCCTTGAGCGTGTCGATCGCCATCTCGCGCTCGGCCAGCATGCGCTTCAAACGTGCGTTCTCGGACTCAAGCTCGCGAAGACGTTTGACATCGTTGGCATCGAGCACGCCAAACTTCTTTCGCCAGATGTAGATCGTCTGCTCGCTGACCTTGTGCTTGCGCGCGGCCTCAGCCACCGATCCTCGGTCAGCCTCCCTCAGGATCGCGACCATCTGTTCTTCACTGAATCTGCTCTGTCTCATGGGCTCCTCGCCTGTGCGGCAAGGGCCATTCTCTCAACTTATCAGCGGCACTAAATTTCCGGGCAGGTCAG
>CAIVAS010000181.1 GCA_903903975.1 uncultured Burkholderiales bacterium
GTGCGCGGTATGGCGGGCGGCGTCACCGTGATCGACGATTTTGCGCATCATCCGAGCGCGATTGCCGCGACGATCGAAGGCCTGCGAGCCCGGCTTACCCCGGGTGAACGCATCCTCGCGGTCCTTGAGCCGCGTTCCAACACCATGAAACTCGGCGCGGTGAAGGCCGCGCTCGCCGGCAGTCTGACCGGGGCCGATCACAGTTTCTGCTTTGCCGGCGGGTTGGGCTGGGATGTGGCCGATGCGCTGGCGCCTCTGGGCGACAGAGCGAGCGTCCACATCGAACTCGATGCGCTGGTGGCCGATGTGGTGGCGCAGGCCCGCGCCGGCGACCGGGTGCTGGTCATGAGCAACGGCGGCTTCGGCGGTGTCCATCAGCGCCTGCTCGACGCGCTGCACGTCCGCGCGCAGCAATCGCCCTGACGTTGCGTGATGAGTGCCACGCGATGAACGCCTCCCGCTGATCTCTTCGTGCTGATCTACCTGCACGGCTTTCGATCGTCGCCGTCGTCCTTCAAGGCGAGGCTGCTTGGCGAGCGGCTTCGTGAGCTCGGTCGCGAGAACGAGTTTGCCTGCCCGCAGCTGCCGGTCTCACCACGCGCTGCGATCGATCTGATCGAGTCCGGTTTTTCGCCCGGCCCAGGCGACACCCTGATCGGCAGTTCTCTGGGCGCTTGCTATGCCACCTGGCTGGCCGAGCGTCACGGCTGTCGCGCGGTGCTGCTCAACCCGGCCACCCGCCCGGCGAGCGGACTGGCGAAATACCTCGGGCCTCAGACGCAGTTTCACGATCCGTCGCAGTCATTCGAGCTGCTGCCGTCTCACCTTGACGAACTGGCGAGCCTGCAGGTGCAGGCGATCACAAGACCCGAGCGCTATCTGCTGATTGCGGCCACCGGCGATGATCTGTTGGACTGGCGCGAGATGGTCGCTTTCTACCCGGGTGCACGCCAGATCGTGATCGAGGGCAGTGACCACGGGCTGTCGGATTTCGCCGAATACATGGACGCGGTCCTGGGATTCGCCGATTCGCGTGCCTGACTTGCCGATCTGAGCGGCTCGCCTGTCCTGCTCGCCTGACTTGTCGCGCTGACCGGTTGCCAGCGCGGCCCCAGGCGCGGCTTTGCGATCAGGCCGTCTGAGTCGAGCGCGCGCCCCGCACCAACCTGCCGGGCATGGCGCCGGTGAGCCGGTCATCGCGAAGGGTCTCGACGCCCGCCACGAAGGTATGCCGATAGCCGCTCGCCGATTGCAGGAAGCGCTTGCCGCCGGCCGGCAGATCGTGGGCCATGAAGGGACGATGCAGCGTGAGGGCAGGCAGGTCGATCAGGTTGAGATCGGCTCGCATGCCGGCAGCGATCGCGCCGCGATCGAGCAGCCCGTAGGCGAGTGCCGAGTCGAGGGTCTGTTTGCGCACCAGCCGCTCGATGGCCAGGCGCGGCCCGCGACGCCGATCGCGGCTCCAGTGAGTCAGCAGGAAAGTCGGCCCGCTGGCATCGCAGATCGTGCCGACATGCGCGCCGCCATCGCCGATGCCCATCACGGTCGCCGGGTCTTCAAGCATGGTTCGGACCACTTCCAGATCGCCGCCGGTGTAGTTCTCGAAGGGATGCAGCAGCAGCCCCTGGCCGTCGTCGGCCATCAGCAACTCGAGGGCGACCTCCCAGACCGAGACGCCACGCGCGGCGGCCCGCACGCTGATCGAATCGGCGGCATCCGGCTCATAGTCGGGCACGGCCGCCATCTCGAAGGCCCGCGCCAGCATGCCGCTGAGATAGCGGGTGGCGTTGTTGTCGGGACGCTCGTCGATCAGCCGCCTGCGCAAGGCGGCGTCGGCCCGCAGTCGAGCGGCGATCTCGGGTCGCTTCAGCCCCGACAGCGCCTCGCGCCAGGCCGGGTGGCCGCCGAAGGGATTCAGGCTGGCTTCGAAGCCGAGCAGCACGCCGATGCCCCGGCTGCCGACCTGGGCATTCATGTCGAGCCCCTTGGCCCGTCCGGCATGGATCTGGTCGAGGGTTTCGCGCCAGAGGTTCGGCGACTTGTCGACCTGGATCAGCAGCACCGACAGCGGTCGGCCGGACACGCGCGCCGCCTGCTCAAGGATCTCGAACTCGCCCGGCCCGAAGTCGGAGTTGACCTCGAGCACACCGCGTCCGGCCCGGCGCATCGCGGCCGCCAGTGACATCAGTTCGGCTTCGCTTGCGGTCAGGCTCGGCGTATGGCGGCCGTCGCGGGCCTTGTGCTTGGTGGTCCGCGAGGTGGTCAGGCCCAGCGCGCCGGCATGCAGCGCTTCTTCGAGCAGGCGGGCCATCAGATCGCGCTCGTCGGCACTCGGCTGCTCGGCATGGTCGCCGCCGCGCTCGCCCATGGCGTAGCAGCGCAGGGCCGAATGCGGCATCTGCGCGCCGATGTCGATCACATGCGGCAGCCGTTCGAGCGCATCGAGGTACTGCGGAAAGCTTTCCCAGTCGAAGGGCAAGCCTTCGGCCAGCACTGTTCCGGGGATGTCCTCGACGCCTTCCATCAGATTGATCAGGAAGTCGGCCGCGCCGGGGCGCAGCGGCGCAAATCCCACGCCGCAGTTGCCAAAGAGCGCGGTCGTCACGCCATGGACCGAGGACGGGGCGAGCTGCGAATCCCAGATTGCCTGGCCGTCGTAGTGGGTATGGATGTCGACACAGCCGGGCGTCAGCAGCAGCCCCTGCGCAGCGATTTCGCGATGGCCGCGCCCGGGAGCGGCCGAGGCCCGCGCGCCGTCCTGATCGGCACGAGCGGCCAGCTTCGCCGGATCGACCTGGGCGATGCCGTCGATTGATGCCAGGCCGCGGCGATGCACTGCCGTGATGGTCTGCCCGTCGATGGCCACGTCGGCGATGCAGGCGGGCGCGCCGGTGCCGTCGATCAGGGTGGCGCCGCGGATAACCAGTTCATGCGCATTCATGGCTTGCGTCTCCTCATAGTCAGGCCATTCTCGGCCACCGACTGGGACAAGACAACCCGGCGCAAGCCCTGCGCGATTCCGGGACAGCGGGAGTGACCGCGTGGCACCCGTTAAAATTCGGTTTTTGACACTCAGCGGAGATTTCTTCTCGTGCGCCTGACGGACAAAGTAGCCATCATCACCGGATCAGCCCAGGGCATCGGCCTGGCGACCGCCCTTCGATTTGCCGCCGAGGGAGCTCGGGTGGTTGTCTCCGACATCGGCCAGCAGCGGGTCGATCAGGCGGTGGCTTCCATTGTTGCCCAGGGCGGTCAGGCGATCGGCGCGGTCGTCGACGTCACCGACCGTCTGGCCATCGACGCGATGGTGGCGAAGGTCAAGGCCACCTGGGGGCGCATCGACGTCCTGATCAACAATGCCGGCATCACCAAGGACGCCCGGCTTGCCAAGATGAGCTCGGCGCAGTTCGATGCGGTGATCGCGGTCAACCTCAAAGGGGTCTTCGAGTGCACCCAGGCGGTGGCTGAGACCATGACCGCGCAGGGCTCGGGCTCGATCGTCAACGCCTCATCGGTGGTCGGTCTCTACGGCAATTTCGGTCAGACCAACTATGCAGCCACGAAGGCGGGCGTGATCGGCTTTACCAAGACCTGGGCACGCGAGCTTGGCCCCAAGGGCGTGCGGGTCAACGCGGTCTGCCCGGGTTTCGTGATGACGCCGATCCTCGATACCGTGCCCGACGCGGTCAAGCAGAAGATGATCGAGAAGGTGCCGCTGGGCCGGCTGGGCCGCCCGGAAGAAATCGCGGCGGTCTATGCCTTTCTGGCGTCCGACGACTCGAGCTACATGAACGGCGCAGTTCTCGAGGTCTCGGGCGGCATCCAGCTCTGACTGCAGCCGGGCGCGCTCGTCGCCCGCGCCATGATCTGGTCTGCCCTCTGGTGGCAAGGCTTTGCTACTCGTCGCTATCGCCGCCGAACACGCCCGACAGACCGCCGCCCAGTGCGCCGAGCCCGAGCATCCCGCCCTGCTCCCGCCCGCCGCCGCCGGTCTGGGGTGCGGCCGCGAAGATGCGCGAGGCCAGCCGCGAGAAAGGCAGCGATTGCAGCCACACCGTCCCCGGGCCTTGCACGACCGCAAAGAACAGGCCCTCGCCACCGAACAGGGCGGTCTTGATCTTGCCGACATACTCGATGTCGAACCTCGCGCCGCCGGCCAGGGCCACCAGGCAACCGGTGTCGACCCGCAGCAGCTCGCCCGGCTGCAGGTCGCGACGCATGACGGTACCGCCGGCGTGCACGAAGGCCAGTCCGTCGCCTTCGAGTTTTTGCATGATGAAGCCCTCGCCGCCGAAAAAGCCCACGCCGAGCTTTTGCTGAAAGGCGATGCCGAGCGAGACGCCCCGCGCAGCACACAAAAATCCGTCGCGCTGACAGATGAGTTGGCCGCCAAGCTTGCCCAAGTCCATTGCCAGGATCTTGCCGGGGTAGGGCGCGGCAAAGGCAAGCGTGCGGATCTGGCGCGATTGATTGGTGTAGACCGTGGTAAAGAGCGACTCACCGGTGAGCAGCCGTTTGCCGGCCCCGACCAGCTTGCCGAACAGCCCGCCGGCGCGTCCGCCGCCGCCACTGCTGCTGCCGTCGCCGAAGATCGTCTCGAGTGAGACGCCGTCTTCCATGTACATCAGACTGCCGGCCTCGCCCACCATGGCCTCGCCCGGGTCGAGATCAACCTCGACGAACTGCATTTCGTGACCTTCGATCCGGTAATCGATCACATCCATCGCCATGGCTTGCTCCTGGGAAATTGGCCTGAGTTCGATTGTAGCCAAAGGCTATAATCGGGTGCTTGGCGGCGCTGGCCGCGGCACCGGCATCGCTTCAATGGCAAGCACCCACGTCCTGTTTGAGGAAGACGGCGCATTCAAAGCCGGCACGGTGCTTTCCGACGCGGGCTCCAGCCTGCAGGTCGAAGCCGCCAGCGGCAAGCGCACCAAGGTGAAAGCCACTTCCGTCATGCTGCGGTTTGCCGAGCCTGCGCCGACCGACCTGATGCAGCGCGCACACGGCGCGGCCGAGGGCATCGACCTCGACTTCCTCTGGGAGTGTGCGCCTCAGGACGAGTTCGACTTCACCGCGTTCGCCGGCGACTACTACGGCCATGCGCCCTCGGCGGTCGAGTCGGCCAGCCTGCTGTTTCGGCTGCACTCATCGCCGGTCTACTTCTATCGCAAGGGGCGTGGTCGCTATCGGCCCGCGCCGCCCGACACCCTGCGTGCTGCGCTCAGCGCGATCGAGCGCAAGAAGGGGCAGGCGGCACGGGTCGAGGGCTGGGCGTCCGAGCTTGCCGCCGGCCGCACACCGGCGCCGGTGGCCGCCGAAGCCGCCCGCCTGCTGGTGCGGCCCGACAAGAACAGTCTCGAATGGAAAGCGCTTGACGCAGCCTGCGCCCTGACCCGATCGCCGCCCGAACGGGTGCTGCTGTCGGCCGGGGCTTTTCCCAATGCCCGCGCACTGCACCTTGAGTGTTTCCTGGCCGACCAGTTTGCTCGCGGCGAAGGGTTTTCCGAGGTCGACACCGCGCCGCTCGATGAGGCGCTCGTCCGGGCCCGCGCCAGCCTGCCGCATGCCGAGGCACAGCCCTTCTCGATCGACGACTCGACCACCACCGAAATCGACGATTGCCTGTCGGTGCAGACCTTGCCCGATGGCCGCCTGCGGATCGGCGTGCACATCGCCGCGCCGGCGCTCGGCATCGAGCGCGACGGCGCCCTCGATCGCATCGCCCGCGACCGGATGTCGACGGTCTACATGCCGGGCGACAAGATCACCATGCTGCCGGCGGCGCCGATCGAACGGTTTTCGCTGGATGCCGGCCGCGAGATGCCGGCCCTGTCGCTCTATGTCGATCTCGACGAGGCCGGCACCAGCCTGGTCGCCAGCCAGAGCCGGGTCGAGATGATTCGCGTGGCCGCCAATCTTCGACACGACCAGCTCGATGAGCAGGTGACCGAAGCCGCGCTCGCTCCGCCCCTCGACGGTCAGCCCGATCTGCTTGCCGGCCTGGCGCAGGCGAGCGCGCTGCGAGCCCTGTGGCGTCTGACGCTCGCGCTGTCTGCCGAGCGCGATCGCGTCCGCGGCAAGCCCGAGGCGCGCCACCGCATCGACTTCAGCTTCTATGTCGATACCTCGGCCGATGGCGGCCTGACCGTGCGGATTTCCCAGCGGCGTCGTGATGCGCCGCTCGATCGTATCGTGGCCGAACTGATGATCCTGGCCAATGCAGCCTGGGGGCAGTTGCTGGCCGATCAGCGCGTGCCCGGCATCTACCGCTCGCAGCAGGCCGGCGGGCGGGTGCGCATGAGCACGCAGGCCTTGCCGCATCATGGGCTTGGGGTGGCGCAATACGGCTGGTCGACCTCGCCGCTGCGCCGCTATACCGATCTGGTCAACCAGCGGCAGCTGATCGCGGTGGTGAGCGCGCAGGAGCCGCCTTATGCGGCCGGCGACGCCGAGCTCTTTGCGGTGATCTCGGCCTTCGATGCCCGCTACACCGCCTATGCCGACTTCCAGCAGCGCATGGAGCGTTACTGGTGCCTGCGCTGGATCGCCCAGCAGACGCAGCCCCGCCTGAAGGCGGTAGTGGTGCGCGACGAGCTGATTCGGCTCGCCGACGCGCCGCTCTATCTGCGCATGCCCGAATTGCCGGCGATGGGCCTGTCGCCCGGACAGCCGATCATCGTCGACATCACCGCCTGGGATGAGCTTGAGCTGTCGGTCTCGGCGCGCTTCGTCGGCGTCGCCGAGGCAGCCGCCGGTGACGACAATGCCATGGTCGAGCTCGAAGACCCGATCGACGGTATCGACGAAGTGCCCGGCCCGCCGCAAGCCGAAATCGGCGATCCGGCCGCCTCGCCGCTCGATGCCGATGCAAGCGCTGGCATGACGCCCGAGGCGCCGCCGCCGGTTTCGTCTGCTGTCTGAGGAAGGGGCGAGGGGCCGTGAGCGACTCGACACCGCTTGACTCCGGCCTGATCCGCTGGCCTCGGGCAGCGTTGGAGAAGCCGCTGATCCGTGATCCGCTTGCGGTGGCGCTGGTCGCATCGCTGCTCCTGCATGCCATCGTCATGTTCGCCCGGTTTTCGCCGCCGATTCAGACGATGCTCAATCCGGCCGACTCGCGCCTCGAAGTCATCCTGCTCAATGCCCGCACGCTCAACGCGCCGCTTGCGCCCGAGGTGCTGGCCCAGGTCAATCAGGAGGGTGGCGGCGAAAACGAGCGCGGCCGTGCCCGTTCGCCCCTGCCTGCCGAAACCGCCGCCCAGGATGGCACCGTGATCGTGCCCAAGCGATCACAGATCGAGCAGCTCGAGGTCAGGCAGCGAGAGCTCATGGCGATGGCCAAAGGGCCGCAATCCTATGTCGTGCCCGAGACCCCCAAAGATGCCACGCCGACCCCCGAGGGCACCGAGAGCGAAGCGATCCAGAGCGTGCTCTCGCGCATGCAGGCCGAGGTCGAAAAGAACATCGAGGACTACAACAAGCGGCCCAAGCGCATGACCTTCGGCATCAATGCCGTCGGGGTCAATTACGCCCGCTATGTGTCCGACTGGTCAAGCCGCATCGAGCAGATCGGCACCGAACGCTATCCGCCCGAATCGCGCGGGCGTCATTACGACTCGCTGATCATCACCGCCGAAATCGACCGCAACGGCAAGGTCATCGATGTCGTGATCAACAAGAAATCGAAGTTCGAGTCGCTCAACCGGGCGGTCAAGAAAATCATCTACGCCGGTCAGCCCTACGAGCGCTTCACCCCCGAGATGGCGCGCGACGGCGACATCCTTCAGATCGTACGAACCTGGACCTTCACCAACGATGGCCTCGAAACCAGCTCGCTACGCAGTAATCGGTAATCCGATCGCGCACAGCCGCTCGCCGGCCATCCATGCGCAGTTTGCCGCGCAGACCGATCAGGACATGGTCTACGACCGCCTGCTCGCGCCGCTCGACGCCTTCGCAGCCACCGTGGCGGCATTCCGCGCCGAGGGCGGTCGGGGGCTCAATGTCACCCTGCCCTTCAAGACCGAGGCCTTTCAACTCGCCGATTCGCTCACGCCGCGGGCCGCGCTCGCCGGGGCGGTCAACACACTGGCCTTCGAGGGCGATCGGGTGCTCGGCGACAACACCGATGGCGCCGGTCTGGTCGATGACATCACGCGTCGCATCCAGCTGCCGCTGACCGGTGCACGGCTGCTGCTGCTGGGCGCAGGCGGCGCCGCGCGTGGTGTGGTGCAGCCTTTTCTGGCTGCCGGCATCGCGCAGATCATGATCGTCAATCGCACTGCGGCCCGTGCAAGCGAGCTGGTGAGCGAGCTTGGCGCAAGGCTGCCCGCAACCGATGCAGCGCGGCTGTCGGGCGGCGGCTTTGATGCGATTGCGGGCGGCTTCGACCTCATCATCAATGCCACCTCGGCAGGCCTTGCCGACGCCTCGCCGCCGGTGCCGGCGGCGGCCTGGTCGGGTGTGCGCCTGGCGCTCGACATGGTCTATGCCGCACAGCCAACCGCCTTCATGCGGGCTGCGGCCGATGCCGCTTGCCCGCGCATCGAAGACGGGCTCGGCATGCTGGTCGCGCAGGCGGCCGAGTCGTTTGCCCTGTGGCGCGGTGTGCGACCGGCCACGCTGCCGGTCTATGCGATGCTGCGCGAGCAGCTCGCCGCAGCGCGCCCGTCAGCCTGAGCACCGTGGCGCGTCGATCCCTGACGACACGCCGGGCCCTGCGTGCGCTGGGTGCGCTGATGCTCGCCGGACTGATTGTCCTGGTTGCCCTGCAGTGCTGGTATCTCGGTCACATCGTCTGGTGGAAGACCCATGCGCCCGAATCGACCCGGTTCATGCGCGAGCAGCTCAGCGTGCTGCGCGACAAGAACCCCGAGGCTCAGCTGTCCTACCAGTGGGTGCCTTATTCCCGCATCTCGCCCCAGCTCAAGCGCGCGGTGATTGCCGCTGAAGATGCCCATTTCACCGACCATGAGGGCGTCGACTGGGAGGCGATCGAAAAGGCCCATGAGCGCAATCAGCAGCGCGGCAAGGTGACGGCCGGCGGCTCGACCATCACCATGCAGCTGGCCAAGAACCTGTTTCTGACCGGCGAACGCAGTTATCTGCGCAAGGTGCAGGAGCTGGCGATCACCTTCATGCTCGAGGCGGTGCTCTCCAAAGACCGGATTCTCGAGCTCTACCTGAACGTGGCCGAATGGGGCGTCGGCGTCTTCGGCTGCGAGGCCGGTGCCCGACATCTTTATGGCGTGCCTGCCGAGCGGCTGTCGGCCGCGCAGGCGGCCCGCATGGCGGCCATGCTGCCACGCCCGCGCTTTTACGACCGCAACCCGGCTGCACCCGGCCTGGCAAAGCGCGCAGCCGTGATCCAGCGCTGGATGGGATCTGTCCAGACACCCTGAAATAACCTTCGTCTGTCGCGGGCTGCTGGCGCAGGTCCGCCGCAGGCGCCTAGAATGCGCGTCATCCGAACTCACCGCAGCCGCATCGGGCTGTGTCATCACGTGAATCTGCCGAACACCATCGTGCGGCCCGGAGCCAGCCACCGCTGACAGCGTTGCCTGGCACCACGGGTCGCATTTTTCCCGACCCTGGGCCAAGCCAATGAACGATTCACCCACCGATCGCGATCCGGACGTCGATGACGACGTGATCGAACAATCCCATCCGCGCGACCCCGAGGACGCCCAGCGGGCGCTGAGCGAGGTCGAGGATCTGCTCGACCGCCTGCAGGTCGTGCGTGAGCAGGCTCGCCACGAGACCGAGTCGCTCGACCCCCAGCGCCGGGTGCTGGTCGAAAATGTCGCGGTCGGCCAGCATCTGAGCCGACTGCGCCACCGCCTCGAGCCTTTGCATCCGGCCGATGTGGCTTACATCCTTGAGGCCCTGCCGCGCGACCGTCGCATGGTGGTCTGGGATCTGGTCAAGGCCGAGCGTGACGGCGAGATCCTGGTCGAGGTCTCCGACTCGGTCCGCGAGACCCTGATCGCCTCGATGGACCGCGACGAGCTGGTCGCGGCCGCCGGCACCCTCGATACCGACGACCTGGCCGAGATTGCCGACGATCTGCCCGACGACGTGGTCGAGCAGGTGCGCCGCCAGCTCACCCCCGAGGAGCGCGAGCAGCTGCGTGCGGCGCTGTCCTATCCGGAAGAGACGGTCGGTGCCCGCATGGATTTCGAGCTGGTCACGGTTCGCGAGGATGTGACTCTCGAGGTGGTCCTGCGTTATCTGCGCCGCTTCGAGCGCCTGCCTGACCATACCGATCAGGTCTTCGTGGTTGACCGTCATGATGTGCTGCAGGGCTCGTTGCCGCTCGACCGGCTGCTGGTGAGCGAGCCCGATTCGACAGTCGAAGACGTGATGAAGCGCGACCTGCTCTCGCTGCAGGCGCTCGACAATGTCGGCGAGGCGGCCCAGGCCTTCGAGCGCTACGACCTGATCTCGGCACCGGTGGTCGATGCGCGCGGTCGGCTGATCGGCCGCCTGACGGTGGCCGAGGTGGTCGACGTGATCCGCGAGGAAAACGATACCGAGGTGCTGTCGGCCGCCGGTCTGCGCGATGAAGAAGACCTCTTTGCCTCGATCCTCAATTCGGCACGCAACCGCTGGCTGTGGCTGGGGGTGAATCTGTGCACCGCCTTTTTTGCCTCGCGGGTCATCGGTGCCTTCGAGGGCACCATCGAGAAGGTGGTGGCGCTGGCGGCGCTCATGCCGATCGTGGCCGGTATTGCCGGCAATTCGGGCAACCAGACGATGACGCTCTTCATCCGGTCGCTCGCGCTCGGGCAGGTCACATCGGGCAACACCCAGCAACTCGTGCGCAAGGAACTGCTGATCGCGCTGCTCAACGGACTGGTCTGGGGCGGTATCGCCGGCGCCTTTGCCTGGCTGCTTTATCGCGGTACGGCCGAGGGACCGATGCTCGGTCTGACGATGATGCTCGCGATGGTGCTCAACATGCTGCTGGCCGCGCTGATTGCGATGGCGGTGCCGCTGGTGCTGCAGCGGGTCGGACGCGATCCTGCACTCGGCTCGTCGGTGCTGCTGACCTTCTCGACCGACAGCATGGGTTTCTTCATCTTTCTGGGACTGGCTTCGATCTTTTTTCACTGAGTGAGCGCCCAGTCACGAACCGACGGACGTCATGCCGATGTCATCCCGATCCGTCATTGTGACGAATTGGTTTCAAGCCGATCTCTCACCTGAAGGAACCCGCGATGGCAAAAGATTTTTCGACGATGGAAAACTCCAATCCGTCGTCAAACCCGAGCATCCATGATGTGTCCGATCCGGCTCGACGCATTGTCGTGCGGGGCGGACTTGCCGGCGCTGCGACCGGCCTGCTCGCGCCGCTGGTGACGGCTTGCACCACCGCCGCCCCTCATGCCGGGTCCAACGCCCCGGTCTTCGAGCCGGGGCCGCAGCTCGGGTTCAAGTCGGTCTCGCTCAGCACCGCCGATACTGTGACCGTGCCTGCGGGCTATGCCGCCTCCGTGATCTGCAAGTGGGGCGATCCGGTGGGTGTTCCTGGCAATATGCCTGTCTTTTCGCCGGCCGCTGCCAACACTGCTGCCGAGCAGGCAGTGCAGATCGGCATGCATCACGACGGCATGCACTACTTCCCGATCGATGGCAGTCGCCGTGGCGTGCTGGTGTTCAACAACGAATACACCGACGATGGTCTGCTGCATACCGACGGCATGAAGACCTGGAATGCTGACAAAGTCGCCAAGTCGATCGCCGCGCACGGCGTCACCCTGGTCGAGGTGGCCCGCCAGGCTGATGGCAACATCGAGATGGTGCGTCCCTCGAAATTTGCGCGTCGCATCACTGCTGCCACACCGACCACGATCGCTGGCCCCGCCGCCGGGCATCCGCTGATGCGCACCGCTGCCGACCCCTCGGGCACCACGGTTCTCGGTACGCTCAACAACTGCGCCGCCGGACCGACCCCCTGGGGCACCTATCTGACGTCCGAAGAAAATTTCATTTTCTACTTCAACGGGCCTGAAAAACCCGATGCCGACCAGCAGCGCTGGGGTTTGCGTGCCAACGGCGCCGGCTATCGCTGGCATGAGTTCGAGACCCGCTTCGATGCGGTTCGCAGCCCCAACGAGCCCAACCGTTTCGGCTGGATCGTCGAGATCGATCCAACCGATCCCACCATGACGCCGATCAAGCGCACGGCCATGGGTCGAGCGGCGCACGAGGGGGCGACAACCACGTTGCGTCCGGATGGTCGGGTGGCGGTTTACATGGGCGAGGACGCCCGCTTCGAATACATCTACAAGTTCGTCAGCCGTGACCGCATGCAGCCGGGCGGCTATGCCGCCAACCGCACGCTGCTCGATCACGGCACGCTCTATGTGGCCCGCTTCAATGCCGATGGCACCGGCCAGTGGTTGCCGCTGAAAGCCGGCACCGGCGGGCTCACGCCCGAGCGAGGCTTCGCCGATCAGGCCTCGGTACTGATCAAGTCGCGTCAGGCAAGCGATGCGCTGGGCGCCACGAAGATGGATCGCCCCGAATGGATCGCGGTCGATCCGCGCACCGGCGAGCTCTACTGCACGCTCACCAACAATTCGGATCGCGGTGCTCAGGGCCGCCCCGCGGTCGATGCCGCCAATCCGCGTGCCAACAACACCATGGGCAACATCATCCGCTGGAAAGATGCCGATGAAGGCGATGGCCTGGCCTTCACCTGGAACCATTACGTGATGGCGGGCGATCCGACCCTGACTCGTGCCGATGCTCGCGGCAACATCAAGGGCGACAGCTTCGCCTGCCCCGACGGATTGTGGTTCGATGCCCGCGGCACGCTCTGGATCCAGACCGACATGAGCACCAGCGCCATGGGCAAAGGCGATCTCGCCAATACCGGCAACAACGCCATGCTGGCGGCCGACGCGCGCACCGGCGAAGTCCGTCGTTTCCTGGTCGGGCCTTCCGGCTGCGAGATCACCGGCATTACCGCGACGCCCGATCTGCGTACGATGTTCATCAACATCCAGCATCCGGGTGAGTCACCGACCGAGCGCGCCGATCCGGATGCGCCGACCCGCTATTCGCGCTGGCCAGACGGCGGCCGCCCGCGTTCGGCGACAGTGGTGATCCGCAAGCTCGATGGCGGGGTCATCGGCACCTGACGCACCGGTCGATGCGCCCATGCCGGGCGCGTTCGATTCGCTGAAGCGCCTGCGTTGTCGCCGGTGTCAGTCGAGCAGCGCGGCGTGCAAGGCGTCGCGCTGGTCTGCGCCAAGGCCGCAGGCGCTCAGATAGGCCTCGACCGATCCGTAGTCGCGTTCGACCGTCCTGAACGAGGTCATCAGAAAGTCGTTCTGCACGCTGGTAATCATCTCAAGCGCCGAGCGCTTGCGCGGTGTGCGCTCGATGCCGTGGTAAGCGAGCAGCACCTCGGCCATCTCGGCGGAGGGCCGACGAACACGGCTCTCGAGATAGTCGGCCATGATCGATTCGCGCGGCACGCCCACTGCGGCCAGCACCATGGCGCACACGAAACCGGTGCGGTCCTTGCCGGCGGTGCAATGAACCAGCAGTGGCGTGTCGCGGGTCTGCGGTGTGCAGGCATGGGTGATCGCGGCGCTGACCGCCGGCGCCAGTGCGCTCGGCATCCGGGCATAGGTCTCGATCATCCACAGACGCGCACGCTCGGCATCAAAGCCCGGGTCATTGAGCGAGTCATGCCAGCCGCCGGCGCGCACCGCCTGCAGTTCCGGGGCCGCATCGAAGACCCGCGTGACTGGCTGCAAATCATGAGGCCAGCGATTTGGCGACATCTCTCGCTCATCCTCGCGGCGCAAGTCGAGCACGGTGTGGATGCGCAGGGCTCGCAATCGGGCGAGATCGTCCTCGCCCAGCCGATGCAGGGCATCGGAGCGAAACAGCCGCAGACGCTTGAGTCTGCGCCCACCCGCGGCGGGCAGTGCGTCGATGGCCCGAAAGTTGGGTGTGCCCTGAAGACGGTCAGGGCGATCGGTGTGATCGGGGCGATCCGGAGGCTCGCTGAGCGAGGAGGCGATGGTGTTCATGGGGGCAGTATCGCATCCGAGGATGACGGTCCTGATGATCGGTGCGATGAAGCCAGACACTGTGATGGGCTCACACCGACTCCAATCGCCGTCAACCCTCAGCCCTTGATCTCGCCGCTCGTGCCAGTCTGCGGCTCGGGCCCAAGCCGCGCCAGGCCATCATCGATCAGCGCATGGAGCGCAGCCACCGTGGCCGTACCGAGCCGATCGTTGAGCGCGAGCTGGGCGCGCTTCCAGTGGCGCCGCGCTTCGGTGTGTTTGGCGCGCCCCGCCGGTGTCGCGGCGATGAGGCGGCTGCGGGCATCGTCGCCCGGGCCCTGGGTCACCCAGCCCATTTCGATCAGCGGCCGCAGGTTGCGGGTGAGGGTGGAGGCGTCCAGACCCATCTGCCGGGCGAGCGCCTGCGGCTGCAGGGGGCCGAGCTTGACCACGTGCGAGAGCAGCGAAAACTGTGTGCCCTTGAGGCCGGCGCGGGCAAGCTCGGCATCGTAGTGGCGCGACACCGTGCGCAACAACTGTCGCAGCTTGAAGTTGGTGCAGCCCTGCGGCTGGACATCGGTGGTGGTCATGTGTAAATTGTATCGGTAATGATTGCATATGCAACTGTTGTAGATGCAATTATCAAGGTGCTTCCAATGAGATGCTGCCAATGACCTGGCGCCAATAAGACCTCTGCCGCGTAGCTCCGGTTGAATCCTCGGGCATCGCCTGTTCGTCCTTTCGGTGCGCTTTGCGCTGCTTCGTCCGGTCATCCGACTATCCCCTCTTCGACTGTTCCCGCCATGTCCCTCACCACTGGTCCGATCCTGCCCACCCTGCTGCGCCTGGCGGTGCCCAATGTCATCGCCATGGTGATGTCGGTGATCGTCGGCATCGCCGAGACCCGCTATGTCGGCGTGCTCGGCACGGTGCCGCTGGCGGCGATGGCGCTGGTGTTTCCGCTGGCGACCCTGGTTCAGATGATGTCGGCAGGCGCCATGGGTGGTGGGGTGTCATCGGCGGTCAGTCGGGCGCTGGGGGCGTCTGACCTGCCGCGGGCCCGAACCCTCGCCTTGCATGCCGCGGTCATCGGTCTGGTGGCCGGCGTGGCCACGACGATTCTCTTTCTGGTTTTTGGTCGCACCATCTTTGCTTTTCTCGGTGGAAAGGGCGAGGTGCTCGAGCAGGCGGTGTCGTATGCGAATGTGCTGTTTCTGGGCGCGTGGCTGACCTGGCTGGTCAATACCCTCTCGTCGATCATTCGCGGCACCGGCGACATGCGCGTGCCCTCTGTGTCGCTGCTGGTGCTGTCGCTCATTCAGATCACGCTCGGTGGCACGCTCGGTCTGGGGCTGGGCCCGGTGCCGCGCTTCGGCATGGCGGGAGTCGCGATGGGGCAGCTGGTCGCCTCGGCACTGGTGGCCGCGTTTCTGTGGTGGTGGCTGAGCTCTGGCAGGGCCCGTCTGCGCCTGCAATGGGCTGGTTTTTCGCTGCGTCGCGATATGTTTGTCGACATCCTCAAGGTGGGCGCGCTCGCCTGCCTGTCGCCGGTGCAGTCGGTCCTGACCGTGCTGATCTTCACCGCCCTGATCGCGCCGCTTGGCGTGGCCGCGCTGGCTGGCTACAGCATCGGTCAGCGCCTCGAGTTCCTGCTGGT
This sequence comes from uncultured Burkholderiales bacterium, assembly GCA_903903975.1. GTDB lineage: Bacteria > Pseudomonadota > Gammaproteobacteria > Burkholderiales > Burkholderiaceae_E > UBA4615. Next base: position 15,691 of record CAIVAS010000181.1, read on the forward strand.
CCCGATTGCCTTTGGCATCGGCGTGGCCTCGGTCCCGATGGTGGGCATGGCGGTCGGTGCCGGCGATATCGCGCGGGCTCGCCGTGTCGCCTGGACGGCGGCCGCAGTGTCGGGCCTCAATCTGAGCGTGGTCGGTCTGATCGTGTGGCTCTTCCCCGATCTGTGGGCGGGCCTCTTCACCACTGACCCGGTGGTGCTCGACCATGCACGGCAATACCTGCACTGGGCGGGTCCGGCCTTTGGCCTCTTCGGTGTCGGGCTCACGCTCTATTTCGCCTCCCAGGGGTCGGGTCGCGTGCTCGGCCCGGTGCTGTCGGCCAGCGTGAGACTGGCGCTGGTGGCGGTCGGCGGACTCTGGCTGGCCTCGCATCAGGCGGCGGCCTGGCACTACTTCGCATTGGTCGGACTGGCCATGGCGGTCTATGGGATCTCGACCGCGCTGTCGGTCCGTCTGACCCGCTGGGGGCCGAAGACGCCAAACCGATGACCCCGGACCGATCGGCTCGTCGCCGAGCGCGTACGATGCCGACTTCGCTCACGCAGTGGCGCTGACCACAGACTCCTCATGGCATTGCGCGCCTCGGTCCACAAGGCCGACCTCACGGTTTCCGATCTCGATCGCGGTCATTACGGCACGCATGCGCTGACGATCGCGCGGCATCCTTCCGAGACCGAGGAGCGGATGATGATCCGCCTGCTCGCCTGGGCACTCAACGCCGATGAAGCCCTCGAGTTTGGCCGCGGCCTGTCGGCCGAAGACGAGCCCGATCTGGTCCTGCACGACCTGACCGGCTCGGTGCAGTTGTCGGTGCTGGTCGGTCTGCCCGACGAGAAGTGGGTGCGCAAGGCAGCAGGGCGGTCGGCCAGGGTGGTGGTCATCGCCTATGGCGGTCATAAAGCCCGACAGTGGTGGGACGACCAGGGCCCGGCGCTGGCACGCCATGCCAACCTGGTCGTGCTGTCGATTCCCCCCGAGGCCGGCGCCGCGCTTGCTGCGATGGCCGCCCGTCAGATGCAGGTGAGCATCACCATCCAGGAAGGTCAGATCTGGGCCGATGCCGGCGACTGGTCGGTGTCCTTCGAGCCGCTGAGGCTGCAGGGCGACGCGATCAGCTGACTGAGCGACCTCACTGATCAAGTTGACTGAGCGACCTCACTGAGCGACCTGAGTCAGCAACCTAAGTCAGCAACCCAACTCAGCAACCCAACTCAGCAACCCAACCGAGCGCGACTCAGCTCAGCTCGAGCTCGCGATAGCCGCCCGCTGCCACCGCATCGGCCCGGGCCCGATACTCCGGGCCGGGGCCGCTGTAGCGGGCCAGCACGCGTTCGGACTTGCCGGCCACGTTGCGATTCACGCCGGTCATCCAGGAGTTCACTTCGTTCGAAAGCAGCCCGACCGCGCTGGCCCTGACGATCTCCATCCATGCCTCGACGCTTTCAGGGCGCGCTTCGACCCGGGTATGGCCCTGGGCTTTCATGTGCCCGAGCAGACGGGCAACCCACTCGACATTGAATTCGATGCTGCGCGGAATATTGCCGAGTGCACCGAGCGGGCCCATGACCATCAGCAGGTTCGGGAACCCGGCGTTCTGGATGCCGTAGAAGGTTTTCGCACCGCCCGTCCAGTCGTCCTTCAGGCGACGACCCTCGATGCCGCGAATATCCATCGCATCGTAGGCGCCGGTGAGCGCATCGAAGCCGGTGGCATAGATGATCATGTCGAACTCGCGTTCGCCGGCGGTGGTGCGGATGCCGGCAGGCGTGATGCACTCGATCGGTGTCTCGTTCAGATCGACCAGCTCGACATTAGGCTGGTTGTAGACCTCGTAGTAGCGGGTCTCCAGCGGCAGGCGTCGGGTGCCGAAGCCGTGGTTTTTCGGGATGAGTTTTTCGGCCGTTGCGGGGTCTTTCACCCGCTCACGAACCTTGCGGGCGATGAATTCGGAGATCAGCGCATTGGACTCGCGATTGGTCACGATGTCGCGGTAGTTGCCGATCCAGATGCCGAAGCCGGGCTCGGCATAGCGCTGCTCCCAGAAGGCTTCACGCTCTTCGCGCGAGACCTCGAGCGCGCTGCGCGGATCGGGCTTGTGGATGAATCCGCCGGGGTTTTCGCTGCAGCGCTGAAAGATGTCGGTGTAGCCGGCCTTGATCGCGCGCTGCTCTTCGTCGGTGATCTTGCGGTTGTGAAGCGGCGCGCACCAGTTGGCCGTGCGCTGATAGACAGTGAGATGGGCAGCCGTCTTGGCGACTTCCTGGATCGTCTGGATGCCGGTGGCGCCGGTGCCGATCACCGCGACCCGTTTGCCTTCGAAACTCACCGGTTCGTGCGGCCACTTCGCGGTATGGCACGAGACACCCTTGAAACGCTCGATGCCGTCGACCAGCGGCAGCGTGGGCACCGAGAGCGCACCGATCGCGGTGATCAGAAATCGCGCCGAAAGCTGTTGTCCGTCGTCGAGCGTCAGTTGCCAGACGCGGGCGGCCTCCTGCCAGTGGGCCGAGCTTACGCGTCGACCGAACATGATGTCGCGGCGCAGATCGAATTTGTCGGCCACATAACCGGTGTAACGCAGGGTCTCGGGTTGCGGTGCGAAATGCTCCGACCAGCTCCATTCGTCCAGCAGTTCTTTCGAGAACGAAAAGCCGTAGGAATAGCTCTCCGAATCGAAACGCGCGCCGGGGTAGCGATTCCAGTACCAGGTGCCACCGACATCGCTGCCGGCTTCGATCACCCGCACCGACAGGCCAAGTTCGCGAACCCGATATTGCTGATAGAGCCCCGACAGGCCGGCGCCAATGATGATGACGTCGAAGTCGGGCTTGTCTGCCGCCTTGTCCGCGGGTGTCGTGGGAGTGGTCATGGCAGGTCTTGTCGGTTGGCAGAGTCAGGGTTGAAGGATCAGCTTGCCTTGATGGCGCCGCTGGCGATCAATGCATCGATCGCCTTCGCATCAAGGCCGATTTCATGGAGCACTTCGCGGCTGTGCTGCCCCAGGCGCGGAGCGGGCAAGACCTCGCTGCGACCGGGTTCGGAGCTGCTCGCGGGGACTCGCATCTGGCGCACACGACCTTCGCTCGGATGCTCGACCATCTCGAAAAAGCCGGTGGCCTGCAGTTGCGGGTCGGTAAAGAGCGACTCGAGCGTGTTCAGCCGCATGCACGGAATATCGGCAGCATTGAGTCGCTCGAGCCAGTTGGCGGTCGAGTCGGTCCGGAAGTGGGTGGCATTCTCGGCGCACAGCGCGCCGATGTTCTTGGTGCGTTCACCGATGTTCACCACTCGCGGATCGCGATCGAAGGCGTCGGCGCGACCGGTAATCTCGTAAAAACTGCGCCACTGGCGGTCGGTATAGACCAGCACGCAGATATGGCCGTCGGTGGTCTGGTACGGAGTGCGTTCGGGCGCGAGCAGGCGCGGATAGCCGGCGGGTCCCAAGGACGGTTCGAAGGTCTGTCCGGCCATGTGTTCGCCGAGCACGAAGGGCACCATGGTTTCGAACATCGGCACTTCGATCGACTGACCCCGCCCGATGCGCTCGCGCTGATAGAGCGCCGCCGTGATCGCATTGACCGCGGCCAGCCCGACCGTGCGATCGACAAAGGCAAGCGGCACATAGCGCGGCACGCCGTCGCCCACGACCGCGAGCAGTGACGGCACGCCGGCGGCCCCCTGGATCAGATCGTCATAGGCCGGCAGTTCGGCATAGGGGCCGGTCTGGCCATAGCCGACCATGCCGGCATAGATCAGCTTCGGGTTGACCGCCGCCAGATCTTCGTAGCCCAGCCTCAACCGTCTCATGGCCGCAGGGCGGACGTTGTAGACCAGCACATCGGCGGTTTTGGCGAGTTCGAGCAGCAGATCACGGCCGGCCGGATTTTTCAGGTCGATGCAAACGCTGCGCTTGTTGCGGTTGACATGCAGATAGCCTGCGCCCATGCCCGGATTGCGCATCGGCCCGATACCGCGTGAGGTGTCGCCTGCGGGCGACTCGATCTTGACCACGTCGGCGCCCAGGTCGCCGAGCAGCTGGGTGGCAAACGGCCCCATCAGGACCGAGGTCAGATCGAGCACCCGCACGCCGGCCAGCGGGCCGCCGCTGTCGATGATCGCGCTCATGCGCGGCAGTCTTTAGCGGTCATGCACGGCCCCGTTTCTCGCGCAGCGCGGCCCATTGTTCTTCGGACCAGCCGAGCAGGTCTTCGGCGCCCGAGGTGCGCAGATGCATGCCGCCGTCGATGGTGATCATCTCGCCGTTGATATAGCCGGCCTGTGGCGAGATCAGATAGCTCGCGAGATTGGCCAGTTCGATATGCTCGCCGGGCCGACCCAGCGGATTGCGCCGCGACAGGTCGTCGTCGCGACCGCCGGGTCGCAGCTGCCCGACCGCACCGGTGGTGGGGAAGGGGCCGGGCGCGATGCCGACCAGCCGCACGCCCTTGGGGCCCCATTCGACCGCGAGGCTTCGAATCATCGCCAGATGCGCCGACTTGGCCATCGCCGAGGGCACGGTGAAGGCCCGGCCGGTGATGGTCGAGGTCGAGAGGATGCCCAGGATCACGCCAGGATGCGAGGCTTCGATCCAGCGCCGCCCGACGCTCAGCGTGCAGTACATCGCGCCATGCAGGGTGGGCGCGAGGATGGCATCGGCCGCCCGCGCAGACAGGTGTTCGGTCTGCGCGATGAAAGTGGCCGCGGCATTGTTGATCAGGGCATCGAGCGGGCCCTGCGCCCAGGCCTGCTCAACCATCGCCTCGACCGCATCGGCGCTGCGGATATCGCAGGCAATCGTCTGCACCGGCGCGCCGGTCTCGTCGCGGATCCGCTTTGCAGCGGTCTCGAGGACGTCGATGCGCCGTCCGGTGAGCACGAGCGAGGCGCCCAGCTCGGCAAAACGCCGGGCCATCGCCTCGCCAAGACCGGTGCCACCACCGGTCACCAGCACGCGTCGCGCGGCCAGCAGATCAGACTGGAACATTCGCTTTCCTTCGCTCGCCGGGCTTATTGCGGCTGGATCCCGGCGGCATCGGCCACCTTCTTGAATCGCTCGTATTCACGGCGCTGGAAGTCGCCGAGCTCCTTGGTGTGCATCATCATCGGGTTGCCGGCGTTGGCCGCCTGAAAGGCTTTGCCTTCAGGAGACAGCAGCGCCGCCTTGACCGTGTTGGCAAGCTTGATGGTGATGTCGTCCGGGGTATCGGCGCGCACGAAGAATGAGGCGAACACATAGGTTTCGAAGTCGGAAAAGCCCAGTTCCTTCATCGTCGGCACGTCCGCGAATTTCGGATCGCGTTCACCGCTGGTGATGGCGACCGCCCGGATTCGACCTTCCTTGGCCAGGGCCGCAATGCCGCTGATGTCGTTGACGCCGAGGTCGAGCTGACCCGCAGCCAGATCGGTCTGCAGCTGCACGCCGCCCTTGTAGGTCACATGGTTGACCTGCACACCGCCAACCGAGCCCAGCCAGGTCGCCACCAGCATGTAGCCGTCGGAGTAGTTGCCGACGTTGATGACCTTCTTGTCGCGACGGGCTGCCGCCAGGAACTCGGGCAGGGTCTTGTAGGGCGAGTCGCCCTTGATGATGAAAGATGCGCCGCCGATCGACAGGCCATGCACCGGTCGAAAGTCCTTGAAGGCATCATAGGGCAGGTTCTTGGTCAGCACCGGCATCACGCACATCGGCGACGTGCTGCCCAGAAAAATGGTGTAGCCGTCGGCCGGCGCGGCCTTGACCGCCTGGATCGCCACCACGCCGCTGCCGCCGGGCCGGTTTTCGACCATGAAGGGCTGGCCCAGCATCCGCGACATGATCTCGCCATAGGCGCGCGATGCACTGTCCGAGCCGCTGCCGGCATTGAAGGGCACGATGATCCGGATCGGCTTGTTGGGGAAGTTGCTGGCCTGGGCCCGCACCAGGGGTGCTGCCATCGCGGTCGATGCCAATGCCAGCAGGGATTTGACGGTTTGTCGCTTGGTCATGAAGTGTCTCCTGGTGTGTGTCTTAGGGTCGGTTTGCCCGGCCGCGGTTGATGATGCCTTGCGTTTCGAGCCGGGCAATGGCCTCATCGTCGAAGCCCGCCTCCCGCATCATCTCATCTGTGTGCTGGCCGAGCAGCGGGGCGTGCATCGAAATCTGTGCCGGACTGCGATCGAAAAGCGTGCTCGGGCGCACGCTGCGGATCGGCCCTTCGCTCGGATGGTCGACCGATTCGAAGAGGCCGACCGCCTTCAGATGCGGATGCTCCGGCAGCTCGTTGATCGAATACAGCCGGGTCGCCGGAATGTCGAGCCGCTCGCACAGTGCCAGGCATTCATCAGTGCTCATCTGGCTGGTCACGCTCGCCATGTCGGCATAGATCTGCCGGATTTTTGCGTTGCGTTCGTGGCGGTCTTCGAGGTTGTACTTGGCCGCGAGGTCGTCGCGCCCGACACCCTTGAAGAAGGCGACCCAGTGCGCGGCGGTATAGGGCAGCATGGCGATGTGGCCGTCGCGCGTCGGTGCCGGTTTGCGCCCGCCCGCCAGCAGGCGAACATAGCCTGCGGGGCCGATCGGCGGCTCGAAGCTCAGGCCGCCGAGGTGCTCGGCCATCGTGAAGGCCACCATCGTCTCGAGCATCGGCACTTCCACCAGCTGGCCCTGACCGGTGCGCTCGCGATGCAGCAGCGCGGCCAGGACCGCGTTGGCCAGCGCCAGTCCGCAGGTCTTATCGGCCAGCAGCGTCGGTGCATAGTCGGGCTTTCCGGTTTCGTTGCCGATCAGGCTCGCGATGCCGCTGGCCGCCTGGATCACATCGTCGAAGGCCGGCTTGCCGGCGTCCGGCCCTGACTCACCGAAGCCGGTTGCCATGCAGTAGACCAGGTCCGGCTTGAGTGCCGACAGCGCGCCATAGCCCAGGCCGAGCCGTTCGATCGCATCGACCCGCATGTTGTGGACCACCACATCGACGCTCGGCAGCAGGCGATGAATGATCGCCAGGCCCTCGGGGGTTTTCAGGTCGATCGACAGTGATCGCTTGTTGCGGTTGATGGCCAGGAAGATCGAGCTCATGCCGCGATTCTTCGATACGCCATTGGCGCGCATCAGGTCGCCTGCGGGCGGTTCGACCTTGATGATGTCGGCCCCATAGTCGCCCAGGATCTGCGTGGCCAAGGGGCCGAGAACGACCGCTGTGAGGTCGAGGATGCGATAACCGGCAAGCGGGCCGGTGCGATTCGCGGGCGCTGTGTCCATGCCGGAATCTGTCTCCCTGTTTGATGTGTTTCGGTACGTATGACAGGGGGCTGAGGATAAATACTTGTTGCCTGCCCAACAAGCTTCGGTCGAGAATCGACCCACTACTACAATGACATATCGAGGACCTGCGCAAGGCAGGGATTGACCATCTTCCCGGGGCTGGCGCCTCGCGGCCCGCTCCGATTCACAGACATCACACAAGGACTCACCATCATGACTACTGCCCTTTCCGCGGTCATTCCCGCCACGCCTCCGGTCGCCATGGCCCTCGATGGCCATGTCGGCATCGTCGAGGTTCAGAAGCCGCCGCATAACTTCTTCGATCAGGAAATGCTCTCGGGCATCGCCGATGCCTTCGAGATGTTCGAGACCAACCCCGAGTGCCGTGTGATCGTTCTGTGCGCGCAAGGCACCTCGTTTTGCGCCGGCGCCGACTTCTCGCGTCGTGACAACGCCGCCAGCGGCAACGTCCATCGCAGCCCGCGTGCGGTCAATCCCATCTACGGTGAAGCGGCGCGTCTGTTTGCCGCCACCAAGCCGGTGATCTGCGCGGTGCAGGGTCCGGCCATCGGCGGCGGACTGGGTCTGGCGATGGTCGGCGATTTCCGGGTGACCTGCCCTGAGGCGAAATTCGCCGCGAATTTCTCGCGCCTGGGCTTTCATCCGGGCTTTGGCCTGTCGGTCACGCTGCCCCGCGTGGTCGGCATCCAGAAGGCGCAGATGATGTTTTTCACCGGCCGTCGTATCGGTGGTGAAGAGGCGGTGTCCATGGGTCTGGCCGATGTGCTGGTGCCGCGCGAGCAGGTTCGCGACGATGCGATGAAGATGGCGCGCGAGATTGCGATCTCGGCACCCATGGCAGTGCAGGCGGTGCGCGCCACCCTGCGTGCCGGGCTGGTCGAGCAGATCCGCAGCATGGTCGCTCACGAAAGCATGCAGCAGACGCAGCACTATCAGACCGAAGACTTCAAGGAAGGCATTGCCGCGTCGGCTGCACGACGCGACCCGGTGTTCAAAGGCCGCTGAACAACGGGGCCGCAGTGCCCCGACTGAATCGAGGAGACAGGCATGGACAATCCGTTCGATCTGAGCGGCAAGGTGGTGCTGGTCACCGGCGGCAGCCGGGGCCTGGGCCGCGCGATGGTGCTCGGCTTTGCTGCGCACGGTGCCGACGTGATCATCGCGTCGCGCAAGTTCGATGCCTGCGAGGCGGTGGCCGCCGAGGTGCGTGCCATGGGGCGCAAGGCGCTGCCGGTGGCCGCGCACGTGGGTCGCTGGGACGACTGCGACGCCCTGGTCCATCATGTGTATGCCCAGTTCGGACGCATCGACGTGCTGGTCAACAATGCCGGCATGTCGCCGCTCTACGGCAAGCTCTCCGAGGTGACCGAGGACATGTTCGACAAGGTCCTGGCGGTCAACCTCAAGGGCCCTTACCGGCTCAGCGCCCTGATCGGCGAGCGCATGGCCGACGGTGACGGTGGCAGCATCATCAATGTGTCGTCGGTGGCGGCGGTCAATCCGGCGCCCAATGCCGAGCCTTACGGCGCTGCCAAGGCCGGGTTGAACAATCTCACCCGATCCTTCGCCTTTGCTTTCGGGCCGAAGGTCAGGGTCAACAGCATCATGGCCGGGCCCTTCCTCACCGACATCTCGAAGGCCTGGGACATGGAGGTCTTCAAGCAGCGCGCGGCCACCCGCATTGCGCTCAAGCGCGGTGGCGAGGCCGATGAAATCGTGGGCGCAGCGCTCTATTTCGCGAGCTCGGCATCGTCCTTCACCACCGGTGCGATCCTTCGGGTCGACGGCGGCACCTGACCCTTCCTGGACGCTTCGATGCCTAACCGGATTCTGATTGCCAATCGCGGCGAGATTGCGATCCGCATTGCGCGCGCAGCAGCCGACCTCGGTATCGGGACGGTGGCCGTCTTTTCGCGTGACGATGCCGACAGTCTGCATGTCCGTTTGGCCGATCAGTCGCATGCACTGACCGGCCAGGGGGCCGCAGCGTATCTCGATGCCGAGGCCATCGTGGCTGCGGCCCGCGAGACCGGCTGCGATGCAGTGCATCCCGGTTACGGGTTTCTGTCCGAGCGCGCCGATTTCGCGCGATTGTGCGCACAGTCCGGTCTGCGCTTCATCGGGCCGGGGGTCGATCATCTCGAACTCTTCGGCGACAAGGCTCGTGCGCGCGCGGCCGCGATCAACGCCGATGTGCCGATCACGCGGGGCATCGACCGCGCGGTCAGCCTCGAGGAGGCGCAAGACTTTTTCGCATCGCTGAAGTCGGGTGGCGCCATGATCATCAAGGCGGTCGCGGGCGGCGGTGGGCGCGGTACGCGGGCGGTGTTTTCGGCCGACGAGATCGGCCCGGCCTTTGCGCGCTGTCAGTCCGAAGCGCAGGCTGCCTTCGGCGTGCCGGATGTGTTTGTCGAGGCCTTCATTGCGCGGGCCCGTCATATCGAGGTGCAGATCCTGGGTGATCGCGCGGGCAATGTGATCCATCTCGGTGATCGCGAATGCAGCGTCCAGCGGCGTTTCCAGAAGCTGATCGAGGTGGCGCCGGCCCCGGCACTCGACGACGGTCTGCGCCGCGATATTCATGCGGCGGCACTGCGCTTTGCCCGCAGCGTGGGCTATACCAATCTTGGCACTTTCGAGTTTCTGGTCGATGCGGGTGAGCAGGCCGGTGCGCAGCCCTTCGTGTTCATCGAGGCCAACGCGCGACTGCAGGTCGAGCACACCGTGACCGAGGCGGTCACCGGCGTCGATCTGGTGCAAAGCCAGATCCGGCTGGCGCAGGGTGCAACGCTTGCCGAACTCGGCCTGGATGATCCTGCGATCGCAAGACCGCGAGGCCATGCGATCCAGCTGCGGGTCAACCTCGAGACACTCGGCGCCGATGGCGTGATCAAACCCGGCAGCGGCACGCTCACCGCCTACGAGGCGCCCAGTGGTCCGGGGGTGCGCACCGACGGCTTCGGCTACACAGGCTATCGCACCAGCACCGCGTTCGACTCGCTGCTCGCCAAGTTGATCTGCCACGCCCCGGGTGGCCGCTTTGCCGATGCCATCGGCCGCAGCCTGAGGGCGCTGAGCGAATTTCGCATCGAAGGCGCA
>CAIVAS010000182.1 GCA_903903975.1 uncultured Burkholderiales bacterium
AGCAGAAGCGCGCCGTGATGGTCAGGGTGGCGAAACGCACCGGCTTGCCGATGGGCGCGGTGATGGCGGTGGGCCGGCCTGTGATCTTGTCCAGCCCGCGCAGCATCAACTGACTGCCGCCCTGTGGCGGTGGCGGCGGCCCGGCCGGCGCATCGGTGGCGGGCGCCGCAACCGAAGCCTGGGCAGCCGGCGCAGCAGGTGCATCAGCCTGACGTCGCGCCGAACCAGCTGGTGAAGATCAGGGAAAGGATGGGTCTCGCGCAGGAAGTGATGCACATCGACCGCGTGGTGGCGGACCATGCCCAGCAGGGTCGCGCCATAGCGGCGCCAGTAGGCGGTGCGCAGGGCGCTTGCCTGCGGCTCATCCAGGCCGGTGGTCTGCATCACATAGTCGGTCATTGCCCGATTGATGCGCGGCATGATGTCGGCCACCGCATCGTGCAGGGTGTTGTCGAGATCGAGCAGCCAGACCGGCCGGCGGGCAGACAGATCACCTGGCGGTGCCGCGCCGATCACCCCTGGCATCGGCCAGGCCGGAGCCCTCGGGCGGTGCTGAACGCCGGCGCGAGCAGGACGGCGAAACGCCGCCTTCAATGACTGCGGATCATGGTGCCCACACCCTGGTCGGTCATGATCTCGAGCAGCAGCGCATGGTCGACGCGACCGTCGATGATGTGAACCGAATTGACGCCGCCCTTGGCGGCGTCGAGTGCCGACGAGATCTTGGGCAGCATGCCGCCCGACAGCGTGCCATCGGCAAAGAGCTCGTCGATCCGCTTGGCCGACAGGCCGGTCAGCAGATTGCCTTCCTTGTCGAGCACACCGACGGTGTTGGTCATCATGACCAGCTTTTCGGCCTTGAGCACCTCGGCCACCTTGCCGGCCACCAGATCGGCATTGATGTTGTAGGTCTCGCCGCCTTTGCCCGAACCGATCGGCGCAATCACCGGAATGAAACCGTTGGCGGTCAGGGTCTGAATGATCGAGGGGTCGATCGACTCGATCTCGCCGACCTGGCCGATGTCGATCTGGGTGCCGGGTGCATCACGGCTCTCGATCAGCATCTTGCGCGCCCGCACCAGTCCGCCGTCCTGTCCGGTGAGGCCCACGCCCTTGCCGCCGGCCTGATTGATCAGTTCGACGATTTCCTTGTTGACCTGACCGGCGAGCACCATCTCGACGATGTCCATGGTCTCTTCGTCGGTGACCCGCATGCCCTGCACGAACTCCCCCTTCTTGCCGACACGAGCCAGCAGCTGTTCGATCTGCGGCCCACCGCCATGCACCACCACCGGATTGATGCCGACCAGCTTGAGCAGCACCACATCATGGGCAAAGCTGCGCTTCAGACGGTCATCGGTCATGGCGTTGCCGCCGTACTTCACCACCACCGTGCGGCCATGAAAACGGCGGATATAGGGCAGCGCTTCGGCAAGGACTTCGGCTTTGATGGTCGGGGTCAGGTCAGCGCTCATGGCAGCTCGGATGCAGGGTGGACAACGCAGGCGATGTTAACCGACGGCGCGGCGACGAGGCCTGCATGGCGCGGGGCGGGGCAACACCACACGCCGGCTTGTTACCATGGCGCTCCGATCCGGGGCCCCAGGCCCGCCCGATGGCTCACCAACTCCGACTCCTCCTCGCCGCCTTGCGGGTCTACACCCGCTTTCCGTTCATCGCTCGCCTGCCCGGCACGATGGGTGATGAGGCCGCGCGCGCGGGCGATGCGATCCGCTATCTGCCGCTGGCCGGCCTGCTGGTTGCGATCGCGCAATCGGTGGTCTACATGCTGGCCAGCATCGTGCTGCCGCATGCGGTGGCACTGCTGCTGGCGGTTGGCGCAGGACTCATCCTGACCGGCGCCTGTCATGAGATCGGCTGGGCCCGGTTTTGCGCCGCCTTCGGCGCGCGGCGCGCGGCGGGCAGTTCAGACGCTGTCGCAGCCGATTCAGCGACCGACCGGGCAAAGGACAACGCAAAGGACTGCGCAAACGACGCTGTAACCGAGGCCACCCCCAGCGGTGCGGCGATCTCCGGCTGGGCGCTGCAGGGTGCGGTCGGCGTCATGCTGCTGCTGATGCTGCGCTTCGAGTCGCTCGCCCATCTCGATGCCGACTGGATCGCCGCCTCGCTGATCTGCTCGGCCACCTTCTCGCGAGCCTGCGCGGTGCTCGGATCTCCCCGGGCCAGCGCCGCCGACGCGCTGATCGCGATGCTGCTTGGTGCTGCGCCACTCGCCCTGCTGGCCATCTGGACCGACGACCACCTGCCCGGTCTGCTCGGCCTGTCGATTGCGCTGATCAGCACCGCCCTGGTTTGCCGACTGATCCGGCGCAGCGGGGCAAGGCATGCCGGGACGATCGGCAACACAGGAGCCGACCCTCGCAGCGGCACCGACCTCGGCGTTGGCGCAGTCCAGCAGATCGCCGAAGCGGGCTTTCTGCTCGGGCTGCTGGTTGCCCTCGAAGCCGGCCCCGACGACACGGTGAGCACCGACGACGAGATGGAGCCCGAACAATGAAACTCTGGCTGCTGCGCCATCCCAAACCCGATGTGCCGGAAGGCCTGTGCTACGGCGCAGCAGATGTGCCGATCGTGGCCTCGCATCTTGAGAGTCTGCTCACGCACCTGCCCGGCCGATTGCCCCGCGATGCGGCGCTCTACAGCAGTCCATTGAGCCGCTGCAGGCTGCTTGCCGAAAGTCTGACCGAGCACGGTTTCGGTCCGCTGCGAACCGATGACCGACTGCGAGAGATGAACTTCGGGCATTGGGAAGGGCGCCTGTGGAAAGAGCTGCCGCGCCATGAGATTGATGCCTGGCGCGCCGACATCGCAGGCCATGTGCCGCCCGGCGGTGAGGCGCTCTCGGCGGTGGCCGCACGCGGACTGGCCTTCGTGTCGGAGTTGCCTGCCGCACGGCCGGCGATTCTGGTGACGCACTCCGGCGTGATGCAGGCCCTGCTGCGCACGCTGCGCGGGCTGCCGCTGGCAGGCGCCGGCGGTCACAAGATCGACTATGGTCAGGTGGTGGTGCTCGAGCGCGAGCAATCGGGCGAGCGCTGGGAGATCACGAACGAGATCGGAGCCCAGCACCACAGCACCTCGCGCTGAGAAAACACCTCACAGCACGTATCGCGCCAGATCTTCATTGCCCACCAGACTCGCCAGCCGAGCTTCGACAAACGCCGCATCGATGATCACCGGGCCACCGGTATGTCGCCCGGCATCGAAGGACAGCTCTTCGAGCAGCTTTTCGATCACGGTGTGAAGGCGCCTCGCGCCAATGTTCTCGGTGGTCTCGTTGACCGAGAAGGCCATCTCGGCAAGCCTGCGCACACCCTCGGGCGTGAACTCGACCTGCACACCCTCGGTCGCCAGCAGCGCCTGATATTGCCGGGTGAGGCTGGCATCGGTCTCGGTGAGGATGCGCTCGAAGTCGGACACCGACAGCGTGTCCAACTCGACCCGGATCGGAAAGCGGCCCTGCAGTTCGGGGATCAGGTCGGAGGGCTTGGAGACATGAAACGCGCCTGAGGCGATGAACAGGATGTGGTCGGTGCGGACCATGCCATGGCGGGTGGTCACGGTCGTGCCCTCGACCAGCGGCAGCAGATCGCGCTGCACGCCCTGGCGCGAGACATCAGCGCCCGAGACCTCGCTGCGGGTGGCGATCTTGTCGATCTCATCGAGAAACACGATCCCGTTGTTCTCGACATTGGCGATCGCGCGAATCTTCGTCTCGTCTTCGTTGATGAGTTTGCCGGCCTCTTCTTCGCGCAGCAGCTTGAAGGCCTCGGCCACCGTGAGCTTGCGGGTCTTGCGCCGCCCGCCCAGGCCGGCCAGCATGCCCTGCAACTGGCGCTGGATGTCTTCCATGCCACCGGGCCCGCCAAGATCCATCGCCGGTGCGGCGGCCACCGCCAGCTCGATCTCGATTTCCTTGTCGTCGAGGCTGCCCTCGCGCAGACGCTTGCGAAACTTCTGACGGGCGACCGAATCGGTGCTGCTGGCCGCCTCACCATTATCGCTGGCACCACCGAAACCGAAGGGGCGTGCCGGCGGCAACAGCACATCGAGGATGCGGTCTTCGGCGGCATCGTCGGCACGGGCTTCGACCGCCTTCATGGCGAGCTCGCGCGCCTGCTTCACGCCGATCTCGGCCAGATCGCGAATGATCGCGTCGACATCCTTGCCGACATAGCCCACTTCGGTGAACTTGGTGGCCTCGACCTTGATGAAGGGTGCGCTCGCAAGCCGGGCCAGGCGACGGGCGATCTCGGTCTTGCCGACACCGGTCGGGCCGATCATCAGGATGTTCTTGGGCGTGATCTCGGCGCGCAGCCGCTCGTCGACCTGCTGGCGGCGCCAGCGATTGCGCAGCGCAATCGCGACCGCCCGCTTGGCACGGTCCTGGCCGATGATGTGGCGATCGAGCTCGGAGACGATTTCCTGGGGTGTCATCGATGTCATGGCAACACGCTATCCGAGCGTCTCGACGCTGTGCGTCTGATTGGTATAGATGCACAGGTCACCCGCAATCGCGAGCGACTTGCGCACCACCATCTCGGCGCTCAGATCGGTGTTTTCGATGAGGGCGCGCGCTGCGGCCTGCGCATAAGGGCCGCCCGAGCCGATCGCGACCAGGCCGAATTCCGGCTCGAGCACATCGCCATTGCCGGTGATGACGAGCGAATGCTCGGCATCGGCGACTGCGAGCATCGCTTCGAGACGTCTGAGCATGCGGTCGGTTCGCCAGTCCTTGGCCAGTTCGACCGCCGAGCGCAGAAGCTGCCCTGAGTGCTTGTCGAGCTTGGCTTCGAAGCGCTCGAAGAGGGTGAAGGCGTCGGCGGTGCCGCCGGCAAAGCCGGCCAGCACGCGGTCGTGATGCAGACGTCGGATCTTGCGGGCGCTGGCCTTGATGACGATGTTGCCCAGCGTCACCTGCCCGTCGCCACCGAGCGCGACCTGAGTGCCACGCCTGACCGAAACGATGGTGGTGCCATGAAATTGTTCCATGGCGAGAGCTTACCCGCCTTCAGTGGCGGCGCAATCGGACCTCGGCCAGATCGGGAATCCCCATGACCGCAAGCAGCGCTGCGACCAGCTGGTTCACGTCCTTGAAGACCAGATACTTGCCGCCGGTGCGCAGCGCAACGACTTCGTTGAGCAGCTCGCCGGCCGACACGAAATCAAGACGGCGCAAAGCGCGGCAGTCGATGTGAATTTCGGCACGATCGGCGGCATAGGTGCGCAGGGCAGCCAGCGCTTCCTGGGCACGACCTTCGATTTCACCCGTCAGCAGGAAGGCCTCTGCGCCGACCTCGTAATTGGGTTCGGCCACTGGGGCCTCGGTTGCCGAACCTTTTGATCCGGCCAGACGAAGGCTTGCCGGCATCGGCTCCCAGGGCGGCGGCGACACTTCGTAGGTCACGCAATAATCAATCGACAGATCTTCGAAGACCGACTCGCGACCCAGCACGCGCAGCAGCTCAAGCTGCAGCAGCCAGCAGGCGTCGCTGTCGTCACGGCGGCCATTTTCGGTCGCGCGGGATACCACCGCGAGCAGCGCATCGGCACCGGCCACCGTCAGTTCAGTTTTCGCCTTGGCAAAGGCCGAAATCGTTCGATAGAGCAGCAGAGCCCCTTCCGGCTCGACACTGCGAACCAGGCTCAGATCGAGGGTAATCGTCCGATTGCGCTGCGAAAACCGCTTGAGCTGGTCGATCTGACGAGCCGCCTGGGCATCGAGGGCTGCGGGGAGCGCGACCGTCGCGGCAGACGCCGGAGCAATTGGATTGGCGCCACCTGACGCACCGGCGACGGTATCGTCCCAGGTGGGAGGCGAGGTTTCGAAGCGCCGAGTGAAATCGATGGCCAGCGAATCAAAGGCCGCGCGATTGCCGGTCAGGTGGTAGAGATCGAAGAGCATGCTCCACGACTGGCGGGCGAAACTGCCGGGCAGCGGCTCAAGGATCGATTGCTGCAGCACCGATTCGGCAGCGTCCGACTGACCGTTGGAGTAGAGCACGGCCGCTTCTTCGAAGGCCGGCGGCAGGGTCGCGCCGCCGATCTCCATGGTCTGCATGTCTGCCTCGACCGCGACCGAATTCTGTCCGAAGGGCGCAACTGCGGTCGCCGGTGCCGACTTGCCCGCCTGCTTACCAGTCGAAACAGCCGGCTCAGCCAGCGGCGACAAGGGATTGGAAGGCGTGTAGACCGTTCCGGCCAGGGAAGCCTGGGTTGCACCGGGACGAGCGACGCGGCTCTCGTCACCCGAGCGCACAATCATCTGTGATTCGATTTCGTCGATCTTGGCCGTGGTTGCCCGAGCCAACTCACGCGGATCAGCCTGGCGTCCGATCGACGGTGCAGGCGCCGCGGCAGTGGTCGCTCCCCGCAGGGTATCGACCACCGTCTCGGTGCCTGTGCCCCGCTTGCGGTCGGCGCTACGCGCGTCTTTCTTGGCGAAAAATCGGAATATCACGGCTTTTAAATCAATGAGTTACGAATCAGTCTAGCATGGGGGTCTGTGGCCAGATCGGCACGGCCGTGCCACAGGTCGGCCTGAAAGGGCCTGCTGTCGCTCGGACTGCAAAGACGCCGTGGCAAACTGCGCCCTCAATCCTCAATCCTCAGCCTCAACCCTCAGCATCTATCGACATGGCTCGACAGAACTGCCTATGCTGGATCGCCATCAGCGTCAGCGGGCTTTGCTCCGCGCATGCCCAATCGCTGCCTTCGGTCACGGTCACCACGCCTGCATCCGATGATGCCTCGCAAACCGGCACCAGCCTTCGTGGGGCCGAGCTCGATCGGCGTCGCGCGGTCTCGCTGGGCGACACCCTCGATGGTCAGGTCGGTATCAGCTCGAGCGGTTTCAGCACCGCCGCAGGCCGTCCGGTCATCCGCGGGCAATCGGGCTCACGGGTCACGGTCGCCGAAAACGGTCTCGACACCCTCGACGCCTCCGACATCAGCCCCGACCACGCAGTGACCGTCGATCCGCTGGCGGCCCGCCGCATTGAGGTGCTGCGGGGGCCATCGACTCTGCTCTATGGGGGCAACGCGGTCGGCGGCCTGGTCAACAGCATCTCCGACCTGATTCCGACCACGGCGCTGCGGTCGGTGAGCGGCGATCTCCTGCTGGGCGCCGACTCGGCCTCGCTCGAAAAGCTCGGCGCGGTGCGCCTGCGGGGCGGCAACCTCGGCGGCACCGGATTGGCCCCGTCACCGGGCGGCGGCAGTCTGAACTGGACCGTCGGCGGTTTTGCACGTGATGCAAGCGATTACCGCATCCCCGGCAACGCGACGCTGGGTGACCCGAGCAGCCCCAGTGGGCGCCTTCCGAACAGCGACAACCGCAGCCAGGGCGCCTCGGCCGGCGTGTCATGGGTCGATCGCTGGGGCGTGGTCGGTCTGTCGCACACCGAACTGCATGCCACCTATGGCACGCCATCAGAGCAATCGGTCTATATCGATCAGCGCAATCACCGCACCGAAGGCCTGCTCGAGCTCGACCAGCCGGTCAGCTGGCTCGAATCGCTTCGCGTGAAGGCGGCTCAGGTTCGCTACCGTCATCAGGAGATCGATGCCAGCAACGGCGAGGTGGGCACCCAGTTCGACAGCAACGGCTACGACGCCCGGCTCGAGGCCACCTACCTGCCGATCGCAGGCATCAGCGGCGTCTTCGGCCTGAGCAGCCGCGATCGCACGCTCAGCTCGAGCGGCGCCGAGGCCTATATCCCGAGCACTACCGATCGTCAGAACGCCGCTTTTTTCACTGCCGCGCGTGCGCTCGGCGATGCCCGGCTCGAATTCGGGACACGCCAGAGCCAGGCGCGACTCGACCCCACCGGCAACCCGGATCTGCCGATGCGCAACTTCACCCTGAGCGATTACTCGCTGGGCCTGCAGCTGCCGGTGCGCGGCCCGGTCGCGCTGTCGATCAACCTCGCGAGCGCCCAGCGCGCGCCCTCGGTGCCAGAGCTCTATGCCGACGGCCCGCACGCCGCCACCGCCACTTACGAGATCGGCAATCCGACGCTCGACAAGGAGCGCTCGCGCAACATCGAGGTGTCGATCGGATCGACCGCAACGCCGCTGCGCTGGAAGGCCAGTGCCTTTCAGCAGCGCTTCGAGAACTACATCGCGGGCTTTGCGACCGACGTCAACAACGACGGTGTTGCCGACCGGACCAACGTCGCCGGGACGATCGTCAATTCGCCGCAGGACCCGACCGCCGGACCGTTGCAGCGCATCGCCTACCAGCAGGCGCCGGCGCGGTTTCGCGGACTCGAACTCGAGCTCGGATGGCGACCCGAGAATTCATCCTGGGGCTGGCGAACCTTCGCCGATACCGTCCGCGGGACGGTCGACGGCATCGGCGATGCCCCCCGTCTGCCGCCGGTGCGAGTCGGTGTGTCGACCGACTATGCCTCGGGCCCCTGGACCGGCTTTGCCTCGGTCATGTACGCCGCCCAGCAAAACCGCACCTCGCCCTTCGAAACCCCGACCCCGAGCTATACCCGGATCGATGGCGAGATTGCCTACAACTGGAAGACCGGCAGCGCCGGCTCGACCACGCTGTTCGTGGCGGGCCGCAATCTGCTCAATGAAGACATCCGGCTGTCGACGTCTTATGTGAAGGACACCGTGCCGATGCCGGGGCGATCTTTCTACGCCGGGATGCGCGTCAGGTTTTGAGCGTCGCCGCTCGGTTGCTGATCAGTCGCTGATCGGTTGCCGCTCAATCGCCATAAAGCTTCTGGCGCAGTTCGCGACGCTGCTGGGCCTCGAGCGACAGGGTCGCGGTCGGGCGTGCCAGCAGCCTCGGGACGCCGATCGCATCACCCGTCTCTTCGCACCAGCCGTAGTCAGCCGAATCGATGCGGGCAAGCGACTGCTGGATTTTCTTGAGCAGCTTGCGTTCGCGGTCGCGGGTGCGCAGCTCAAGCGCATGCTCTTCTTCGATCGTGGCGCGGTCGGCCGGATCGGGAACGATGACGGTCTCGCGCAGATGCTCGGTGGTTTCACCGGCATTGGCGAGCAGTTCGCGTTCCATCTGCTGCAGACGGGCCCGGAAGAACTGGAGCTGCGCCTCATTCATGTAGTCTGCCTCAGGCATAGCGGTCAGCTCTGCCTCGGTCAGCGGCTTCAATGCTTTGGTCACAGCCATATTGATGTCCTGTGTGACTCGTCCCGCACGGCAGGGGCCGTCAGGCGAGGCACTGTTGTAATCCCTGGATGAACATGTCTTTCGGCAGCTTTCTGCCGATGAAGACCATCTTGCTGGTCGGCTTTTCGCCGGGCTGCCATCGCCTGCCCAGATCGGCGCCCATCATCTGGTGAACGCCCTGAAACACCATCTGGCGCTCGGAGCCTTTGACGAAAAGGACGCCTTTATACCGCAACATGTCTGGGCCGTAAACCTGCACGATCCCGCCGAGGAAGTCCTCGAGCTTGGTCGCGTTGAAAGGCTTGTCGGACTTGAAGATGAAGGACGAGACCGCGTCGTCGTGCTCGTGGTCGTCGTTGGTGAGGAAGTCGGGGGTGAGCTCGAGCACCGCATTGAGGTTGAAACCGCGGATATCGAGGACCTCGTCGATCGGCACATTGCCGAAGTGGACCGGCTTGATCGGGGCGCGCGGATTGATGCGCTGCAGACGCGCGGTCAGCGCCTTTTGCTCGGGCTCGCCGACCAGATCGACCTTCGACATCAGGATGCGATCGGCAAAGCCCACCTGTTCGACCGCCTCTTTGTGCTCGGTGAGCTGCTGGTCGCCGTGACGGGCATCGACCACGGTAATGACCGCATCGAGCAGGTAATACTCGGCGACATCGTCGTCGATGAAGAAGGTCTGGGCCACCGGACCCGGGTCGGCCAGGCCGGTGGTCTCGATGATGACCCGCTCGAAATTGATCTCGCCGGCCTCGCGGCGCTCGCGCAGATCGCCCAGGATGCGGACCAGATCGCCGCGCACCGTGCAGCAGATGCAGCCGTTGTTCATCTCGACGATCTGCTCTTCGCGGTTTTGCAGCAGCAGCTCGTTGTCGACACCCTCTTCGCCGAACTCGTTTTCGATCACGGCGATGCGATGGCCATGCTGCTCGCTCAGGATCCGGTTGAGCAGCGTGGTTTTGCCGCTGCCCAGAAAGCCGGTCAGGATCGTGACAGGAACATTGGGTTGAGCCATGGGACAGACCTGTTCAATGCCGGCTGCTCGCCCTGCAACCCGGGTCGGGTGCGGCTTGGCCGAAGAAACATAACCTTCGATCATACATCGAACCGGCGATGTGCCGTCAGTCGGACGGCAGCTCGAGCCTTGCAGACGCCCGGCAGCCCTACATCCGCCGCAGCAGCAGGCCCTTGAGGTATTCACCTTCGGGATGGGTCATCAGCATCGGATGGTCGACGCCGGCAGCCAGCCGCTTGAGCATTTGGGCATCGACCCCGGCATCGAAGACCGCGCCGGCGATGATCTTCTGGAAGAGATCGATCGAGACCGCCCCCGAACACGAGAAGGTGAACAGCAGGCCGCCCGGGGCGAGCAGTCGCAGCGCCTTGAGGTTGATCTCCTTGTAGGCCCGCGCGGCGCGATCAATATGGTGGGCCGAAGGCGCGAACTTGGGCGGATCAAGCACGATCAGATCGAACTGGCGGCCCTCGGCGAGCATCGCCTTGAGCGTGTCGAAGACATTGGCCTGCAGCCAGGTCGAGGGCGTCTCGAAGCCATTGAGCTTTTCATGGTCGGCCGCCATGGCCAGCGCCTCGGCGCTGCTGTCGACCGAGGTCGCCTCGCTCGCACCGCCCTGGCGGGCCGCGAGCGTAAAGCCGCCGGTGTAGCAAAAACAGTTGAGGACCCGCCGGCCGGCCGCATTGGCGCGCACCAGCGAGCGGTTGTCGCGCTGGTCGATATAAAAACCGGTCTTGTGACCGGCCACCACATCGACCCGATAGCGCACGCCCTCCTCGGTCACCAGCACCGGCGTCGGTTCGCCGCCACGCACCGGGCCTTCGCTCGGGGCGAGCCCTTCGCGTTCACGGGCGGCCGCATCCGATCGCTCGTAAATTGCGCGACAGCCGGTGGCTGCGGTGAGCGCCTCGAAGATGGTCTCGCGCCAGGGCTCGATCCCGGCCGACTGGCACTGCACGACCAGCTGATCGCCATAGCGGTCGACCACCAGACCGGGCAGCGCATCGGCCTCGCCGAACACCAGCCTGACCGCAGTGGTCTCAGTGACCAGCGGCTGGCGACGCATAACCGCAGCGGTCACGCGGGCGGCGATCAGCTCGGCATCGACCTGCTCGTGCTCCAGAAAGCTCCAGGCCCGGGCACGAATCATCGAGGTCGGACTGAAGGCCGCCCAGGCGAGGAAACTGCCGTCGGCGCCGATCACCCTGACGGTATCGCCGGCTGCCGGATGACCGATCACCCGGTCGATGGCCATGGCATAGACCCAGGGATGGCGGCGTCGCAGCGACTTTTCCTTGCCTGGTTTGAGTTTGAGGAGGGGCTCGGTACGGGTCATGGGGGATCGCCTTCAGCGCCGCGAACGGGCGCGCGGGTGGGCGGCATCATAGACCGCCGCCAGCCGCTGGAAGTCGAGCGAGGTGTAGACCTGAGTGGTCGCGATGCTGGCATGGCCGAGCAATTCCTGGACGGCACGCAGATCGCCGCTCGATTGCAGCAGGTGGCTCGCAAAGGAGTGGCGAAGCACATGCGGATGGACCTGCGAGGGCACGCCGCGTTCGATCGCCATGCGTGAAATCAGCCGCTGAACCGCCCGGGCGCCCAGTCGGGGGCCACGGCTCGACAGAAACAGCGCATGCGGATCGGCGCCCGGATGCAGCGCCAGCCAGGCACTGCGACAGGCAAGCCAGGCATCGAGCGCCGCCAGGGCCGGCGCGCCGACCGGCACGGTTCGGCGCTTGCCGCCCTTGCCGCTCACCAGCACCTCGGCTTCAGAGCGGGACAGCCAGCCGCTCGAACGCCAGGCGGGCGTCTCGACATAGGCCGCATCGAGCCCGATCAGCTCGGACAGGCGCAGTCCGCTTGAATAAAGCAGCTCGACGATGGCCTGGTCGCGCAGGATCTCGAAGTCGGCGGACGGCGCCAAGGCGAGTGCCCCATCAGCCGCCGGCGGCTCGACCATGCGCATCGCGAGATCGGGCGACAGCGCCTTGGGCAAGCGACGAGGACGGCGCGGTGCCCGCACGCCCCGCGCGGGGTTGGTCGCCAGCCCGCCATCGGCAGCCAGCCAATCGAAAAAC
Source organism: uncultured Burkholderiales bacterium (assembly GCA_903903975.1). Taxonomy (GTDB): domain Bacteria; phylum Pseudomonadota; class Gammaproteobacteria; order Burkholderiales; family Burkholderiaceae_E; genus UBA4615. Next base: position 12,272 of record CAIVAS010000182.1, read on the forward strand.
CCGCGCCAGGCCGACAGGCGACGGGCGATCGAGGTGGCCGCCAGCCCCTCGCGCGAGGCCGCAGCGACCCAGCGG
>CAIVAS010000183.1 GCA_903903975.1 uncultured Burkholderiales bacterium
AATATCCGCCCCGACGATCTGCTGGTCGTCGCCCTGCGCGCAGCCCTCGCACAGGTGCCCTCGCTTGACCCGGCCACCATCGAAGATGCGATCGTCGGCTGCGCCATCCCTGAAGGCGAGCAGGGCCTCAATGTCGGGCGAATCGCGGCCCTGCTGGCCGGCCTGCCCAACACCGTGGGCGGCGTCACCGTCAACCGCTTTTGCGCCTCCGGTCTGACTGCGCTGGCCATGGCCGCCGACCGCATCCGCGTTGGCGAGGCCGAGGTGATGATCGCCGCCGGCTGCGAATCGATGAGCATGGTGCCGATGATGGGCAATGCGCCGTCGATGAACATGCATGTCTTCGATCGCAGCGAAAACCTCGGCATCGCCTATGGCATGGGCTTGACGGCCGAGAAGGTGGCCACGCAATGGAAGGTCTCGCGTGAAGACCAGGACGCGTTTGCGGTCGAGTCGCATCGCCGTGCGCTGGCCGCGCAAGCGGCGGGCGAGTTTGCCGATGAAATCTGCCCGGTCGAGGCGGTCGAAAAATTTCCGGATCTGGCCTCGGGCGATGTCGCGGTCAGCAGCCGCACCGTCACGCTCGATGAAGGCCCGCGCGCCGACACCTCGCTCGAGGGCCTGGCCCGCCTGCGACCGGTCTTTGCCGCCAAAGGCAGCGTGACCGCCGGCAACAGCTCGCAGATGTCCGATGGCGCGGGTGCGCTCATCGTGGTCTCCGAGCGCATCTTGAAGCAGTTCAATCTCACGCCGCTGGCGCGCTTCGTGTCGTTTTCGGTGCGCGGTGTGCCGCCCGAGATCATGGGCATCGGCCCGAAAGAGGCGATTCCGGCGGCACTCAAGACCGCCGGTCTCAAGCAGGACGACATCGGCTGGATCGAGCTCAACGAAGCCTTCGCTGCGCAGTCGCTGGCGGTGATTCGCGACCTCGGGCTCGACGCCGCCCGCGTCAATCCGATGGGCGGCGCGATTGCGCTGGGCCATCCGCTGGGTGCGACCGGGGCGCGCATTACCGGCAAGGCCGCCAGCCTGCTGCAGCGCACCGGTGGCAAATATGCGCTCGCGACACAGTGCATTGGCGGCGGTCAGGGCATCGCGACGGTGCTGGAGCGCATCTGATGGCCGAAATCAAACAGGTCGCCGTTATCGGCGCCGGGGTGATGGGAGCCGCGATCGCGGCCCATGTCGCCAATGCGGGCGTGCCCGTGCTCTTGCTCGATATCGTTCCCGAGGGGGCCAAGTCACGCAACATGCTGGCGGAGGGTGCGGTCGCCAAGATGCTTAAAACCGATCCCGCACCCTTCATGGGCGCGGCGGCGGCAAAGCTGGTCAAGCCCGGCAATATCGAGGATGACCTCGCCGCGCTCTCCGAATGCGACTGGATCATCGAAGCCGTGGTCGAGCGGTTGGATGTCAAGCAGGCGCTCTACGCCAGGATCGAGACCGTCCGCAAGCCTGGTGCGATGGTCTCGTCGAATACGTCGACGATCCCGCTCCATAATCTGTTGCAGGACCTGCCGGAGAGTTTCGCCCAGGCGTTTCTGATCACGCATTTCTTCAATCCGCCGCGTTAC
>CAIVAS010000184.1 GCA_903903975.1 uncultured Burkholderiales bacterium
CAACGAAGTGTGGTCAATGGACTTCATGCATGACATGCTCGATGACGGCCGTGCGTTTCGGCTGTTCAACGTACTGGACGACTTCAATCGCGAGGCACTGGCCATCGAGATCGATTTCTCGTTGCCCTCTGAACGTGTCATTCGAGTTCTGCACCAACTGATCCAGTGGCGCGGACGACCCTCTGTGATCCGCTGCGACAATGGGCCCGAATCCATCAGCCAGACGACGATGCAATGGGCCAAAGATCGAGGCATTCACATCGAGTTCATCCAGCCAGGAAACCCGCAACAAAATGCGTATGTCGAGCGGTTCAACCGGACGGTACGTTACGAGTGGCTCAGCCAATATCACTGGGCATCACTGGCACAAGTTCAGGACCATGCCACCGCCTGGATGTGGAGTTACAACAATGACCGCCCACACATGGCACTGGGCGGAATGACACCTAAGCAGCGGCTGGCCATGGCCGCGTAATCGTTCTACTTCTCGACCAAATGGAAATTGGGAGGATTACCCAATCAGGCTTGGCTCTTCAGTCTCTTGACTTCGGCGTGAAAGGCCGAGGTCAGTTCTGCTATCAGGGATTCGATGTCGCGGACCTGATGCTGAACTGTGAGCACAGCGATGCCTTGCGGCACCAGGTCGTAGATCACGAAGTGCTGCCGCGCTGGAACCATCAGAAACGGAGCCGAACGGTGTTGCCGCAAGCGGCCCTTTTCCGGGTTGGCGGCAGCAACGCCCATCGCCGCATACAGATCGGCGAGGTATTGGTCGGCAATGTCTTCGCTCCATTCACGGCGCGACCGCGCGTGGATGCGGCGCAAATCCAGCGCCGCATTCCGGGTCAGCAGAAACGCAGCGGTTAATGAGACGTCATTTCCAGCCATCGGCTTCTTTGCCGTCAAGCACCGCCATGTCGGCTCTGAAGTCGCCGCTGGAGGCAAAGACGCGGCCTGCCGCCACGTCTCTGTACCCGGCGAGTATGGCGTCATGCACAAACTGGCCGCCACGCCGTTCCATGTCGCGGCGGATCAGGTCGCGGACGTACTCGCTGGGTGTTTCGTAAAGCCCCGCTTCGCCGACCATTCGATCCACGAATTCAGCCAAGGGTTGCGACAGACGAGCGTTGATGCGTTCGGACATGGGAGCCTCTCAGAGCGAGCAGATAGAGGAATTGTCACATAATAGGATGCATCTGTCGCATCTATTGCCCACGCAAAGGACAAGTGAGCTGCGGCGTTGACGAAACCAAGGTCACGTGCCCCCTGCCGAGCGAAGCGTAGCCCTGACCTGCCTGGCACTTTTGGTACCAGCAATTATTTGAGAGCTCCCCCTCAGTTGGTGGATGTTGTCTGACAAGCGCGTTGGCGCTGGGACACGACCTTGCCACAGCAGAAGAACAGGCCTATTTAAAAGAATTATCAATCTGCATCAGGCACTTAGCGCGGTATTTCGCTCGCACGAACTTTGATCCTCGCTCGCACGACCTAAGATCCCCAACAGCTGCTGATCAAGAGCAAAGAAGCGCGGCGCGAGGCGCGGGAGGCTGCGGGGGCAACAGCGAAGGCGGGGACGGGTACAGCCGCGGCGGCGGCAGCGGGCAAGAAGTAGGCACCGGCTGCTTGCAATGGAGCGTCGGTGCTGGCATGGTTCGGTGCGCCGCCAGCCACACGCGCTGACGGGCTGGCTTGCAATCGACCTGAAGGAGGGCGACATGAATCGGTCCATTCACATTCGCGGCCTGCTGGTGGGGAGCGTGCTGCTGGCTTTGTCGGGCGTGGCCGCGGCGCAATGGGTGATGCTGACCCGGCACGCGGTCGGGCGGATCGAGCAGATGCAGCAGACCGCGCCGAAAGCCGCCGACGGTGCGGCGGGCGCGTCTTACGACGTGGCGACCGTGATCGTCGAGGTGGCACCGAACAAGGTGTTCGACACGATCCAGGTGATGCTGGGCAAGAACACCGCGCTAAAGGTGACGCGCAGCGACGCGGCGAAGCGCTCGGTCGAGTTCACCGACGGCAAGCAGATCGGCGGCATCCAGGTCAACACGCTGGGCGACAACCTGGCGCAGTTGATGATCTCGACCGCGCACCCCGGCGTCACGACGTCGACCACCTCGACCATCGTCGAGCTGGTCTTGAACGTGTGTAAGGAGCTCGGTGTGCAATGCCA
>CAIVAS010000185.1 GCA_903903975.1 uncultured Burkholderiales bacterium
ACTCATCGCTCAGTTCTCATCGCAAATTCCTGAAGTGATTGACGGACTGTCGGGCGACACTGACCACCCGACAGCTTGTGATCGAATACCGCGGCAGTGGGCAGCAGCCGCGCCATAATCCGATGATGACCAATCCACCATCCGACCGGAAAACCGACCTCAAGCGCTCGGGCGATCTGATCCGCGATGCCGCCAAGGCGATGGCGCGGCTCGATGAGCTGTCGAACAAGCCGCTGCAACTGTCGGCCGCCACTCGGGGTGCGTTGATCAGGGTGCTCAAGCACGACCTGGCGCAAATCGCCAAAAGCCTGCCGCATCCCGAACCCCATTCGCTTGCCGACGAAATTGCGGCATTTACCGAACTCGAATCACGCCTGGACGGATTGCCGAAACCTTAGTCGCGCCCCACCGCGGGACAAGCGAACTGCCCCGAATAGCAGCGTTTTCAGCCGGCAACCGCCATCTGACCGATCAGCATCGACCCGGTGCGATACGCGCCGCGCTGCACTTCGTCGGCACCGATGGCCACGATGTCGGAAAAAATATCTTTCAGATTGCCGGCGATGGTGATTTCTTCGACCGGGTATTTGATGCGCCCGCCCTCGACCCAATAGCCGCTTGCGCCGCGCGAATAATCGCCGGTGAGGATGCTGACCCCATGTCCGAGCAGTTCGGTCACGAAGAGGCCGGTGCCAAGCTTTTTCAGCATCGCCCTTAGGTCATCGCGCGGATCGGTCAGGCGGCTGGTCAATGACAGGCGATGCGCGCCACCGGCATTGCCGGTGGTCTTCATGCCAAGCTTGCGCGCCGAGTAGGTCGACAGGAACCAGCCCTCGAGCACGCCGGCGGTCACCACCGAACGGGCGTGCGTGGCCACACCCTCATCGTCGAAGGCGCTGCTGCCAAAGCCACCCGGCAGATGCGGGTCTTCATTGATATCGAGATGCGGTGAGAACACCTGGGTGCCGAGCGCATCAACCAGGAAACTTGCCTTGCGATAAAGCGAGCCGCCGCTTGCCGCGCCCACGAAACTGCCGAGCATGCCGCAGGCCAGGGGCGCTTCGAGCAGCACCGGCACGCGTCGGGTCGAGAGCTTTTTCGCGCCCAGTCGCGACAGCGCGCGCTGCGCGGCATAGCGTCCGACCGCTTTGGGGTCGGCCAGATCGGTGGAGCGCCGGGCCATCGAATACCAGTCGTCGCGCTGCATGGCGCGCCCGCGACGGGCGATCGGGGCAATCGAGATCGAGTGACGGCTGTACGGATATCCGCCCATGAAGCCGAGACTGTTTGCCGAGATGAAATGGCCATGGCTGGCCCCCACACCCGCGCCTTCGGTATTGACGATTGCAGGACTCACCGCAAACGCGGCGGCTTCCATGCGGCAGGCCAGATCGATCGCTTCTTCGGCTTCGATGGCCCAGGGGTGAAAGAGCGCGAGGTCTTTCGGAGAGCGTTCGAGCGTGTCCGGGTCGGGCAGCCCGGCAAAGCTGTCTTCGCCGGTAAAGCGGGCGATTTCGTAGGCCGCCTTGACGGTCTGGGCAATGGCTTCGTCGCCGAAATCGCTGGTGCTGGCGTGGCCTTTTCGGTCACCGATATAGACCGAGACACTCAGGCCCTTGTCGCGGGTCTGCTCGATGGTCTCGACCTTGCCCTTTCGCACATTGATCGACAGACCCGAGCCCTCGGAGACGTCGGTGGACGCTGCGGTGGCACCGAGCTTTGCAGCACGGTCGAGCACCGACTGGGCGAGTTCTTCGAAACGGGCGCGGCTGTAGTCAAACATGGTGAAAGACCGGGGCAAACCGGTACAAGGCGGTCAGAAATCGGCGGAATAAAGGGGCTGTCGCTGCGGTTGTCGCAGGACGACCGGCTATCATAGCGCGCCCATGAAACCGCCTCCTTACGATACCCACAGCCACGATGACCCTGATGCAGTCGACGACGATCTGCCGCTGGGCCCAAGCAAAACGCAGCGCAAGCGCGAATCCCACGAACTGCAGGCGCTTGGCGAGACCATCGTCGGTCTGCCCAAAGCGCGGCTCGACAAGCTTGCACTGCCCGAGCCTTTGCTCGATGCAGTGATGCTCGCGCGAAAAATTACTGCGCATGAGGGGCGGCGCCGACAGATGCAGTACATCGGCAAACTCATGCGACGGGTCGATGCCGATGCGATCCGTGCGGTGCTGGTGGTTGATGACGATCGCCATCGGGCCGAGACCGCGATCATGCATGCCGCCGAACGCTGGCGTGATGCCCTGATCGCCGAGCCCGGGCGGCTCACCGAATTCGTCGGCAAATATCCGGTGGCCGCCTTGCGCAATCTGCATCCGATGATCCGGTCGGCAGCCACCGAAGTCTCACGCAATCAGCACGGGCGCCATTACCGCGAACTGTTTCGCGAGTTGCGCGACATCATGAGTGCGGAGCTTGACCCACCATCCCTGATGCCATGAGTGACACCCCATCTGCTGACACCGCCACGCCCTCACGCCCCCTGCGCATCGGCCTGGTCTCGATCTCCGACCGCGCCTCAACAGGCGTCTATGCCGATGCGGGTATCCCGGCGCTTGAGACCTGGCTCGCGTCGGCGCTCACCACGCCCTTCGAGCTCGAAACCCGACTGATCCCCGATGAGCAGCCCGAGATCGAGCGCACCCTGATCAATCTGGTCGATGTCGTCGGCTGCCATCTGGTGCTGACCACCGGCGGCACAGGTCCGGCCCGCCGCGATGTCACACCCGAAGCAACCCTGGCAGTCGCGGACAAGGAAATGCCGGGCTTTGGCGAGCAGATGCGCCAGATCAGCCTGAATTTCGTGCCGACCGCGATCCTCTCGCGTCAGGTGGCAGTGATTCGTGGCGGTGCGCTCATCATCAATCTGCCCGGGCAGCCCAAGTCGATCCAAGAAACGCTGCAGGGGCTGGCCGCGTCGCCCGCAAGCGATGACAAACCGGCGCGTGCGGCGGTGCCGGGCATCTTCGCCGCGGTGCCTTATTGCCTCGATCTGATCGGCGCGCCTTATGCTGAAACGAATGAGGCGGTCTGCAAGGCGTTCAGGCCGAAGTCGGCGAAGAAACCTTGATGCTGGCCTGATGCTGGCTTGATGCCACCCTGATGCCAGCCTAATGCCGCCGGCACTCGATCACGCCATCAACCCCCCGCACCGCCCCCAGGGTCTGATCGAGTTGCGCAATATCGGTCACCTCGATCGTGAACTGCATCTGCGCCACGCCCGACTGGCTGCGGGTTCGCACCTCGGTGACATTGAGCCGGTCACGCGAAAACACATCCGACACGTCGCGCAACAGGCCCTGCCGGTCGTTCGCCCGCAGGACCACATCCACCGGATAGACGCGCCGCGCCCCGGAAGCACTGCCTTTTTTGCCCGCTGGCACCTGGGTCGATGCCTGCCAGTCGCCCCAGGCGGTCTCGAGCACCCGCTCGGGCGAGCGCCGCGCCATCTCGGCAAAACTGCGGCAATTGAGGCGATGGACCGACACGCCGCGACCGCGGGTCACGAACCCGACGATCGGATCGGGTGGCGCCGGGCGGCAGCAGCGCGCAAGCTGCGTCATCAGGAAATCGACACCGACCACCAGCACAGGGCTGCCACCTGAGGCACCGCTGCGAGACGGGCGGGTCAGCCGCTGCAAGGCCTCGGCTTCGCCCTCCGGCACGCGCGAGGGCTCGGCCTCACGGACCGCCTCTTCCAGCATCCGCGGCCCGATTTCCTCTCGATTGACCGCGAGAAAGAGCTCATCGGTCGAGGCAAGCTTCAGTCGCCGCGCGAGCTCATCCAGCGACAGTGCGGTGCGGCCCTCACGCTGCAGCAGGCGCTCGACTTTCTCGCGACCATTGGCCAGATCGCGCTCGAGTTCGAGCGCATTGAACCATTGCCGCACCTTCGCCCGCGCCCGCGGGCTGCGCACGAACCCAAGCTGCGGATTGAGCCAGTCGCGCGAGGGACCGTCCTGCCCGCTGCCGGCGCGCGCCACCACCACCTCGATGGTCTGACCGTTGCGCAGCACGGTGTTCAGCGGCACCAGGTGGCCATCGACCCGCGCGCCGCGACAGCGATGGCCCAGTCCGCTATGCAAGTGATACGCGAAGTCGACCGGCGTGGAGCCCGCCGGCAACTCGATCACCCTGGCCTGCGGCGTCAAGAGGTAGATGCGCTCGCTTTCGCCCTCGCCTGCGGTCGAGACCTTGCCGCCAAGGGTTGCGCCGACTTCCTGCTGCCACATCAGGAGCTGGCGCATCCACTCCACGCGCGCCTGCGGACTTCCGCTGGCCACGCCGGTCGATGTTTCCTTGTATCGCCAGTGCGAGGCCACACCAAACTCGGCATGCTGATGCATCGCCCGGGTCCGGATCTGGATCTCGAGCGGCCGGTCGTCTTCGGCGATCACCACGGTGTGCAGCGACTGATAGCCATTGGGCTTGGGCCGCGAGATGTAATCGTCGAATTCGCGCGGAATCGGCGGCCAGATCTCGTGCACCACGCCCAGCACGGTGTAGCACTCACGGGTATCGGCCACCAGCACCCGAAACGCGCGGAGATCCTGGACCTCATCGAAGCTCAGGTCCTTGGTGCGCATCTTGTTGTAGATGCTGTAGAGATGCTTCGGACGCCCGCTCACTTCGGCGACCACGCCGGCCTCCCGCAGCGCCGAGCGCAGCCGCTCGACCGCACCCGCCACGAACTGCTCGCGTTCAAGGCGCCGCTCTTCGAGCTGGCCTGCAATGCCGCGATAGAGCTCGGGCTCGACAAAGCGAAAGGCCAGATCCTCCAGCTCCCACTTGAGCTGACCGAGCCCCAGGCGGTTGGCCAGCGGCGCCAGCACTTCGAGGGTCTCGCGGGCCACCGCCGGCGCAGGCGACGTCTTTGTGCCGGCATGGTGGCGCAGGGTCTGCAGGCGCGAGGCCAGCCGGATCAGCACCACGCGGATGTCGCTGGCCATCGCCAGCGTCATGCGCCGCAGGGTCTCGAGCTCTTCACCCGTGCTCGGCGCATCCGCCTTGAGCGTCAGGTCTTTGAGCCTGAGCAGCTCGCGCATCCCCTCGACCAGTACCCGGACTTCGGTGCCGAACCGCGACTCGATCTCGTCCAAAGCCAGCGCCTTGCCCGGCCCGAAGAGCACGCCTGCCAGACGCGTCGCCTCATCAACCCGCAGGGCCTCGAGAATCGCCAGCGTGCCGGCGGCATGATCGGCCACCGACTCTGCGCCATCGCCCGCGGTGTCATCCTTCGAGCCGATGGCCCGCTCGCGCACCAGCGCCAGCGCCTCAGTCAGCACGTCACTCAGCACGTCACTCAGTACGTCACTTAGCGCCCGCGAGGCGGCCGGCGGCGGCGCATCGGTTGGGTCATTGGTCGGGCCATCGACCGACCGCTCGACGGGCGTACCGGTGCCGGGCGGGCCGGATGGGCTTGGGGGCGGCGAATTCATAAGGACTGGCATTATAGGTAGACCGCCCGTCCGAACCCTCTGCCATGATCTGGCCGCGCAAAGCCCGCCGCGAACTCGCTATCGACATCCCGATCTGGGAGCGTCTGCAGGCCGATTGGCCCTGTCTGCGCGGCCTGAGCGGGTCGGAGTCCGATCGCATGCGCGAGCTGATCGCCAGCTTTCTGACCAGCAAGACCGTCAGTGGCGCACAGGGACTCGCGCCGGATGACGACATGCGCCTGGCCATTGCGGCCCAGGCCTGCCTGCCGATCCTGCACCTCGGACTGGCGCACTACGGCGACTTTGTCGAGATCGTGGTCCATCCCGGCGCTTTTCTGGTCCGACGCCAACTCACTGACGAAGACGGGCTGGTCCATGAATTCGAGGACATCCTGGCCGGCGAGGCCATGGAGGGCGGGCCGGTGGTGCTGTCGTGGGACGACATCCGACCTCAAATCGCCGCTGATGACGCACCGCAACAACCACCATCGAACATCGTCATCCACGAATTTGTCCACAAACTGGATATGGCCGACGGCCAGGCCAATGGCTGCCCGCCGATGCCTGCCAGCCTCAAAACGCGCTGGGAGTCCGCGCTATTCGAGGCTTTCGATGACTTTTCAGGCCAACTCGATGCGGTGGAAGCCGCGATTCCGGCCGATATCGACCCTGAAAGCGAAGCGGCCGATGCCTTTTATGCCCAATTGGCGCTCGATCCTTATGCCGCCACCGACGAGGCGGAGTTCTTCGCGGTCGCCGCGGAAGCCTTTTTTGTCAGCCCGGACACCTTCCAACGATCGTTTCCGGCGCTTTATGAATGCTTTTCGGTCTATTTCCGACAAGACCCGGTCGCCCGGATAAATTGACCTCTCAGGCAGTCGTCTAAGGGGTCGGGCGAAAAGCAAGCCATAAATTGGCCATAAACCAGTCACAACCAAGACACAAAAAATTTCTTTTTTTACACGACTGCAGACCATCTCCGCCGGCGACATAAAAAACGCGAGACCCGACACACTGCGGCAATGCAACACAAAGTAGACTGAGGGACCAACTCGGCTGTCAGACATCGCGCCGACTATCTGCCGACGGACCCGTTCCGTGTGTTTTTTCCTCGCGCCGCCCCCCGCCGTCACGCTAAGCTCGACCCACCATGATCCGTGTCTTCAATCACTACCTCTCGATCCGACTGCTGATGCTGACCCTCCTCGAGGGTGCGGTGCTGTTTCAGTCGGTGATTTTCGGGTTCCAGCTGCGCGCGCCGGTCGAACTGCATGCGATTCCGCTGATGGAAGCCGGTGTTTTCACCTTCATCATGCTGATGTCGATGTCGGCGCTCGGCCTGTACCAGACACACGCCGAAAGCTTTCGCACCACCCTGAACCGGATCCTGATCGCCTATGGCATGTCGCTGTTGCTGATCAGCCTGGTGTTCTATCTCTTCCCCCAGACTTACATCGGTCGCGGTGTGATGGCCTGGAGCTCGCTCCTGGCGCTGGGCAGCGTCCTGTTGCTGCGTCTGAGCTTCTTTCGTATTACCGACATTGGTTTACCCAAGCGCCGGGTTCTGGTGTTGGGCAATGGCGCCGAAGCCGAGGCCGTCATCCGCTGCCTGCACAAAGGTGCCGGCCGCCAGTCGGTTCAATACGCAGGCCTTTATCCGGTTATGGCCGAGCGCGATGTCGATGGTGTCGAGCGTCTTCTCAATCACGACCTGCTGCGTCGTACCGCCGCCGAACTGAAAGTGTCCGAGATCGTGATCGCTGTGCGCGAGCGTCGCGGAGGCGTCTTGCCGCTGCGTCAACTCCTCGACGCCAGACTGCATGGCATCAAGGTCATGGACCTGCAGTCTTTCTACGAACGCGAAGAAGGCGTGCTGCGCATCGACAGCATGCGGGCGAGCTGGATGATTTTCGGCAACGGCTTCGATCAGGGCATGACCCGTGATCTGGTCAAGCGCCTCTTCGATCTGATTGCCTCGGCCACCCTGCTCTTGCTGGCGATGCCGATCCTGCTGCTGGCCATGATCGCGGTGGTGATCGACAGCGGTTTTCCGATCTTCTACTCGCAGGA
>CAIVAS010000186.1 GCA_903903975.1 uncultured Burkholderiales bacterium
GCGCAGACCCTGACCGACAAGGAATACCAGGTGATGCGAGATGCCTCGATCGCCATCCTGCGCGAAATCGGCGTCGACACCGGTGGCTCGAACGTGCAGTTTGCGATCGACCCCGATACCGGTCGCATGATCGTGATCGAGATGAATCCCCGGGTGTCTCGCTCTTCGGCGCTGGCCTCCAAGGCGACTGGCTTCCCGATTGCCAAGGTCGCCGCCAAGCTGGCGGTGGGCTACACCCTCGACGAGCTTCGCAATGACATCACTGGTGGTGCCACGCCGGCATCGTTTGAGCCGACGATCGATTATGTCGTCACCAAGGTGCCGCGCTTTGCCTTCGAGAAATTCCCGACCGCCGATTCTCACCTCACCACGCAGATGAAATCGGTGGGCGAGGTCATGGCCATCGGTCGCACTTTCCAGGAAAGCTTCCAGAAGGCCCTGCGCGGCCTGGAGGTCGGCGTCGATGGGCTCAATCAGAAGACCACCGATCGCGAGACCATCGAAGAGGAGCTTGGCGAGCCCGGTCCCGAACGCATCTGGTATGTCGGCGATGCCTTTGCCCAGGGTTTTACGCTCGAGGAAGTTCACGAGCTGACCGATATCGACCCGTGGTTTCTGGCGCAGATCCAGGAAATCGTCAATCTCGAGCTCGAGGTTGAAAAGCGCACGCTCGGTGACCTCGACCGCGAGACGCTGCGTTTTCTCAAGAAAAAAGGTTTTTCCGATCGCAGGCTGGCCTTCCTGCTCGATTCTTCCGAAGGTGAGGTCCGCAAGCTGCGCCACAGCCTGGGCGTGCGGCCGGTCTACAAGCGGGTCGATACCTGCGCGGCCGAGTTCGCCACGACCACCGCTTACCTCTACTCCACCTATGAAGACGAGTGCGAAGCGCAGCCGACCGATCGCAAGAAGATCATCGTGCTCGGTGGCGGGCCCAACCGGATCGGCCAGGGTATCGAGTTCGACTACTGCTGCGTGCATGCCTCGATGGCGCTTCGTGAGGCGGGCTACGAGACCATCATGGTCAACTGCAATCCCGAGACCGTCTCGACCGATTACGACACCTCCGATCGGCTCTACTTCGAGCCGCTGACGCTCGAAGACGTGCTTGAGATCGTCGAGATCGAAAAGCCGGTCGGTGTGATCGTCCAGTACGGCGGTCAGACGCCGCTCAAGCTGGCCAAGCCGCTTGAGGCCGCCGGCGTACCCATCATCGGCACCAGCCCCGAGTCAATCGACATCGCCGAGGACCGCGAGCGTTTCCAGAAGCTGCTGGTCAAGCTCAACCTGCGTCAGCCGCCCAACCGCACCGCACGTACCGAATCCGAGGCACTCGCGCTGGCTCAGGAAATCGGCTATCCGCTGGTGGTCAGGCCGAGCTATGTGCTGGGCGGGCGCGCCATGGAGATCGTCCATGAGCAGCGCGACCTCGAGCGCTACATGCGCGAGGCGGTCAAGGTCTCCAACGACAGCCCGGTGCTGCTCGATCGCTTCCTGAACGACGCGATCGAGGTCGATGTCGACTGCATCGCCGACGGCGAGCGTGTGCTGATCGGTGGCGTGATGGAGCATATTGAGCAGGCTGGCGTGCATTCGGGCGATTCGGCCTGTTCCTTGCCGCCGCATTCGCTCGCCCCCGAACTGATCGTCGAGCTCAAGCGTCAGACCGAGCTGATGGCCCGCGCGCTGAAAGTGGTCGGTCTCATGAATGTCCAGTTTGCGATTCAGGAGGATGCAAGCGGCCAATCCACGGTGTTCGTGCTCGAAGTCAATCCGCGCGCGTCGCGCACCGTGCCTTTCGTGTCCAAGGCGACCGGCATTGCACTGGCCAAGGTCGCGGCGGTGGCGATGGTGGGCGTCACGCTTGTCGAGCAGGGTGTGACCGAGGAAGTGGTTCCGCCCTATTACTCGGTGAAGGAGGCGGTCTTTCCCTTCGTCAAGTTCCCGGGGGTCGACACCATCCTCGGGCCCGAGATGAAGTCGACCGGTGAGGTCATGGGTGTCGGCTACAGCTTCGGTGAGGCCTTCGTGAAGTCGCAGCTCGGTGCCGGCATCCGGCTGCCGACCGAGGGCAGCGCCTTCATTTCGGTCAAGTCGGGCGATAAACCCCGGGCAGTCGAGTGCGCCCGCGAGCTGCACGACATGGGTTTCAGACTGGTTGCCACCCGGGGCACGGCCGCAGCCATTTCAGCGGCTGGTATGCCGGTGACGGCGGTCCACAAGGTCCAGGAGGGCCGACCGAACGTGGTCGACATGATGAAGAACGGCGAGATTTCTTTCGTCGTCAACACCGTCGAGGAAAAGCGCAGTGCGATCGCCGACTCGCGCGCCCTTCGCACCACGGCGCTGGCGATGCGCATCACCTACTACACCACCATTGCCGGTGCGCTCGCGGCGGTGCAGGGCATGCGTCATGTCCAGGGGCTCGAGGTCTATTCGCTGCAGGATTTGCACCGCTCGCTTCCCGGGCGCTGAAAGCTGATCGAGGGTTCATCGAGCGGTGCGATCAGCCACTCGGATCACCGCGCTGCCTTGGATCATGCAGGCGCAGGCCGGCGCCCCCGGTGCTACTATCGTCGGTCATTGAGCGCCCCGGTCCTTGCCGGGGCGCAATTTTTTTTGGAGCAAGAGTTGAGCACGATCCCGTTGACGGTGCGCGGCGCGCAGCGCCTGAAGGATGAATTGCAGCGCCTCAAGTCGGTCGAGCGGCCGGCGGTCATCAATGCGATCGCCGAAGCGCGAGCACAGGGCGACCTGTCCGAGAACGCCGAATACGACGCTGCCAAGGAAAAGCAGGGTTTCATCGAAGGGCGAATCGCCGAGGTCGAAGCCAAACTTGCGGTGGCGCAGGTCATTGACCCGTCCACGCTCGATCCTGATGGCCGCATCGTGTTCGGCGCAACCGTCGATCTTGAAGACCTCACCAGCGGCGAGAAGGTCACTTACCAGATCGTGGGCGATGACGAGGCCGACATCAAGGACGGCAAGATTTCGGTGTCCAGCCCGATCGCCCGTGCCCTGATCGGAAAGTACTCGGGCGATTCGGCTGAAGTCAGGGCTCCCGGCGGCCTGCGCGGCTACGAGGTCCTGGACGTGCGCTACCTGTAGCCGTCGTGCTGGTCGTGCTTGTCGAACTGCGTCGATTGCCGGCTGCCGGAGGGCGCGCCGCAGAAGGAGGGCGCGCCGACGTGGCAAAGGGTTTTGCGCCGGTGCGCCCGCCTGCCTTGATCATCGGTTTTCCGGCCGGCTTCAGAAACGAGCTCGTTCCCGGCTTTCTTGCAAACCCTGCATTACCCGCCCCCGATGCGCCGGTGCTCGGCCGGCGGTTGGCGGTCAAGGTGGCTGCCGAGGTGGCGGCCGCACCGATCGGTGCCCGTGCGCCGCGAGCAATCGGCGGGCGACGTGCTGGCGCAACCGGAGCGAAGCGCTCGGTCCGCGTCACCTGTTCGGGTTTCGGCACGCCGGGTCTGGCGCGCTTTCGGGGCGCCGATTTGCCTTCGGCGGCCAGCTTTTTCGGCGCCGACTCGGTGCGACGACGGATAGGCGTCTTTTTCAGCGCCGTCTCGGGCTGCTCACGCCACAGCACCAGCAGCTTGCCGATCGATTGCACCAGCGCGCATCCAAGGCGCTCGCACAAGGTCGCACCGATGGTTTCCCGGGCTTCGCGGTCATCACCGAACACCCTGACCTTGATCAGTCCGTGGGCGGTCAGGGCCATATCGGTTTCCCTCACGACCGCATCGCTCAGCCCGGCGTCACCCACTCTGACGAGCGGGTCGAGGTCGTGGGCTTTGGCACGCAGTGCCTTGCGCTGCGCGGCCGACAGAAGGGGCGCGACGGGGAGGGGCGTAATGGGTACCACAGCGGCCGCGGCCGATTCTGGGTCCCGAGATGGGTGTTCCGACATCCCCCGATTGTAGTCCAGCAGACAGATGGCCAAGAACCGATTCAATAAAGACTGGATGCATTCGCATCTGAACGACCCCTACGTCAAGCTTGCCCAGCAGCGCGGGTATCGCTCGCGTGCAGCGTTCAAGCTCATCGAAATCGACGAGCAGGACCGTCTGATCCGACGGGGCATGTCAGTGGTCGATCTCGGTTCGGCGCCCGGAAGCTGGTCGCAGGTGGTGCGCGAAAAGCTGGTTGGGCCGGGTGGCGCGCTCGATGGCCGCATTGTTGCCATCGACTTGCTGCCGATGGTGCCGATCGCCGGCGTCGAGTTCCTGGAAGGGGACTTCCGCGAGGATGCCGTCCTGGCGCAGCTCGATGCGATGATGGGCCGGGCGCCGTCGCTTGACCTTGTACTTTCCGATCTCGCCCCCAACCTGTCTGGGATAGCGTCGGCCGACGCGGCCCGAATGGGTCACCTTGCCGAGTTGGCGCTCGAATTTGCGGTGCATCACCTCAAGCCGGACGGTGCGCTCCTGATCAAATGTTTTCACGGAAGCGGGTATAGCCAGGTGGTCGAAGCTTTCAAGCGGACATTCGTGACGGTGGCCCCTCGCAAGCCCAAGGCTTCGCGGGACAAGTCGGCCGAAACTTACCTGCTCGGGCGATCGCTCAAGCATGGCGTGCGGCCGGCCCTGCGGCCATCGGGGTCTTGAAGGGCGGTACACGGTCGGTTTTTGGTGTTTGAATCGGCGTAAACTAGTCGAATTCCGCCAGGCGTTTGCCGGGCAGCGAAGGAGTGTCAAGTTGAACAACATGTTTTCCAAGGCCGCAGTCTGGCTGGTTATCGCCCTGGTCCTGTTCACGGTATTCAAGCAATTTGATACCCGACAGGTACGCGGCGGTGACATGCCTTATTCCCAGTTCATGGATGAAGCCAAGGCTGGCCGCATCGAGAGCGTTATCGTCGACGGCCGCACCCTTCGCGCCAAATCCAAGGACGGTCGGCCGCTGACGGTCTACTCCCCGGGTACCGGCGACATCTGGATGATTTCCGACCTGATGAAATTCGGCGTCCAGGTCAATGCCAAGCCCGACGAGGAGCAGTCGATCCTCATGAGCATCTTCATCTCCTGGTTCCCGATGCTGCTGCTGATCGGCGTGTGGGTCTTCTTCATGCGCCAGATGCAGGGTGGTGGTCGCGGCGGTGCTTTCTCGTTCGGCAAGAGCCGGGCTCGTCTGCTCGACGACAACAACAACAGCATCATGTTTTCGGATGTGGCGGGCTGTGACGAAGCCAAGGAAGAAGTCCGCGAACTGGTCGAGTTCCTGCGCGACCCGTCCAAGTTCCAGAAGCTCGGTGGTCGTATCCCCCGAGGCGTCTTGCTGGTCGGTTCACCCGGTACCGGTAAAACCCTGCTCGCTAAAGCGATTGCCGGCGAAGCCAAGGTGCCTTTCTTCTCGATTTCGGGTTCCGATTTCGTCGAAATGTTTGTCGGCGTGGGCGCAGCCCGCGTGCGCGACATGTTTGAACAGGCCAAGAAGCAGTCGCCTTGCATCCTCTTCATCGATGAGATCGATGCGGTTGGTCGCCAGCGCGGCGCTGGCCTTGGCGGTGGTAATGACGAGCGCGAACAGACCCTCAACCAGCTGCTGGTCGAGATGGACGGTTTCGAGACCGGCCAGGGCGTCATCGTGATTGCGGCGACCAACCGGCCTGACGTGCTCGATCCGGCACTGCTGCGTCCTGGTCGCTTCGACCGTCAGGTCGTGGTGCCGCTGCCTGATATTCGCGGCCGTGAGCAGATCCTGAGCGTCCATATGCGCAAGGTTCCGATCGGTCCTGACGTCAAGGGCGACGTGATTGCCCGTGGGACGCCCGGTTTTTCGGGCGCCGATCTGGCCAATCTGGTCAATGAAGCGGCGCTGTTTGCCGCGCGTCGCAGCGCCCGCCTGGTCGAAATGATCGACTTCGAGCGCGCCAAGGACAAGATCATCATGGGCGCCGAGCGCCGCTCGATCGTGATGCCCGAGGAAGAGCGTCGCAACACCGCTTACCACGAGTCGGGGCATGCGATCGTCGCCCGGATGCTTCCCAAGACCGACCCGGTTCACAAGGTCACGATCATCCCGCGTGGCCGTGCCCTCGGTGTGACCATGCAGTTGCCGGTCGAAGATCGCTACAGCATGGATCGTGACCGCATGCTCAACACCATCGCAGTGCTGTTTGGCGGACGCATTGCCGAGGAGGTCTTCATGAAACAGATGACCACCGGCGCGTCCAACGACTTCGAACGCGCGACCTCGATCGCCCGCGATATGGTCACGCGATATGGCATGAGCGATGTGCTCGGTCCGATGGTCTATGCTGAAAACGAAGGCGAGATTTTCCTTGGCAGGTCGATCACCAAGACGACCAATATGTCCGAGGAGACCATGCGCAAGGTCGATTCCGAGATCCGCCGAATCATCGATGAGCAATATGCAGTGGCCCGCAAGATCATCGAAGACAACCGGGTCCAGATCGAGGCGATGACCAAGGCGCTGCTCGAGTGGGAGACCATCGACGCCGAGCAGATCGAGGAAATCGTTGCCGGTCGTCTTCCGCGGACTCCCAAGGATCGTGGCAGCCAGCCTGGCGGCGGAACGCCGCCTGCCTCACCCTCCTCGGGTGTTGCGCCAGCGGCACCACCGGCGCCTGCTGCACCGGCTGCAAACTGATCGATCTGCCCGCCTCGACGGGGTGGTCGCCATGCGTCCACCCCACCCAGTCCAGACCACGCTGATCGACACCTCTGATTCACCCCGGCTTCGCTGCGGGCGCTTCGAGTTGACGCTCGAGCGCCCTTTGGTCATGGGGGTGCTCAATCTCACCCCTGATTCGTTTTCGGATGGCGGTCGCTGGCCTGACACCGATGCGGCCATCGCGCAGGCCATGGTGATGATTGACGACGGCGTCGATCTGATTGATCTGGGCGCAGAATCGACTCGTCCCGGCGCGCCGACCGTGCCAGCTGATCTCGAACTGAGCCGCCTGGCGCCAGTCATCCGGGCCTTGGTCGATTGCGGCCGGCCGCTGTCGGTCGACACCCGAAAGCCGCAGGTGATGCAAGCGGTGCTCGATCTGGGCGTTGACATGATCAATGACGTCTCGGGTTTCGCAGATCCGCAGGCGATCGCTGCAGTGAGCGCCAGCCAGGCCGCCTGTTGCGTGATGCACATGCTGGGTGAGCCACTGACCATGCAGCAGGACCCCGTTTATCGGGATGTGGTGAGCGAGGTCTGCCAGATGCTTGCTGATCGCGCGCAGGCGCTTCAGTCTGCAGGGATCGACCGCTCGCGGATCGTCATCGACCCGGGCATCGGATTCGGGAAGACCCTTGAGCACAATCTGGCGCTTCTGGCCGATTTGCCGAGCCTTGTGGCGCTCGGTTTGCCGGTGCTGGTGGGGGTATCTCGCAAATCGATGCTGGGAGCGCTGACCGGCCGCGCGGTCGACAGGCGGCTGTCGGCGAGTCTGTCGGCGATGCTCGCGGTGGTGGCAGGCGGCGCGCGCATCGTGCGGGTGCACGATGTGCCTGAAACCGTTGATGCGCTGCGCGTCTGGTGTGCGATCAGTGATGCACGACAGTCGATTGATGACAAGAGAGGGCAGAGATGACTCGCAAATATTTCGGAACCGATGGTGTCCGAGGCCGCGTCGGTGACTCGCCGATCACGCCTGAATTCGTCATGCGTCTGGGCTATGCCGCCGGGCGCATGCTGCCCAAGCGCGAAGGCCAGCGATCGGCGGTGCTGATCGGCAAGGACACCCGCATTTCGGGCTATATGCTCGAGGCCGCTCTTGAGGCCGGGTTTTCGGCCGCTGGCGTTGATGTGATGCTGTCGGGGCCGCTGCCCACACCCGCGGTGTCCTATCTCACGCGTGCGCTGCGGCTGTCGGCGGGCGTCGTGATCAGTGCCTCGCACAATCCCTTCGATGACAACGGCATCAAGTTTTTCTCGGCCGACGGCAACAAACTGCCCGACGAGATGGAGCTGCAGATCGAAGCTGCCCTCGATGAGCCGATGGGCTGTGTCAGATCTGAACTGCTGGGCAAGGCGCGGCGAATCGATGATGCAGCCGGCCGTTACATCGAGTTCTGCAAAGGGACGTTCCCGTCGAGTCTCGATCTGCGCGGGCTCAAACTTGTTGTCGACTGCGCCCACGGCGCGGCGTACCACACCGCACCGCATGTCTTTCACGAACTCGGCGCGGAAGTGATTGAAGTGGGCACTGCGCCCAATGGTCTGAACATCAATGACCATGTCGGCGCCACCCATCCGCAGGCTCTGCAAGCTGCGGTGCTGGCCAATAAAGCCCATCTGGGCATTGCACTCGACGGCGATGCCGATCGGCTGCTGATGTGCGATGCCAACGGGCGCCTCTACAACGGCGATGAACTGCTCTACCTCATCGTCAAGGACAGGATGCGGCAGGGCCCGGTTGCCGGTGCGGTCGGCACGCTGATGTCCAACATTGGTCTGGAGCAGGCCTTCGCCCGGATGGGTCTCGGATTTGCGCGCGCCAAGGTCGGTGACCGCTATGTGCTCGAGATGCTGCAGGAGCGCGGTTGGCTCTATGGCGGCGAGGGATCGGGTCATCTGCTGTGCCTCGACTGCCATACCACCGGCGATGGCACGATCAGCGCGTTGCAGGTTCTGAGCGCCATCAAGCGCAGTGGCCAGACGCTCGCCGAGCTGATCGCCGACCTCACCCTGTTTCCGCAGACGCTGATCAACGTCAAGATTCAGCGTGGCTTTGACTGGCAGCGGCATGCCGCACTGGGTGAAGCCTGCGCCAGCGTCGAGTCGCAACTCGGGCGTGATGGCCGTATTCTCATTCGGGCATCGGGTACCGAACCGCTGCTGCGGGTGATGGTCGAAGCCCGCGACGACGAAACCGCAAATCGTCATGCCCGACATATCGCCGACTCGCTGGCGGCTTGAGCGAGGTCCCGATCGACGCTTCGGCTAGGGCTGCCTGTCTGGCGCGTTCCGGCATTAGCCGCATTGAGCGCCTTGGTGGGATACACTGCCGGCCAGTCGGGGCGTAGCTCAGCCCGGTAGAGTGCTTGCTTTGGGAGCAAGATGTCGGAGGTTCGAATCCTCTCGCCCCGACCAGCCTGGCGCGCCCGCCGCCAGAATCAAAACACCGTCGTCTTGCCGGGGACGATGCGAACTCGGCCATGACGTCCAAGGAGTCTCTCCAAGTGATCGCCGGTAAACGAATCAAGTTGGCTGCAATGGTGTCGTCGATGTTGTTCGCAGGCATGTCCTGGGCTGGCGCTGCGCCCGGCGCGTCAATGGATCCGGTGCCCTGCGAGACCCAGACCTCCAGAGCTTGCCAGGACATCAAGACCCCGCAGGCAGTGCTCGCCCGGCTGCAGGCTGGCAACAAGCGCTTCGTCAAGGGCACCACCCTTCAGCGCGACCTGCAAAAGCAGTCCAAGAAGACAGCGCCCGGCCAGTTTCCGCTCGCAAGTGTCGTCTCATGCTTTGACTCGCGTATTCCGCCTGAGATCGTCTTCGATCAGGGCATCGGCGATATTTTCATCGCGCGTAATGCCGGCAACGTGATCACTGACGACGTGCTTGGCAGTCTCGAATTCGGCTCGAAGGCAGCGGGTGCAAAGCTCATCGTTGTGATGGGTCACACCGATTGCGGCGCCATCAAAGGTGCCTGTGACAATGTCGAGCTCGGCAACCTCACCGGCTTGCTCGCGAAGATCAAGCCTGCGATCAGCAAGATCCCTGACGACGGCAAGGGTCGCAGCTCCAAGAACCCCGCGTTTGTCGATATGGTCGGCGAGCAGAACGTCAGGCTTGGCGTGCAGACCATCCGCGACAAGAGCCCGATCCTCAAGGAGATGGAGGACAAGGGCCAGATCATGATCGTCGGGGCCATGTACGACCTGAAGACCGGCAAGGTCAGCTTTTACGACCTGCCTGATTCGGTCAGCGCCAAGCCGAAAAAGATCTGATTGGCTCGCTTGACCCTCGCCTGACCACTTCTTCGACCCACGCAGATCGGTTTGATCGGCGCGCTTCGACGATCTGGTGGTCAGTCGGGTCAGGACGGGTGGTGTAAACTCATCCTTCTGACAGGTTCGTGCTGCCCGTAGCTCAGCTGGATAGAGCATCGGCCTTCTAAGCCGAGGGTCACAGGTTCGAGTCCTGTCGGGCAGGCCAGGATGATGGCCTGTTGTTTTTGTCTGACCTGGCACACAGCCAGGGCGGACACGGTGGTGGCTGTAGCTCAGCGGTAGAGTCCCGGATTGTGATTCCGGTTGTCGTGGGATCGAACCCCATCA
>CAIVAS010000187.1 GCA_903903975.1 uncultured Burkholderiales bacterium
TACCGGAGCCGCTTTGCCAGACTCCGAGTACAAACTCATGCGCATGCTCGCCCGCCAGCACTTCATTGGCGGCCGCGATGATCGCCAGTGCCTTGTCGTGAGGCAGCCGATCGAGCCGGGCATTGACCTGCGCGCAAGCGCGCTTGACCTCGGCCACCGCGCGGATCAGCTCGGGCGGAATCCGCTCGGTCGAAATCGCAAAATGCTCAAGCGCCCGCTGGGTCTGGGCACCCCACAGACGCCCTTGAACGACGCTGATCGGGCCAAACGAATCTGCCTCGCTGCGCATCTGGGTCATCGCACACTCCCGCTGGCCGGCACGGTATGGCGGCCCGATGGAGGACCGAAGCCAGACTCGTGCCCGGCCCGGGGGTGTCAGGCGTGGGCCTCAGTGCCATGACCCGGCAACGACCGCGCAGTGCGGGCGCAGCCGGGCGATGGCCCATCAGGGCGCCTTGCGAACGCCGTCGCGCTCGGCCTCGGCAATCAGCCTGCGGCCATCTTCGGGCAGCAGATGACGCTGGCTCACCAGATCGGCCACGGCCTTTCGCACCGCATCGACATAAGCCTCACGGCTCGGATAGCGCTCTTCGATCGACGGCCGCGGGTCCCCTGCGAGCGCGCGCTCCTGGCGGGTCTGCGCAAACGGAATGAAGCTGCCCTGCAGCGTGCAAAAGCCGTCCTGAAAGAGCGAGTCATCGAAGGTGTTCCAGCCGGTATAGGTACCGATCGGCACCTGAACCATGACATTGCGGATGCCGCCGAGATCGTTACCGTCATTGTCAACCTGCGCCACCAGGTTGTTGTAGCGGGCGGTGCCAATGCGCGGCGGCTCGAGCATCAAAATGCCCGCGGTTTCGCCGGCCCTGAACTGATCGCCGTAGTTCTGCACATGCAGCGGATTGCTCAGCCCCAGAAAACGCACGCCAGGCCGCTCGACGCCGCCATAGCGATTGGCTGGGATCAATGGGAAGCGCACCTGGTCGGGCGCCACCAGATTGCCGGCCGCAATCGTGGGCCGCGCACTTGGCGGCGGCTCGGTGCCATCGCGCATCCAGAGCACGAGCGACTGCAACAGCGCCCGCATCGTCCAGCTCTGGGGGTTCGGGTTGGACTGTTGCAGGCAGCCGGCAAAGGGCGCCTTTTGCGGCAGCGGCATCGGCGCCGGGGCATGCTGGGTGGAAGCCATGATGTAGCTGCGCACATTGGCCGGTTCGGGCAGATCAACTGTCCCGAGCGAATCAGTGAAGCCGAGCGACTGGCGCAGCTCCCAGACCTCGAGCGCGGTCGCGGCATGGATGATCTTCGGGCAGGAGCGATCGGCGCTGCAGCGATCAAGAATGCCCTGGGTTCGGCCGGTGAGCGGATCGGTGGTCGAGCCGTAGGCAAACGGAAATTCGGTGCCGGGATAAAGGTTGTCGACCTGCTCGGTGCCGGCAGATCGACCCGGCTGACCAAAGCGAACGTCGAGCGGCATCAGCCCACCGCCGATATGCGGAATCGCGCCATCAAAAACGATGCGCCCGCGCTCGTCGCGGTTAAAGCCCCGGTGCAAAAAGGAGCGCACGAAGCGCCCGCTTTGCGAGGAGCCCATCACGATCGATTTCGCATCGGGCATCCTGACCGGATTGACCGTGCCTGCGGCATCAGCCTCGTCATGCTTGAGAAAGGCACCGATGTCGCGCGCGACGGCAAAGCCGATGCCAAGCACCAGCGGATCACGCGCGCGGTAGGTCAATTCGTAGACCCGCCCGGGTTTGAACCCTGAAGGCAGGCAGATCTGCGTGGCGCTCGGCGTGGCTGCGCCGCCCTGCGGGCAGGCACCGAAGGACCAGTCCGTGGCGGGAATCAGCATCGGTGCCGCCTGCCCGCGCATCCTCACGGTCAGGGTCGGCACGAAGCCATCGGCAAAGGCCTTGCGGTTGTCGGTCTCGACCGCCGGATAAGGCGCGGTCGATGCCGCAGTGAACCAGCCATGGCTCAGATTGAGGGTGGTGGTCGGTGCCTGCGTGACCAGCTCGGAGCGCACCGTGCCAGTCACCGGCGCGCCGTCTGGCTGTCGAGCCACAGGCACCTTCAGCAGCATGCGGTTGTTGCCCGGCAGGACATCGCCCTGCCAGCCAAACCAGACCATGGTGTAGCCCTGACGCTGCATGAAGCCGTCGCCGGCATCGTCGAGATTGTTGATCCGCGTCAGATTGCCCGGAACATCGGCATTAAAGAGGCTGTGGCCGCCCTTGTTGCCGCGATTGAGGATGTTGAAGAACAGCAGGCCATTGGCCTTGGCACGCTGCGCCGGGCGCAGGATCTCAACATCAGACACATACTCGACGCGACCCTCAGCATTGCGCGGCGCGAGACCGATGTCCTGGATCGAGGCATTCACACCCGCCCGCGGATCGAGGCTGCCATGGGCTTTGGCGATCACGCGCTCGTAGGTGCCAGTGCCATCGAAAGCGGTATTGCCGAAGGCCGGCTCGATGCGAACGACCTCGAAACGGTCGATGCGGGCATGGGCCGCGCCGGTGAAGCTCAAGGCCGCGATGGCGAGCTGAGCGGACAGGATCAGTGACCCCGACAGTCGATTCATGATGTGTCTCCTTTTGCCGGCA
>CAIVAS010000188.1 GCA_903903975.1 uncultured Burkholderiales bacterium
CGACGCCGACGGCACCCTGACCTGGACGGGGATCATCCTCGACATCACCGGCCGAAAGAAAATCGAGACCGCACTGAGCGCGAGCGAATCCCGCTACCGGACGCTTTTCGAGACCGTGCCGCAGGGAGTGGTCTATCACGAGGCAGCCGGCCGGATCACCTCGGCGAATGCCGCCGCGCAACGCATTCTGGGTCTGACACTCGAGCAGTTGCAGGGCCTGAAATCGACGGACCCGCGATGGAAATCGATCCGCGAAGACGGCAGCGATTTTCCTGCCAATGAGCATCCGGCAGTGTTCGCCGCCCGCACGCTTTTGCCGGTCAAGGACGTGGTGATGGGCGTGGCCGTGCCCGATCGCGGCTTTGCCTGGCTCAAGGTCAATGCGATTCCGCTGATGGAAGCCGGCGAGCTCAAGGAGGTCTATGCCACCTTCGAAGACATCACCGCACAGGTGCTGCTGACCCATGAGCTGCGCGCCAAAGCCACGACCGACGAGCTGACGCGACTGGCCAACCGGCGCACACTCTTCGAGCGCCTGGCGATCGAATACGAACGCGTACAGCGCAACCCGGGCCTGCGCTGCTGCCTGCTGGCGATCGACATCGATCACTTCAAGCGGGTCAACGACACCTGGGGCCATGCCGCCGGCGACGTGGTCCTGAAACATGTCGCCCAGACGATGAAGCAGCAGACCCGGCGCATCGACATCCCGGCCCGAATCGGTGGCGAAGAGTTCGTCATCGTGCTGCCCGACACCTCGGTCGAGAATGCACTGGCCCTGGCCGAACGGATTCGCGCCAGTGTCGAGGGGACACCGGCCGACACCGGAGATCAGCCCATCTCGGTCACGATCAGTATCGGGCTGAGCGCAATCAGCCCGGACGACCCGAATGATCACTCCGCGCTCGAGCGTGCCGACCTCGCGCTCTATGACGCCAAACACAGCGGCAGGAACCGGGTCAAGCTCGACCCGATCCTGGCTGGCGACACCGCTCAGCCCTGAGCTGTCAACCCTGATCGGTCAGCCCTGACTGCTCGCCCGCTTGCGCAGGAGATAGCGCTGCGTGCCCTCGAGCACCAGTACGCTGCGCTGGTTGTGCACCGTCGAGCGCATCGTGAGCACACCGGTCGTGCGACCGGGCTCGAGCGCGGTGACCTGCAAGGCCGAGTAGAGCGTGTCGCCGGCATAGACCGGGGCCACGAAGCGGCTGCTCTGGTCGAGAAAGGCCTTGAGCGAATCGCTCACCACATGCGGAAACTGACCGGCTCCGGCAGCGGTCTGGATCAGCACCTGAAAGCCGTGGGCCAGCAGGTGCGGCATGCCATGGCGGCGGCAGAACTCGACATCGTAATGAATCGGATGATTGTCGCCGCTGGCCAGCGCAAACGCCGCAAACAGCGCCTCGGTCATGGTTCGCGAGGGCAGCAGGAAGCGCTCGCCGACAACAAAGTCATCGAACCAGCGCTGCGGGCACATGTTGTGGCGGGCCGGATCGAAGGCGAGGTCTTCGATGGCAAGGTCCGCCGCCGCGTCGCGGCGACTCGGCCCGCCGGCAGGCGCC
>CAIVAS010000189.1 GCA_903903975.1 uncultured Burkholderiales bacterium
CCCTGTTACAGGATGACCCTGTGTGGCGCGAACGGTCAGAGGCTGCACAGCGGTTCGTGCGTGAGCATTTTTCGGTTGATGCGCTGTGGGAGACCGTGCGGTCTGACCTGCCGGGATTTGATCAGGGATGGACGGCAAGGCGGTGATTGCGGGTTTTCGACAGGGCGTTCACAGTCAGCGGACCCTAAAGATTTAACGCGAAAATGCGCGCGCGCATCAATTCGCATTTCACGTTGATAAGCAATGCCAAGACCGAATTCGAGATTGATCAGAGTTGCCAGAAGAGTCGCTTCGATTACAAGACGTGGGCTGGCGGCGACAAGATTCAACAAGAACGACTATCTGCTCTTGAATCCTGAAGTTCAGGAGGCCGGGATCAGTCCCTTGAAGCATTTCGTTTTGCATGGCTTTTCCGAAGGCCGGGCCTTTCGGCTTGAGCGACCTGAAGTACTGGTTGGCGGCCAGAAAAAGAACAATGCCCCGTCTGTGCTGTTG
Organism: uncultured Burkholderiales bacterium; assembly: GCA_903903975.1. Lineage (GTDB taxonomy): Bacteria > Pseudomonadota > Gammaproteobacteria > Burkholderiales > Burkholderiaceae_E > UBA4615. Next base: position 496 of record CAIVAS010000189.1, read on the forward strand.
GTCAGTCATGACGCATCCCGCACGGGTGCCCCGGTTCTGGCCCTGAATATCGCGCGTGAATTGTCAGCCGACAAAAATGTGGTGGTTCTGCTCCTTGGCGGCGGTGAGTTGAAAAACGAATTCCGCGAAACCTCGTGTGAGCTGATCTGTGCACCGAATGGCTGCGGAAATCCGTCAGTCTCAAGATGGTTGATTGAAAAAATCTGCACCGAGCATGTCATCGACTATGCCCTGGTCAACAGCGTGGCTTCCTGGTCTGTGCTGCAGGCCCTTTCGACGCGCGAAATCGCCACAGTCCACCTGATTCACGAATTTGCATCTGAAACGCCCTCGGCCGAATCGTTCCTGAAGTCGTTGATGTGGTCGACGCACACCGTGTTTTCGACCCGCCTGACGCTCGACAGTGCGCTGAAAGACGATCTGCGATTTGATCCAACGGTCATGACAAGTGTCATGGCGCAGGGCAGAAGCTCATCACTCAGTCATGGCGAGTCTGATGAAGCGCTCGAGCCCGAGCGGATGAGACTGAAACGCCTGATGCGTCCCGAGGGTGAAGGAAGCGACGTTTTTGTCGTGCTCGGTGCGGGCGTGATCTGCTACCGGAAAGGCGTTGATCTGTTTATCGAGTGTGCGAACAGAGTCATCAATACTCACGGCAACCGAAAGATCCGTTTCGTCTGGGCGGGAGAGCTCCTCGATTTTCCTCAATATGTCGAGTACAAGAATTTCCTTGACGATCAGATAAAGCGATCCGGCTTGTCGTTGCATGTGACGTTTGCGGGAAAACTCAATGATATTGAGCTGGCTTACCAGCTGGCTGATCTGCTCGTCGTGAGTTCCAGGCTTGATCCTTTGCCGAATGTTTCGATCGACATGCTGAATGCAGGCAAACCGGTCATGTGTTTTGATCGGGCAGCCGGAACGGCTGATGTCCTGATTGAAAATGGCATGAAAGATCAACTGGTTGCTGATTATCTGGATACTTCAGATATGGCGGCGAAGATTAATGCCATCGCGTCGTCGAGCGAGTTGTACGCTGATCTGTGCAGAAATTCGAAAGCGCTGGCGATCACGGCTTTCGATATGAAAGATTATGTGAGAAGACTTGAGGCGATAGGGCGAGATGCCGCTGTCCGAATCAGTCAGGAAAAGCTCGATATCGAAACCATCCTCAACAGCGGCTTGTTTGAGCACGAATTTTCGGTGCCGGCTGCTGAAGCGGCCTTGCCTGAAAAAATTCAGATCAGAAACTACGTGCGCAGGTGGCGGACGGGCTATTTCACAAGGAAGCCGAGGCGAGGATTCCATCCCGGCATCTATGCCGAGCTGAATGGCCTGTATACCGAAGTCAACGGCATCCGGACTCTGGATCGTGATCCGTTTGCGCATTACCTGAGTGCCGGCAGACCTGACGGCCTCTGGCAGGCACCCGTCATCATCGGGGCACTGTCGAACGGTGATGGCAGCAGCAGCATTTCCTCCGACTCGCGGGTTGCACTGCATATCCATGCCTACTATCCGGAGATGCTGTCGTCACTGCTTGATCGGCTGGCGGTCAACAAAATTTCTGCCGATCTGTTCATCAGCGTGAAGAACGATCAGGCGAAATTACTTTTGGTTGATATCTGCCTGAAACACGGTCTCTCAAATGTGGATATTCGCGTCGTTCCGAATCGTGGAAGAGATATCGGACCGCTGTTGATTACATTCGGAAAGCATCTGGTTGATAACTACGAAATCATCGGGCATGTTCATACCAAGTCGAGTCCGCATGTCCAGAACCGGAGTTTTGCCAACGCCTGGACCGAGTTTCTTTTCGAAAATCTTCTGGGTGGTAAAAAAGGGGGGGCGATGGCAGACCGGATCGTAGCTGCCATGCGTCAGGATCCTCGGGTTGCGCTGGTGTTTCCGGATGATCCGCATGTCGTCGGCTGGACGTTGAATCGTGATTACGCCGAGTCAATCGCCTCGAAACTCGACGTCAGTCTCCTGCCTCAGCAGTTCGATTTCCCGGTCGGCACGATGTTCTGGATTCGTTCGGAAGCACTCACCCGATTCGTGGCTTGCAATCTTGATTGGGAAGACTTCCCGGCCGAACCCCTGCCTATCGATGGGACTAAGCTTCATGCACTCGAAAGACTGTTCGGTCTGATCGGGCTAATGGACAGCAGCGCCGTGATCGCAAAGTCGTCGGTCGAGGGTGTCAGCCGCTAGGCTGAACCAATCATCGGGCATTGCTGTCTGCCATGGTCGGCGATGCGACGAGTTCCAGTCCCAGCAGTGCTACAAATCCGCAGACCACCGCAAACCAGAGCGACGACAGCCGAATGCCAACCGCTGCAAGGGTGGCTAGCCCAGTCGGTATCTCGTGCAACGAGAGCAGTCCGACGATAGTGACTTCAGTCGACCCTACTCCACCCGGTAGCATCGAAGCCGCGCCGGCCAGCATCGACAATGGATAGATCGACAGTGCCTGAGTAAACGGCAGGCTGATGTTCATGCCATTGAGCAGAAACAGAAATGCGAGGCTTGCGATTAGCCATGCGATCAAGCCGAGGACCAGTGAGACGGCGATATCGGCTGCGGTTAGCCAGATCCGGCAACCATCAAGTCCTTCCCGTACCGCAGTGACCACCTTTGCCGGTCGTTTGAAACCTCGCCTGGCGAGTGCGAGCGCGGTGCCTGAAAACCACTCGAGCTTCGCCGATGCGAGTGCAAGGCCGCCCAAAAAGATAAACACGAAGGCGGCCGAGATGATGAAAGTTCGAGTCGATGCAATCGCCAGCGATGCAAGCATGAGCACGGCAATCAGATCGAAGGCGCGTTCGAAAATGAAGGCTGCGACCACGCGAGCGGCCGGAACGCCCAGTGGCAAGAGATAGCGGATTCGTACGAGTTCACCGACTTTCCCCGGCGTGGCAGTAAAGGCGAAACCGCTGAGATAAGCGGCAAAGCCGCGCAGAAAGGGCGTTAGGTGGCCGGAACGACGCAGCAGCCAATACCACCGCAGATATCGCAATAGGTAGGTGATTGCTGACGCGGCAACCAGCATCGGCATCACCGATGCAAGTTTCGTCAGTCCTGAAAGGACCTGATGACGCGAATCGGCCCATATCAAAGCGACCAGATAGCCGACGGTGAGTAGCGCAAAGCCCAGCAGAGCGCCGCTTGTCCGAAAACTCATCAGCCTTGACGAAACGACCAGCGCTTGTGACCGAGATAGCTGGAAAACACCGGGACCATCACACCGATGGCATGGGCAATCTCAGGGACGAAGCGATTGACGCCCAAGGCCGGCAGCAGGTGTCGAGCCAGAATGATGCTGACCAACCATGTCTGGAAGATCGCAAAGACATTGATCAATACGAAAAAGCCGGCCGATCGATGAAGGGCCTGGTTGCTTTGTTTAAAGACAAAAAGTCGCGCAAGAATGAATGCTGTCGCCATTCCAATCAGGTAGGCCACAACAATTGCCGCGGAAAAATCCATCCATCGGTTGAGCAGGATGCGAGAGCCGAAGTTGACCGCAGCGGCCGCCCCGCCGGTGAGCAGAAACCCGACGAACTGCTTTGATGCGAAGGCGTCGATCATCCTTCCAGTCACGCTGTCGCGTCCTTGGCCATCGCTCGCCCAAACCCGATGCTCTCCGAAATCCCTCGGTCCTCGGGGTAGTAGTACGAGGTGTCAGCCACCCATAGCCCATCGATCGGCAGCTTTGCCGGCGGCAGCCGATCCAGGAAGCCAGGCTCACAGATCGGTTGGGCATAGCGATAGCGACTTGCCCGGATATTGACGAAGTCGTCATTCGTAAGAGCCGGATTGATCTTCATCAGATAGCGCCTGACTTTCTCGATGAAGACCTGATCCGCATCCTGAAACTTAGGATGCTCACCCGGCATGTAGAAGGGCACGTACACCACATGCTGATCAAGCGGCCTGAGGTTGGAGTATTCAACCAGCCCGGGAATATCCATCTCCGGGTCGTTGGTGTTGAGCCAGAAATTGCTCGTGAGGGGCGCGCGCAGCTTTGCGATCACGCAGACCACCGCGATATTGCGCATCGATCGGAACTGCTCGAGCAATGCGGGCGGCAGGTCGGGCATGAGTCGCTCAACGAAGGGCAAGGGCACGGTGCTGATGACGGTGTCAAAGGCTTCGAAACCGGCTGCCGTCTCGATGCCGCTCACCTTGCCTTGTTCGATGGCCACCTTCTTGACTGGCATGGACAGCCGTATCTCGCCGCCGGTTTTTTCGATCGCCTGCTTCATGCCATCGAGCAGCGTGGTCGAACCACCTTCAAGGTATCCGAGCTTTTCTCTGAACAGGTTGTAGCGCGAGCGACCAATACGGCGCACACGGCTCCAGATCCAGGCCGCCGACAGATTGCCGGCATAGTCGTAGAACTTGTAGTCAAAGAGCTTTCGCCAGAGGATCTCGTAGGCCTCATCGCCGACCCAACGACGGATCCAGGCAGTGGCCTCGAGGCGATCGAGCGGCTGCCAGTCGGTGCGCTTGGTGCACAGAAAGGCATGCAGGGCGTATCGCAATTTGGCGATCATACTCAGGCCGCGGAAGGTCAGCAGCGCCACCGGATTGCCCCATGGCTGCAATTGCCCCTCATACCAATAGCCCATTTTCGTCTCGACCCAGCGCATCTTTTGCTGCAGGCCGAGTTCATCGAGCATCTGCAGAAAAGCATGATCCGAGATGCAATGAAAATGGTAGAAGCGCTCGATCATCAGGCCATTGAAATCGAAGCATGCGGTCATGCCGCCGACCCGGTCGTCAGCCTCGAAGAGCACCGGGCGATGCCCATCCTGTGCCAGCTGATAGGCAACAGCCAGTCCCATCGGGCCTGCCCCCAATACCGCGATTCGCTTGCTCATCTCAAAACTCGAGTGTGACCTTGCCGTAGCGCGGGTCGTTGAAGGTTTCGTCGACCGCCTTGCTGAATGGCGTGAGCGGCACACCAAAGAGGCCTGGCCAATCGATGACTTCGAATTCGTCTTTCGCAATCAGCGCTTCGAGCTGCTGCGTGGTGAACGGGGGGTTCGAATCAAACTTTCCCCAGGTCCAGATCAGGGCATAGAACAGCGAGTAGGGAATGCGCACGATCGGCGTGGGCGAGGCGGTTGCACGCTTGATCTGGCGAATGATGTCGATGTAATCGATCTGCTCATGGCCCGAAATGTTGAAGGTGCCCGATGGTCTGCGCGATTCGATGCAACAGATGATCACATTGCAAAAATCGCCAACATAAAGCGGCTGGCGCATGTAATCGCCTTTGCCGGGTATCGGAAACACCGGCACTTTTTGCATGAAACGGGCCAGCCATCCGAGATGCTTTCGATCGAACCAGCCAAACATCAGAGTGGGACGCAATATCGGGCAACTGATGCCGCTCTCCAGCACCATCTTTTCCTGGTCTTTCTTCGAGTTGGTGTAGAAATCCTCAGCCACAGACTCGACGACCGACGAACTGATGTGTACCAGGTAAATTGAAGGGCGCTTCCTGATGCAGTCGAGAATGTGCCGCGTGGCATCGAGGTTGTTCCGCTCGAAGTCACGGTACTCGTTGCCGCCGATCTGTGCCTGCAGCATGACCACCACATCAGCATCATCAAAATGCCGCATCCATGAGCCTGCCTCGGCCAGATCAGCGAATTCAGTCGTGATGTCGGGATGCATCGACGCAAGCGTCGACAGGTTGTGACGATGTTTGTCGATCACGACCAGATTGCTGAATCCACGGGCTTTGAGGCGGACAACCAGATTTTGGCCGACCAGCCCTGCGCCGCCGGGGAGGATGATTTTTTCGGTTCTCACTGTCGCAGTCTCTTGGGCTTTTGACCGATGGTGTTCTCTGAGATGCCCGAAAGTTCTGGTTCAGGCGCCGCGATTGGAAACGCGGACCTAAGCCAATGCAGACATTGCGCCCGGGCAATCATGGCCTTACTCAATCAAGCGCACTGAACTCGACGGCGTATTCATCTTCCCAGAAGCCTGTACCGTCGATCGGGCGAATCGTGAAGGATTTTACTGTCCGATCTGGTGAGGGCTCTCCTTTGACGAAAAGCGCCTCAAAATCAGGCGTCGCGCTAACAATCGGAGACAAGACAAATCCGGTGCTCGCCATCGCACCGATCAATCGAAAGGTCTTTCTGCTCTCGTTTGCCAAGGCCACTTCAATCTGAAGTTGGGATGATTTGTAGAGAAGGCTCGCAATCCGACCCGAGATCGTCGGATTGATCATGATCTTGACGAATACCGCACGACCTTCCGCTGGCACTGTGACTGATTGCGAAAAACGATGTGTTTCCGTACTCAAGGGCCTCAAGGCCAGCGGGAGCGGCGAATCGTCGCGTTTGCGCAGCAAAAGATAATCTCCTGCCGTTCCTGCGGGTTTATACAAGCCCAGCAAAGCGGGCCAACTTGCGCCGTCGTCGAGTGACGGAAACCTGCCGTCGATCGTCTCAACCTTGAAGAAGATGTTGTCGGGACGCGTTTCGGATGTCAGGTGGCGAAGGTTACGCTGGATGAGCACGGGCGTGTAAACCGAGTAGCTCTGGGGAATCGGCCGCGGGTTCCAGCGATTACCCGAAGCGATCAGGAGCGCCTGATTGAAGGAATAGATGTCGGAATTGCCAGCAAGGCGTGGCAAGGGTTGCATTCTTACGATTGCTTTCAATGCATCGTCGTACTCCGCCTTTGGCCAAGCTTTGTCGGTGAGACGTTTGTTAAATCCGGTCAAAGCTGATTTGAAATTGCGGGAGATGTTGCCAAACAGGTTTGTCGATGCGTTTGTGTATTGCTTGTCGACAGAGTGCCATGCCAGAAGAGCTGCTATCAGTACGACGCCATACAGCCGGTCTGGTATTGCCAATGCCAATGCAAGCGCACCGAGGAGCATCGAAGTGGCTGCGAATACTGCGTGCACGTCATTGCGAACAAAATCCGCCTTGAAGGCGATGAGCAGGTACAGAGCGACGCACAAGGCCAAAAGGACGCGATTCATTCTTCCCGTCGTGCTCCTGGTCAGGATCCAGGTCAGCATGATCAGCGAGGCGACCAGAAAATATTTGATTGGATCAGTCGGGCCGTAGATCGACATTGCGTCGGTGTACCCAGAGGTGATCGGCAGCATCGCGATGAAGTATTCAGGCAAATCGCGGAGTGCTTGGCCGGAAATGAGCCAGAACAGGATGGCCCCGATCACGACCGCCGCAGCGCCAGACAAGGCTAATTTGGCCCTGTCGTATCTTCCGAGCCAAACGAATGACAGAAATGCGATGCCTGCTGACGGCACCAGGCAGCTGCCTTTGACCAACGGCAGCAAGCCGAGTGGCAAAAAGATCAGAATACCTTCCACGATTCGATTTGATTTGACGCTTGAGTTCTGTCGATCTGCCTCAAGGACATTGAAGGTCCATATACCGGCCAGCAAGGGATACGACAACAGCAATGCGTCCCGAAACGAGATCACACCCGCCAGAATCACAATGAACCCGACTATGATCGGCCACTGCTTTGGTCTTAGGAATCGGGTCGCGGCGAACCAGTAGGCAAATCCCAAAAAGGTGCTGGCGGCGAGGACGAACTGATCTGTGGCTGGATGGTATTCCTTGGTGTAGATCGCCGAAAAGGGCCCGAAACTGAACGACACCTCCTTTCCAAACGCAAGTCCCA
>CAIVAS010000190.1 GCA_903903975.1 uncultured Burkholderiales bacterium
AGTATTCTTTGGCTGTCTTGCTGAGGCAAGCGCCGAAAGGCCTTTGAACGTCCGCTTCGCGGCGTCGAGATCAGCCGACTCGAGGACCGCTTCGGGTCGGTAGCCGTCCTTCACCTTCCAAGATAAACCGCCGCCAACTGCCCCCTCTCATGCCACAGCTCCGCGCTGATCGTGAGCCGTGCTGCCCGATCGATCGCCTTCTGCTGGGCCGTGAGTTCCCGTGACCTCGGCCTGCCGGTTGCTGGCGCCGGAAACCGTGCATCCGGTGGCTGCCTGCGGCGGCGCACTAGTGCTTGGGTTTCAGGCTCGTGGCGATGAGGTGCCGGTAGCCCGCCTCCTGAGGCTGGTTGGCCACGAGGACGAGTACACGCTCGAGATCGCACTGCGTGGCGAAGCTGTCGTCGCGGTTGCAGCGGCAGCGTTGCTTGGGCTGCTTAAAATGTCCATCTTTGACATTCCCTGACATAATATGCGCTTCCATTACCTGAAGGTCTGCACCCCATGGGAATGAACGTCAACCTGACGCCCCAGCTGGAAGAACTCGTCCGCTCGAAGGTCGCCTCCGGTCTCTACACTTCGGCGAGCGAGGTGGTTCGCGAGGCGCTTCGGCTTATGGACGAGCAGGATCGACTGCGAGAGGCCAAACTCACGCAGTTGCGCAGCGATGTGCGCCAGGGGTTGGCCAGCGGGTCGAGCCAACCCTGGGATGCCGAAGCGCTCAAAAGCATGGCGCGTACTCGGCGGACGAACGGGCCGGCGAGGGGCTGAATACCACGGGTGAAGCGTCGACCGCTCGCGCAGACCGACATCCTCGAGATCTGAGACTTCATCGCCAACGACAGTGTCGCCGCAGCCGATCGCTGGGTGGATCACCTGGACGAGCAGTTCCGGCTGCTGGCAACGCAGCCGATGATGGGTCGTGCCCGCCAAGAGCTGGCGCCCGGTGTGCGCAGTTTTCCTGTCGGACGCTACGTTGTTTTCTACCTGCCACTCGACGACGGGATCGATGTCGTGCGCGTGCTGCATGGCGCGCGCGATATCGATGCGATGTTCAATCTGGAGCCTTGACAACGCTAAGGCATGACCCCGGGTACTGCTCGGTCGCGCGGCCCCGAGGGCCTTGCTGTTCCTGCTGTCCTCGGCCCTGCACCGGGCGCTGGCGCGCGCGATCAATAGCAGGAACAGCATGAACAGCAAGGGGTAGGATGTGTTGCGCGAAGTCCGTCACACGCAGCCCGATGTTCAGCGGGTACGGTCGGCGGGTACGATTCATTCCACATCGTGGTGAATCAGTATCCACGGGCCTTTTCAGGCCGACTTCCTCTTCAACGTCTGAGACCGAGACATCATGCCCATGCCGACCCATCTGCTGCCCACCACCGTCATGGGCAGCTATCCGCAACCCGACTGGCTGATCAACCGGCAGATGCTCTCGAAAATGGTGCCGCGCACCCGGGTCAAAGAACTCTGGCGCGTCGCACCCGAGTTTCTGGAGCAGGCACAGGACGACGCCACGCTGCTGGCCATCCGCGACATGGAGCGCGCCGGCATCGACATCATCACCGATGGCGAGATGCGTCGCGAGAGTTACTCCAACCGCTTTGCCACCGCACTCGAAGGCCTGGACAACGAGCGCCCCGGCATGATCCGCTCGCGCGCCGGCACAGAAACGCTGGTGCCGCGCGTGGTCGCCCGGCTGCGTCGCACCGAGCCGGTCGAGCTGCGCGACATGCAGTTCCTGCGCAGCAATACCGCCTTCGCCGCCAAGATCACGTTGCCTGGCCCCTTCACCCTGACGCAGCAGGCGAAAAACGAGTTCTACAAGGATGACGAAGAGATGGCGATGGACTTCGCCGCCGCGGTCAATGCCGAAGCCCTCGACCTGCAGGCCGCCGGTGCCGACGTCATCCAGCTCGACGAACCCTGGCTGCGCAACGACCCGGAAGCCGCCAAACGCTATGCGGTGCGGGCCATCAACCGTGCGCTCGAAGGCATCACCGTGCCGACCGTGGTGCATCTGTGCTTCGGCTATGCCGCGGTCGTGCCGGGGCAAAAACCCACCGGCTACTCATTCCTGCCGGGTCTTGCCGACAGCCATGCGAAGCAGATTTCGATCGAAGCCGCGCAGCCGCGCCTGGACCTCGGTGTGCTCAGCGATCTGGCCGGCAAGACCATCATGCTGGGGGTGATCGACCTGGGCGACCAGCGCATCGAGACGGCCGAGACGGTGGCCGCGCGCATCCGCGCCGGGCTCAAGTATGTGGCCGTCGAAAACCTGATTCCGGCGCCCGACTGCGGCATGAAATACCTGTCCCGCGAGGTGGCCTTCGGCAAGCTCAAGGCCCTGGCCGACGGCGCACGCATTGTGAGGGCTGAGCTGAGCTGAGCGAAGATGTCTGGGCGTCTGAGGTCGACAACGCGCCCGACAATCGAGCCAGACAATCTGAGCCAGACACCCGACCGACTAAGTTCGCTGCGCGCCCCACGCCAGAATCGCATCCTGCATGGCACTCAGGCGGGCCGGCTTTTCGATGTAATCGTTCATCCCGGCGTCCAGACACCGGTCACGGTCCGACAGCAGCGCATCGGCCGTCACTGCAACGATCCAGGGTGTGTCGGGCGACTTGAGTTGCTGCCTGATCTCACGCGTGACATCGAGCCCGCTCATCCCGGGCATGTGCACATCCATGAAGACGATGTCGTAAGCCTTGCGCGAAATCGCCGCGAGCACGTCGGCACCACTTTCAACCGCATCGACCGCGTAGCCCATGCGCTCGAGCACCATCTGTGAGAGCAGGCGATTGGTGGGATTGTCTTCGGCCAGCAGCACACTGGCCGGCAAACGCATCGCCAGACTGGCGTCGAGCCGGTTGGCCGATATCGCGCTTGCCGGTCGGTTCGACAAGGCAGCCGGTTTATCGGCCAGCGGCGCCAGCAGTGTGAAGGTGAAGGTGGTCCCGACGCCCGGCACGCTGCTCACGCTGATCTCACCGCCCATCAGCTCGATCAGACGCTTGCTGATCACCAGTCCGAGTCCGGTGCCGCCATGGCGTCGCGTGCTCGAGGCATCAACCTGCGAAAACGCACTGAACAGCCGCGTGATGCCTTCGGCCGAGATACCGATCCCGGAATCGACCACCTCGATGCGCAGCGATTGCGGCGGCACCGCACTGACCCGCACCGTCACTTCACCCGACTCGGTGAACTTCACCGCATTGGCAATCAGATTGAGCAGGATCTGACGCAGCCGTCCGGCGTCGCCCATGATCCAGTTCGGCACCGTCGGCGCCACCTCGCAACGCAGACCAATCCCTTTGCCGGTCGCCTCGTTCGCCAGCACCTGAACGGCCTCGTCCAGACAGCGGCGCAGGTCCAGCGGGTGAGCGTCGAGGCGGATACGACCGGCATCGATCGAGGAAAAATCGAGAATGTCGTTGATGACCGCGAGCAGGGCATTGCCGCTCAGCTCGATCGTCTCGAGGTAGTCGCGCTGCTCGTCGCTCAGGTCGGTGGAAAACATCAGCTCGGTCATGCCGATGACGCCGTTCATGGGCGTGCGCAGCTCGTGGCTCATCACCGCCAGAAACTCGGCGCGCGCCTTGGCGGCCGCGATCGCGGTCTCTCGCTCGATCTCGACGCGACGGCGCTCGGCCACTTCCTGCTCGACCTGGCGGCGCAGCACGACGAGGTTGCGGCGCAACTCCATCTGCGCCACGATCTGCCGGCCCAGCACCTCGAGCGCATCACGCTGCGCTTCGGACAGCTGGCGCGAGACATGGTCGATCACGCACAGCGCGCCCACCGCGTGGCCGGTCGACGACACCAGCGGCGCCCCGGCATAAAACCGCAGGTGAAAATCGCCGGTGACCAGAGGGTTGTCGGCAAAACGCGGATCCTGCGTCGCATCGGGCACGGTCATCACATGGTGCTGGTCGAGGATCGCGTGAGCGCAGAACGACACCTCGCGCGAGGTCTCGGTGTCATCCATGCCAATGCGCGACTTGAACCACTGCCGCTCGCCATCGACCAGGCTCACCAGCACGATCGGCGTCTGGCAGATGTGCGCCGCGATCCGGGTCAGATCGTCGAAGGACTTCTCGGGCAGCGTATCGAGAATGTCGTAGGCCTGCAGCGCAGCCAGGCGCTCAGCCTCGTCAGAAGGAATGGGTGCAGACGGCATTGGGATCAGCAGGGCATCACTTGGAATTGGATTCTATGGCATCGACCATTTCGCCAGTCACAATTTGGACATCAATCTGGCGAAAATCGGATTGCCGCTGACGCCGTGCCAGGGTCGACCCAGACTTGTCTGGGTCGATACCAGACCACCAGCACTCGGCCAAAAGCCTTCGGCAGGCTCAGGCGGGCCTCGCTGACCGCTCGCATCGCGGTCGATTCCGCCCTGATCTCCATCGGCTCGTCATGGACATGACCGGCAGGCGCCACCAACCCCTGCATCAGCCGCTCCTGCAGCAGGCGCTGGACACGCGCGGCATCGGGCCAGACCCAGTTGCGCCACGATACGGGCGTCATCGCCCGCCCGGCCGGGGCGCGACCCGGATCGACCGCACTCAGCTCGATCTGCCGGATCCACTGCTGCTGCGTTCGCAACAGTTGAGCCTGCAGTTCGGCAGGCGTCATGGCCGAAAATTGCGCGAGAAAGGCCGGCATCGGTCGCTCAGGCGCAAGCGACGCATGCAGCGCCTCGACATAGTCGATGTAAAGACTGAGCGAGACATGCCGTTCATCGCGCAAGACCAGCGTTGCCCGGTTGGCCGGCAGTTCATGCGCCTTGACCGCCGGCGCGATGACGCCACCCGCGATGGCCATCAGCAGCAGCGACACCACCGCCCTGCCTGCCCGCCAAGGCCTCATCGGCAATACGAGACCGCAGGCTGGGTTGTCGCGCCGGCGCCGCTTGTGAACTGAAAGGACCAGCAGGCACTCTTGCCCTTGTTGGCATTGAGCGCGAGCAAGCTGACGAGGTCCGACCCGGTGACACGCTTGTAGCGGACCCGATAGGTGCCGGCGGGATTCGCATAACTGTCGGATCCGGTCTCGGTCGTGGTGAAAGCCGACGCCGCGGTGAACTGCAGCACCTGATAACCGTCGCTGGCGTCAGTCGTGAGCGTCATGGCCGAATCGGCGAAGGGGGTGACCGGCGGCTGGCGGATCGGGCTGTATTTCGCTCCCTGGCCGGCCAGATCAGGGCTGGGCGTGCCGCGAAAACACGACAGAACATAGGGCGAGGCATCGGTCACGTGATAGCTGTAGCCTGCGGGCGCATTCGAGACCGCCGAGGTATTGCCGCCGCAGACCCCGTCACGCGTGGCGACCGTGCCATCGGCATTGTTGTAGCCAAAGATCGCAAAACCATCGAGCGCCCAGCCGATCGGATGCGTGTCCCAGTAACCCGCCGACTTGCCCGCCATCATGCACACCGGCGCAGCATGGTAGTGATAGTCGTCAGCCCGTCCGGCGTGGCCATTGCAGACGTCGAGTTCGCCCAGCGCCTTGGTATCGCCGTTCTGACAACCGCCCTGCTTGCAGGGATTGAAGATCGGCACGCCATTGATGGCCACGCCGATCGGACCATCGACCGCGGTGGTGGTCGAGGCGGCAATCGCCGGTGACAGTGGAATTTTCCAGCCGTTGGCGCCGTAAAAATTTTGCTCGACCGGCACCTGCAGATTGGTCGCGGTAATGCCATTCATCAGCGCATGCGAGGGCGGCGCACCACTGCTGAGGTAGGCATAGGTCCCGTCGCAACTGGCTGAGGCGCTGCCGGTGGTTGATGCCTGCAAGGACCCGCGGATATAGGTGCAGTTCGTGCCGCTGCCGGGCGAGGCCGCGGTGCGCGAATAGGTCAGATTGAGGGACGCCGAACCGAGCGAGACCGGTGCGATGGCCGCAAGCAGGGTCGCGCCGTCGACCTTGCTCGCTGCGACCGACAGCGTCGGCGAGGCCGACAGGGCATAGACCGTGAAGGTATAGACCTTGCTGCCGGTGCCCTGCGAGCAGGGCGGCTGATAGCCCTGGACCGGACCGTCGCTGCCCACACCGAGGGTGCCTGCGCCAAAGACATTGCGCGCCAGACTGGTCGTGCTCACCGGGATGCCATAGAGCACCCAGTTGTATTTGGTCGTGCCATCTCCCGGCAGGGTCTTCATCAGCACCGCAAATTCTTTCGTCCCGGCAGGCGCGTTCGACCAGGCCAGCGGCGGCGATGAACCGGTGCCGTCGCAGGAATAGTCGGCGGCCATCGCGGCGCCTTCGGCACCCGCGGTGCTGCTCAGACTGAAGCTGCCGGTGGTAACCGTGGTGGCGGCTTGATCGGTCGTCGTCGAACCGGAAGGGGTTGTGCTGGTCGATGACGAGCCGCCACCGCAGGCGGCCAGCATGGCAATCGCAAGAAGACCGCAAAGTTTGCGTAGGCAGACGATCATGGCAACAAAGGCTCTGATAAGGCTCGGATGCGCGAACGCGCAGATGGGTCGCAGGGTAATACGAACGATGCAGATGACGCGAACGATGCAAACGACGCAAACGACGCGAAACACACGAAACACGCGTAGACCAAGCGGCACCGCTTGGTCTGCAACCGCAAGCGTCTCAGCCGCTAGGCCATCGCCCCGGCTCTGGCCCCGGCTCGGGCTTCTTCCCGAAGCCGCTTCGACTCGTCCAGCAGATAGCGCTGATAGTCGTCGAGGTCGCCATCGAAGGGCGAGATCGCACCGCGCCCGACCAGCCAGAACTCGTCGCACACGCTGCGCAGCAAAGCGCGGTCGTGGCTCACCAGCATCAGCGTGCCTTCGAAGCCGTTGAGCGCCATCGCAAGCGCTTCGCGGGTCACCAGATCGAGGTGGTTGGTCGGCTCATCGAGCAGCAGCAGGTTCGGGCGCTGCCAGACCATCATCGCCAGCACCAGCCGCGCTTTCTCGCCGCCGCTCATCGTGCCCACCGGCTGGCGGATCATGTCGGCCCCGAAATTGAAGCTCCCGAGGTATCCGCGCAGCGCCTGCTCGCCGGTGGCCTCGCGCGCCGACGCGCCGACCTCGCGGGCCAGGCGCACCATGTGCTCGAGCGGCGTGTCCTGCGGATGCAGCACATCGAGCTCCTGCTGAGCGAAATAACCGATCGACAGCCCCTTGCCCTCGGTGATCGTGCCACCAAGGGCTGCCAGATCGCGGGCAATGGTCTTGACCACCGTCGACTTGCCCTGACCGTTGGCACCCAGAATGCCGATGCGCTGACCCGCGAGCACCGAGCGGCTGACATTGCGCACGATCACACGCTCCTCGCCGTCAACGGTGTAGCCGAATTTCGCAGCCGTGATCGAGAGCATCGGATTCGGCAGGTGGCTGGGCTCCCTGAATTCGAACTCGAAGTCGGCCGAGGCCAGCATCGGCGCCACCTTCTCCATGCGCTCGATCGCCTTGACGCGGCTTTGCGCCTGCTTGGCCTTGCTCGCCTTGGCCTTGAATCGGTCGATGAACTTCTGCAGATGCGCGATCTTGTCCTGCTGCTTTGCAAAGGCGGCCTGCTGCAGCAGCATCTGCTCCGACCGAAGCTCCTCGAACTTGCTGTAGTTGCCGCCGTAGCGGGTGATCTGCGCATTGTCCAGATGCAGGGTCACCGCGGTCACCGCATCGAGAAACTCGCGGTCATGACTGATGACGATCATGGTGCCGGCATACGACTTCAGCCAGGCCTCGAGCCAGACCAGCGCATCAAGGTCGAGGTGATTGGTCGGCTCATCAAGCAGCAGCAGATCGCTCGGGCACATGAGTGCGCGGGCCAGCTGCAACCGCATGCGCCAGCCGCCCGAAAAACTGTTGACCGGGCTGTCGACCTCGTCCGCGCCGAAACCCAGCCCCAGGATCAGCGCCTGGGCACGCGCGGTCGCATCATGCTCACCGGCATCGGCCAGCTCGATATAGGCATGGGCAATCGCCATGCCGGCGGCTTCGTCGTCGGGGTCGGTGGCAAAGCGCGCCTCGGCTTGCGCGAGCGACTCTCGCACCTCGGCGAGCCGGCTGTCGCCGCCCACCACGAAGTCGGTCGCCGACTCGTCGGTTTCGGGCATATCCTGCGCCACCTGCGCCAGACGCCACTGCTTCGGATACGAAAAGTCGCCACCGTCTTCATGCAGGCTGCCATTGAGCAGACCGAAGAGCGTCGACTTGCCCACGCCGTTGCGTCCCACCAGCCCGACCTTTTCGCCGGGGGTGATGGTGACCGAGGCTTTATCGAGCAGGACCTTGGCGCTGCGGCGCAGGACGAGATTCTTGAGAGTGATCAAAACAGCTGCGCTCCAGGATCTGAAAATGCCAAACCGGGCGCGATGATCACACGAATCACTGCATCGACACCGGCACAGTCCTGTGACGGCCTTGATCGACGTCCCGATCGACGTCCCTGTCGACGTTCCTACCCCGACCCCGGCAAATCGCCATCAGGGCGAAAATTCCCGCGCGCACTAGAATCGCGGGATGCCTTCCTTCACCCTGCCCCGCGCCATCACCCTCGACCTCGACGACACGCTCTGGCCGGTTGGCCCGACGCTGGTGGCCGCCGAAAAAACCCTCACCGAGTGGCTTCACGCCCATGCGCCCCGCACCGGCAGCACGCTCACGCCCGATTCGCGGGCGAGCCTGCGCAAGGCGGTGCTCGCCGATCACCCCGACCAGTCGCACGACCTGGGCTTTTTGCGCCACGAAGTGCTGCGCCGGGCAATGGCGCTGGCCGGCGATGACACTGCGCTGGCCGATCAGGCCTATGCGGTGTTTCTGGCCGCCCGCCAGCGGGTTGCGTTTTTCGACGATGTCCTGCCGGTGCTCGAACGCTGGTCATCGCGCTATCGGCTGGTCGCCATCAGCAACGGCAACGCCGATCTCGAGCGCGTGGGCCTTGCGCGCTTTTTCGCAGGCGCCATCAGCGCGCATGAAGTGGGCTTTGCCAAGCCCGATCCGCGCATGTTCCATGAAGCCTGCCGGCTTGCCGGCGTGGGCCACACCGAGGTGCTGCATATCGGCGATGACCCGCATCTCGATGTGATCGCGGCCCGCAAGGCAGGGCTGCAGGCGGCCTGGATCCGCCGGCCGATCTTTGCGCATCGCCATGCGATTGACGCCTGCGGCCCCGATGCCGGTGCGCCCTACGAGGATCTGCAGGCCATCGACGCCGCGCTTCATGCGCCCGACACGCCGCGATGACCAGGTCGATCCGCAACACCCTGCCAACAGGAGACACCGCATGAGCCTTGCCGCCGCCCCCTTTGCGTCGCAGCACTTCAATCCCTTTGCCGGCCAGGACATCCGCACGCTGGTCAGCGCACAGGCCGCCCTGCGCGCCGAGCATCCCTACCTGGTGTGGCGACCCTTCGATGGCACGCGCCGGGTCTGGACCTATGCCCAGGTCGAAACCACCGTGGCCCGAGTCGCCGCGGGCCGGTATGCGCGCGGGATTCGCGC
>CAIVAS010000191.1 GCA_903903975.1 uncultured Burkholderiales bacterium
AGTCGATGAGCGACATCAACGCAGCAACCAATCTCACCAATCACTTTTTGCTCGCCATGCCCGGCATGGCCGACACCAATTTCGGTGGTGCGGTGGTCTTCCTGGCCGAGCACAGTGCCAAGGGGGCCTTGGGTCTGGTCATCAATCGACCGATGGAGCTTGATCTGAAGTCGCTTTTCGAGCGTATCGATCTGAAGCTCGAAATTGCGCCCCTCAGCACCTCCGCAGTGTTTTACGGCGGGCCGGTCCAGACCGATCGCGGCTTCGTGCTCCATCAGCCCCTGGGTGCCTGGAGCTCTACAGTGACCGTCCACGACGGCCTGGGTCTCACCTCCTCCAAAGACGTGCTCGAAGCGGTGGCGCAAGGCACCGGGCCCGCGCGGCTGCTGGTCACGCTCGGCTATGCCGGATGGGGACCCGGGCAGCTCGAAGACGAGATCGCCCGCAATGCCTGGCTCACGGTCGAGGCCGATCCCGATGTCATCTTCGCGACGCCGGTCGAGGACCGCCTGTCGCGCGCCTATGGTCTGCTGGGCATCAATCCGGCCTTTCTGTCGTCGGCCGCAGGGCATGCCTGAGTTGCCCGGATCGCCCGGACAGCCACCCGCCTCATCGGCATCGCAGTCATCGGCATCGTCGCCATCGTCTCCCACTCGGCCTGAGACCCTGCTTGCGTTCGACTTCGGGGTGCGACGCATCGGTGTGGCGCTTGGCAATACCCTGAGCGCCTCCGCTCGTCCGCTCACGCTGATCGACAGCGCGCCCACCGATCAGCGCTTTGCCCGCATCGCCGAGCTGATTCGCACCTGGCAGCCCGATCGGCTGGTGGTGGGTCGCCCGCTCGACGAAGACGGCAGCCTCACCGAGACCACCCGCCTGGCTGAGCGCTTTGCCAATCAGCTTCGGGGCCGATTCGGTCTGGCGGTCGAGGCGGTCGACGAGCGCTTTTCCAGTCGCGAGGCGCAGGCTATCATCGCCGCCACCGGGCGCGGCGGTGCGCATGGCGCCCAGCACAGGGGTCATGACGATCCGATGGCCGCCGCGGTGATCCTGGCTCAATACCTCGACGGTCTGGGTTGCAACCCGTCGTCGCCTCCTCCGGTATCCCCCTCATGACCACGCCTGCACAGGCCTCCTCCTCCTCCCCGGCTACCGTGTCGGCCGCGTCTGATCTTCCCGACGCGCCTGATGCCGAAGCGATCTACGTCGTCCTGAAAGCCGCGGTCGCCGCCTGGCTGGCCGGCCTCACCGACCGCCGTCCGGCGCTGGTCGGCATTCATACCGGCGGCGCCTGGCTGGCCGAACGCCTGCATCGCGAGCTGTGCCCTGACGCGCCGCTGGGCTTTCTCTCAAGCGCCTTTCACCGCGACGATTTCGCGCACCGTGGGCTTCGCACCGGCACCGGCAGCAGCGCCGGCAAGACCCGTATCGAATTCGAGGTCGCGGGCGCCGACATCCTGCTGATCGACGACATCCTCTACACCGGTCGCACCGTGCGCGCAGCCATCAACGAGCTTTACGACTATGGTCGACCGCGCAGTGTCGAACTGGCGGTGCTGCTTGATCGCGGCGGGCGCGAGTTGCCGGTGCAGGCCGGGCTGTGCGGTGTCCGAATCCCCTTGCAGCCCGAGCAGGGTTTTGTGCTCAGTCGCCTGGCCGAGGGTGGTTTCAGCCTGACCGTGGAGCGTGCCTGATGCGCAATCCCCAGCTCAACGACCATGGTGAGCTGCGGCATCTTCTGAGCATCGAAGGCCTGCCGCGCGACATCATCACGCACATCATGGACACCGCCTCCTCGTTTCTCGAGGTGAGCGACCGTGAGGTGAAGAAGGTGCCGCTGCTGCGCGGCAAGTCGGTCTTCAATCTGTTTTTCGAGAACAGCACCCGCACCCGCACCACCTTTGAGATCGCGGCCACCCGCCTGTCGGCCGATGTGGTCAACCTCGATGTGCGCACCTCGTCTACCTCCAAGGGCGAGTCGCTGCTCGATACCATCGACAATCTGGCCGCGATGCATGCCGACATGTTTGTGGTGCGCCATGCGCAAAGCGGCGCGCCCTACATGATCGCAAGCCACGTCGGCCCCGATATCAATGTGATCAATGCCGGTGACGGGCGTCATGCGCATCCCACGCAGGGGCTGCTCGACATGTACACCATCCGGCACTTCAAAAAAGATTTTTCCAATCTCACGGTGGCGGTGGTCGGCGACATTCTGCATTCACGGGTCGCGCGCAGCGACATTCATGCGCTCACCACCCTCGGTGTGCCCGAGGTGCGGGCGATCGGCCCGCTCACGCTCTTGCCGCCAGGCCTCGAGCAGATGGGCGTGCGGGTCTTCACCGACATGCGCGAGGGCTTGAAGGGGGTCGACGTGATCATGATGCTCAGGCTGCAAAACGAGCGCATGCGCGGTGCGCTGCTGCCCTCGGCGCAGGAGTTCTTCAAGCATTACGGCCTGACTGCCGAGAAGCTCGCGCTCGCCAAGCCGGATGCGATCGTGATGCATCCCGGGCCGATGAATCGCGGTGTCGAGATCGAATCGGCGGTGGCCGACGGCCCGCAATCGGTGATCCTCAAACAGGTGACCTTCGGGATTGCGGTGCGCATGGCGGTGATGAGCATTCTGGCGGGTGGCCGATGAAGATCACGATCAGCAATGGGCACCTCGTCGATGCCGCCAGCGGGCTTGATCGCATCGCTCATCTTCATGTGGACAACGGACGCATCCTCGCGATCGATGCGCCGCCTTCGGGCTTTGTTGCCGATCGGGTGATTGATGCCAGCGGGCTGGTGGTCTGCCCGGGGTTGATCGACCTGTCGGCGCGACTGCGCGAGCCGGGCTTCGAATACAAGGCCACGCTCGAGTCCGAGATGCAGGCCGCACTTGCCGGTGGCGTGACCAGTCTGGTCTGTCCGCCGGATACCGATCCGGTGCTCGATGAGCCGGGTCTGGTCGAGATGCTCAAGCATCGGGCGCGCAATCTCGATCAGGCGCATCTCTATCCGCTGGGTGCGCTCACGGTGGGCCTGAAGGGCGAAGTGCTGACCGAGATGGCTGAGCTGGCTGAGGCCGGTTGCGTGGGGTTTTCGCAGGCCAATGAGGCGCTGGTCGATACCCAGGTGATGGCGCGCGCGATGCAGTACGCACGAAGCTTTGGCTTTACGGTCTGGCTGCGACCCCAGGACGCGTTTCTGGCGCGCGGCGGTGTGGCGCACAGCGGGCCGGTCTCCGGGCGACTGGGTCTGTCGGGCGTGCCGGTCAGTGCCGAGACGGTGGCCTTGCACACCATCTTCGAGCTGATCCGCAGCAATGGCTGCCGGGTCCATCTGTGCCGCTTGTCATCGGCCGCCGGCGTCGAGCTGGTGCGGGTTGCCAAGCGTGAAGGCCTGCCGGTGACCGCCGACGTGGCGGTCCATCACCTGCATCTGACCGATGTCGACATCGGCTACTTCGATACCTCGTGTCGGGTCGAGCCGCCATTTCGCTCGCAGCGCGATCGTGAGGCGCTGGGTGCGGCGCTGGCCGACGGCACGATCGATGCGGTCTGCTCCGATCACACGCCGGTCGACGACGACGCCAAGCTCTTGCCCTTCGGCGAGGCAGAGCCGGGTGTCACCGGGCTTGAGTTGCTGCTGCCGCTCGCATTGTCCTGGGCACAGCGTGCCGGTGTGCCGATGGCCACCGCGATCGCCCGCATGACCACCGACGCTGCGCGCATCGCCGGCTGTGAGGGCGGCAGTCTGGCGGTCGGCTCGATTGCCGATATCTGCCTCTTTGATCCGCAAGCGCACTGGGTGGTGTCGCCCGCGACCTTGCTCAGTCAGGGCCATCACACGCCGTTTGCCCAGCGTGAGCTGCAGGGGCGGGTGCGTACGACCCTGGTCGGCGGACGTGTGGCGTTTGGTTGAGGCCGTGCGCCGTCTCTATCGCATCCCGGCGCTGATTGCGCTGCTGCTTGGCGGCCTGGCCACCGTCTTCGGCGTGTTTCCGCTGGTGGGCGATGCGCGACGCGAATGGCTGATCGCCAACTGGTCGCGCCTGATGATGCGGGCCTGCGGCGCGGTGGTGCGCGAGATGCCGGTGCCGGGTGCGCAATCGCTCAGCGACATGCGCGGCCAGCATGGCGAGGGACAGGGCCGAATGCTGCTGGCCAACCATATCTCGTGGCTCGATATCTTTGCGATCGACAGCCTTGCGCCGGCCTCCTTTGCCGCCAAGGCCGAGATCGCCGGCTGGCCGCTGGCCGGCACGCTGGTGTCGCGCGCCGGCACGGTCTTCATCGAGCGCGGCAAGCGCCACGCGGTGCATGGCGTGATCCGGCAGATGGGCGAAAAGTTGTCGGCGGGTCTGCGCGCGGCGGTGTTTCCGGAAGGCACGACCAGTGACGGCAAGCGCCTGCTGCCCTTTCACGGCAATCTGGTGCAGGCCGCGCTCAACACCGGCGCGCCGCTGGTGCCGGTGGGTTTGCGGTATCTCGACCCCGATGGCGAGGCGAGCCATGCGGTGATGTATGTCGGCGACACCACCTTCATGGACTCGATCTGGCGCATCACCGGTCATTCGCGCCTCATCGTCGAGGTGCATGTGATGGCACCGATCCTGCCGGCCGAAGGGCTCACGCGTCAGGACGTGGTGCGGCGGGCGCGCCTGGCGATTGGCGAACAACTCGGGCTGGTGATCGATGATGCGTTGCCGGAGCAACTGGCGAGGGTAAGGGCGGCGTGAGGTGGGTGCGTCTGAGGTGCGCCTGAGGTGCGCCTAATGCGCTGACGGATCCCGCTCCCGATGACACTTCACCTGAAAAACTTCGCGATCGGACAGGCTGACTGCGGTCAGTGAGCCGCCCCAGACGCAGCCGGTATCCAGTCCGAGCAGATTGGGGCGTATCAGCAGCCCGAGCGTCGACCAGTGGCCGAAGATCACGGTGACCTCGGCGGTGCGCCGGTTGGCTACATCGAACCAGGGCGTGAGGCCCGGTGGTGCCTCGTCGGCGCCCTCCTTCACCTCGAAATCCATGCCGCCCTCGGCATCGATGAAGCGCATGCGCGTGAGGCCATTGACGATGGTGCGTAGCCGGTCGTCGCCCGACAGCGAATTGCTCCAGCGGGTGGGTGTGTTGCCGTACATCACCCGCAGGAAGTCGACCCAATGCGGCCCGCTCAGCACCGCCTGGACTTCGGCGGCGAGTGCCACGGTCTCTTCGGGGGTCCATTGCGCAAAGACGCCGGCATGGACCATCAGGTGGCCGTCGGCCAGATGGGCGAGCGGGCGGGTGCGGACCCAGTCGAGCAGCGCCGTCCGGTCGTCGGCAAGCATGACGTCGTCGAGCGTGTCGCTGCGATGAGTTTTGCGAACGCCGGTGGCCGATGCCAGCAGGTGCAGGTCATGGTTGCCGAGCACGACGGTGGCGCGATCGCCCAGGGCCCGCAGCCGGCGCAGCGCCGCGAGCGAATGCGGCCCGCGATTGACCAGGTCGCCCGCGAACCACAGCGGGCGTGAGTTGTCAGGGTCGGCGCGATGCAGCAGCGCCCCGAGACGGGCGTTGCAGCCTTGCAGGTCGCCGATGGCCAGTGGTTGAGGGGTGTTTGTGGGAGAGGTCATCGGGCGGGTGTGTGTGTCTTGGTGCGCTATTTCTGGATGATCGCCCGGGCTGCGATGAAATTGACCACCATTGCCGCGATCGATCCGACCGCCACCGCAATGATCGCCGATCGGGGGTCGGAATTCAGCACGCCCTGAAACATCACCGCCGAGACCGCGTAATTCACCGCGCCGCCCACCATCATCGCGCCCACATAGCGCCACCATTCCTGAAACGAGGCCGGACGCTGTCCGGCATGGGCGAAGGTGAGCCGGCGATTGATCAGCCAGGTGGCGGTGGCCGCTGCGAGAAAGGAGATCACGCGGCCAAGGTAAAAGCTCATGCCAAGCGCAAGCGTGGCCTGCAGTACCCCGGCATCCACCAGAAAACCTGCTACGCCCGCCATGCCGAAGCGGATCAGTTGGGAGAGGCGAGGCATCGGTGATGAGACGGTCGTCGGCAGGTCGTGAGCAGCGCTTCGGAGGTCTTCGGCAGCGCGTCAAAGCGGGCGACCGCTGGCTCAGGGCTTGTCGGAAGCAGGCTTGGGTTGGGTGTCGGGCGTGCTCTGATTGGTGCCGGTGGCCACCAGCACCAGCCGCGCTGCACGCGGTTGTGAATCGTCGATGGCGCGACGCTCGGTGATGACCTGTTTCTGCTCTGAGGGCGCGATCACCACAAGCCCCTCGGGCGGCAGGTATTCAGGCACCAGATGACACAGCCAGCCCCGCACCTCGGCGTCATCGAAGGAGCGACGCGAGGAGAGCCAGTCGTCAAGGTCGCCCGACCACTGTTCCTGCGGCAAGTCGAGCGAGCGCTGGATTCGCAGCTTCTTGTGATGCGTGGGCAGCGTGGTTTCATCGGCGGCGAGAAGTTCTTCAAAAAGCTTCTCGCCCGCCCGAAGACCGGTGTATTCGATGCCGATGCTTTCTTCAGGCAGGCCCGACAGACGGATCAGGTCGCGTGCCAGATCGGCGATGCGCACCGGCTCGCCCATATCGAGTACGAAGATCTCACCACCCTTGCCCATCAGGCCTGCCTGCAGCACCAGTTGCGAGGCCTCGGTGATCGACATGAAGTAGCGGGTGATGTCGGGGTGTGTGACGGTCACCGGCCCGCCGCGGGCGATCTGGTCACGAAACTTCGGGATGACGCTGCCGCTTGAGCCCAGCACATTGCCAAAGCGCACGATCACCACCGGCAGGCCGCTGCGTGCGTGCGCCAGCTGCAGCATGAGTTCGGCCAGACGCTTGGTGGCGCCCATGACATTGGTCGGGTTGACCGCCTTGTCGGTCGAGACGAACACCAGTTTTCGCACCTGATGTCGTGCGGCCGTCTCGGCGACGATGCGGGTGCCCAGTGCGTTGTTGCGCACCGCCTGCCAGGCATTCAGTTCTTCGAGCATCGGCACGTGTTTGTAGGCCGCGGCATGAAAGACGATCGGCGGCGCAAAGCGCTCGAAGGTCTCGTCCAGACGCTGGCGGTCCTTGACATCGCCGACCACCGCCCAGACGGTGATGGCCGGATACAGGCGCTGAAGGTCCTCGACCACCTGATAGAGCGCGTATTCGCTCAGCTCATAGAGCACGAGGGCGCGGGGGGCAAAGCGCGCGATCTGGCGGCACAGTTCCGAGCCGATCGAGCCGCCGGCGCCGGTGATCAGCACGGTCTGGTTGCCGATCAGCTGCGACAGGCCCTTGGTGTCGAGCTTCACCGGCGCGCGTCCGAGCAGGTCATCGAGCTCGATCTCGCGAAGCTCCGAGATCCGATGCGTGCCGCTGATGATCTGGTCGAGCTCGGGGACGATCAGCAGATGCAGACCCGCCCGCTCGCACAGCTCAAAGGCGCGGCGTCGTGCGGCTGCACTGGCGCCGGGTGTGGCGAAGATGACATGGCGGGCGCTGGTGCGCTGGGCGACGTTGGCGACCTCGTCCCAGCTGCCGAGCACGGTATAGCCGGCAATCTCGCGGCCGACCTTGGCGCGGTTGTCGTCGAGCATGCCGATCACCTGCCAGGTCGCAGAGCGTTCGAGTTCGCCAAGCAGTCGGCGTGCGCCGTCTCCCGCGCCCATCACCAGGACCGGCTTGCCCTGTTCGCGCAGCAGGTTGAACTGGCGATGCTCTTTCCACCAGCGATAAACAATGCGCCCGCTGCCCATAAAAAGAATGAGCAGCAAGGGATTGATGAAGTAAAGCACACGCGGAATACCCAAGCCGTGGCGCCACAACAGGAAGGCCACCGGCACGATCAGGGCCGAGATGCCGACCGCCGTCACGATGCGCTTGATGTCATACATCGAGGCATAGCGCCAGATACCTCGATAAAGACCGAACCAGACAAAACAGGCGAGCTCGATGACCACCACGACCGGAAGGCTGGAAAACAGCGCATCGCGCGGCTCGCTCGCCATGGTGAAGTTGTAGCGGGCAACGAAGGTGATCGTCCAGGCAGCCGATGCGACCAGCACGTCATAGGCGACGGCGACCAGATTCCTTGGGACGAGGCGAATGCGGGTCATTGCTTGGAGGGGTCTTGGGTTGCGTCGTCAGCGTGGCGATGCGAAACAGCCGATTGTCGCCGATTCCAGGATCGCTGAACCATACCGTAAGCAAGAACAAATGCTGTCAGCAAACCGGCCGTTGCAGCCCAGCCAGCATCCGGTTGCAGACTGTAAAGCGCCATCAGCCCGCTGGCCAGCATCAGTCCGTAGTAGACAAGTGCGGTATTGCGATGCCCGAAACCACTCATGTTAAGCCGCTGATAGGCATGATCGCGATGGGCCTGCCAGACTTTCTTGCCTTGACCCATCCGCATGAGCAGGGTGGCCGAGCCGTCAAAAATGAAGGGCAAAAAGGCAATTGCCGGAAAGACCGGATGCCAGAGATTGCGTGCAACCCCCAGACCACCCAGCGCGCCGGCCAGCAGCCCGAGCGAAGTCGAACCTGCGTCACCCATGAAAATGCGGGCCGGCGGAAAGTTGAAAACCAGAAAGCCGAGGGCGGCGCCGGCGACAATCGCGGCAGCGGTCGCGATGCCCGGGTCCTTGGCCTGCAGCGCTGCGATCGCGAGCGTGCCGAATCCGAAGAGCGCTTGCCCGCCTGCCAGGCCGTCGGAGCCGTCCATGAAGTTGTAGAGATTAATCAGCCAGGCGACGGTGACCGTGGCCAGCAGCCAGAAGGGCCAGGAGGCATCCGGAAAAGCGGCGATTGCGACGGTGGTCGCCGCGACCAGATGCAGAGGCATCCGGATCCCGGCCCGCAGGCCGCCGAGGTCGTCGATGAGTGAAACCGCGACGATCAGGGCAAGGGCCGCCCAGATCGGCCAGGGCAGGTCGGGTCGGAAGGCGATTGACGCCAGGACGATGGCCGCAAGGATGCCCAGGCCACCGATGCGGGGCGTCGGGCGCGAGTGCAGCGAGCGTTCGTTGGGGAGGTCGAGGCCGCGATTCGCCAGCGGGCTGCGCAGGATCAGCCAGAGGGCGAGGAGGCAGACAAGGGTGGAGACGAGGACGGGCATTAGTGCTGTATCGCGGACGCTGATTTGCAAGAACCGCGTGAAATGCCGAGCATTATGGCGGCAAGACAGGCCTGTAGTACTGTTCAGCGCCCCGGCCAGTTTCCTGCACGAATCCCACGACCTGATCTGGCAGTCGAACAATGGTGTGCAATAAGCGTCTTGGCCGGCCAGTGAGGCGGCAATTGGCGCAATGTGGTGAAAGCACTTGCAGGTGAAACGACCCGAAAAAGCCACCCCCGTTTCGTCCTCAGGCGGATGGACTCGCGCATTGGCGGCAATCAAACCGAAGGTCAGGGCACTGGGCCGGCGGGTCTATCGCGATGCGCCCCTGTCGCCGCGATTCAAGCGGCTGCTGGTGTCAGCGGCCTACCGTCTGGCCGGTCCACTGTTTTCGGGCTCGGTGCACTATGAAATCTGGAAGCGGTCACGCGAGCCTCGATCGGCCCAGCCGGTCGGCACACCGCTCATCCTCGACAAGGCGGTGCAGCGACTCGCGCTTGAGGGTTTGCGGTTTCCGGTGACGGACGATCCGCTGGTCTCGATCGTGATTCCGACCTACGGCATGCTCGGACACACCCTCGCCTGTCTGGTCTCGATCACCCGGCATCCACCGCGATGCGCTTATGAGGTGATCGTGGTCGAGGATGCCTCCGGTGATCCCGAGATTGGCCTGCTCTCGAAAGTCAGCGGTCTGCGTTATGTTGAAAACGCCACCAACCTCGGTTTTCTGCGCTCCTGCAACGGTGCGGTCGCGCATGCCCGCGGTCGATTTTTCTACCTGCTCAACAATGACACCGAGGTCGCCGAGGGCTGGCTCGATGCGATGGTCGATGTCTTCGATACGCATTCCGATTGCGGCCTGGTCGGCTCCAAGCTCGTCTATCCGGATGGCCGATTGCAGGAAGCCGGGGGCATTGTCTGGAAGGATGGCAGTGCCTGGAACTTCGGTCGGCTCGATGACCCCTCGCGATCTATCTTCAATGTTCTGAAGGAAACCGACTACTGCTCGGGTGCCTCGCTGATGATCGAGTCTGCGCTCTTCAGGGAACTGGGCGGGTTCGACGAACGCTATCTGCCTGCCTATTGCGAAGACACCGACCTCGCCTTCGAGGTGAGGGCGCGTGGCAAAAAAGTTTTTTACCAGCCGGCCTCGGTCGTGATTCATCACGAAGGGATTTCGCATGGCACCGATGTGAATGAGGGCGTGAAGTCGTATCAGGTGGTGAATCAGCGCAAGTTTCGCGACAAGTGGCGCGCGACGCTCGAGGCCGAGCACTTTGCCAATGGCGAGCATGTCGTCAAGGCCCAGGATCGCAGCCGGGCGCACAAATGCATTCTGGTCATCGACCGTTATGTGCCGCAGATCGACCGGGATGCCGGATCGCGATCGGTCTGGCATCTCATCCGCATGTTCAGGGCGCATGGGCTGTCGGTGAAGTTCTGGCCTCAGGTCATGAATTTCGATCCGGACTATGTGCCGCGCCTCCAGCAGCTGGGTGTCGAGGTTTTTTATGGAGAGGAATACCTCGACGGTTTTGATCAGTGGATGAAGGTCAATGGCGCATATATCGACTATGCGTTGATCAATCGCCCAGGTGTTGCCGAGGAGTTTGCTCCGCCGATCCGGAAATTTTCCCGCGCCTCGCTGCTCTTTTACGGACACGACATTCATTACCTGAGGCTGCAGGCGCAACTCGCGCTCGAACCCGCGAACATCGAGGTCGCCGAATCGGCGCGCTATTTCAAGCGACTCGAGGAGCAACTCTGGCCGCAGATGGATGCGGTGTATTACCCGTCCAATTGCGAGACTGAGCACATCCGGGAGTGGGCGACGCTTAACCGCAAGACAGTGAACGTCAGGACGATTCCGGTCTATGCCTATGAGGACTTTCCCGATGTGTCGCAGGTCGATCTTGGCGATCGTCACAACCTGATGTTCGTCGCGAGCTTTTCCCATCCGCCGAATGCCGATGCGGCGGTCTGGTTCGTCAACGAGGTGATGCCGATCGTCAATGCGACAATCCCGGGTGTCCGCCTGTTTCTGATCGGCTCGAACCCCTCGAGCGAGGTGCTTGAACTGGCCGGCGACCAGGTGGTAGTCACCGGGTTTGTCTCGGATGAGCTGCTTGCCGACCACTACAGGCGTGCGAGGGTGGCCGTGGCGCCCTTGAAGTATGGTGCCGGCATGAAGGGAAAGGTCATCGAAGCGATGCGCTTCGGTTTACCGACGGTGACGACGCAGGCTGGCGCTCAAGGGCTGACGGCGGCCAGGTCATTTCTGGCAG
>CAIVAS010000192.1 GCA_903903975.1 uncultured Burkholderiales bacterium
ACGCAGGCTGCCTCAGTCGACGATCGCGCCCGAGGCCTTGACGATCGGGCCCCAGCGGTCACGGTCGGTCTTGATGACCTTGGCGAATTCTTCGGGTGTGCTGGTCCATTGCTCAAAGCCGGCAGCCGACATGCGCTCACGGATCTCGGGCGAGCGGATCGCCTGGATCAGCGCCTCATTGAGCTTCTGGGCGATCGGCTTGGGGATGCCGGCCGGCCCGACGATGCCGAACCATAGGTCGCTGCCGACATCGGAAAAGCCCTTGACACCGGACTCGGCCATGGTCGGGATCTGCGGATAAAACGGTGAACGCTTGTCGCTGCTGACTGCGAGCACGCGAACCCGACCGGCATTGACCGAGGGCATGGCGGTGATCGGAATGTCGAACATGAAGGTGATGTTGCCGGCGATGACATCGGCCAGTGCCGGCGCGCTACCCCGATAAGGAATGTGCTGCATCGGCGCACCGGTGACCACTTTCAGCGCTTCGCCCGAGAGATGGTTGGACGAGCCGTTGCCGGCCGACCCGAAGGTGACCTTGCCGGGATTGGCTTTGGCATAGGCCACCAGTTCGGCAACCGTGGTGACCGGAATTTTCGGATTGACCACCAGCACGTTCACATAGCGCACTGCCAGCGTGAGCGGGGTGAAATCGCGGGTGGTGTCGTGCGGCAGGCGTGCGCCGTAGAGATGCGGATTGATCGAATGCGTGCCGGTGGTGGCCAGGCCGATGGTGTAGCCGTCTGGCGCCGATTTGGCGATGCGATCCATACCGATCGAGGCGCCGGCACCCGGGATGTTCTCGACGACGACCGGCTGACCCAGGATCTCGGAGAGCTTTTGCGCGACCGGCCGGGAAAACGAGTCGGTCGGGCCACCGGGAGGGAAGGGCACGATCCAGCGCATCGGCTTGCTGGGGAAGGTGGCGGCGGTCTGGGCATGGGCCGGCTGCGGCAGCAGGCCTGCGCTGAGGGTGCCGAGTGCGGCGGCGCTCAGCGATCGGACGACCGCGCGGCGCATTCCTGGGTGCTTCTCAATCACGAGTCTCTCCTGTCGGTTTCCGGTGTCGGGCTGGCGCACGCCCCTGGTCATTCAAAGGGCAGCTCATCCCACCAGGGGTAAAAGCTCGGCATATCGGTCGAGACCTTGTTCGGGAACGCCGGCGCGCGCTTGTCCAGGAAGGCGGCGACGCCCTCGCGCACATCGGCCGACTGGCCGCGCGACTGGATCGCCCGGCTGTCGATGCGGTGCGCCATCATCGGGTCGGCGGCGCTGGCCATGCGCCAGAGCATCTGGCGGGTCATGGCAACCGAGACCGGCGCGGTGTTGTCGGCGATCTCGCGGGCAAGCGCGCGGGCCGCCGGCAGCAGGTCTTCCGGGGCGTGCAGCGACCGGACCAGCCGCTCGCGATGGGCTTCGGCCGCATCGAAGACCCGGCCAGTGAAGCACCACTCAAGCGCCGCCTGCATGCCGACCAGCTTGGTGAGGAACCAGGTCGAGGCCGCCTCGGGGGTGATGCCGCGGCGCGAAAAGACGAAACCGAAGCGCGCACCGGTCGAGGCCATGCGGATGTCCATCGGCAACTGCATGGTCATGCCGATGCCGACGGCGGCACCATTGATGGCGCCGATCACCGGCTTGAGGCTGCGAAAGATGCGCAGGGTGACCATGCCGCCGCCGTCGCGATAGACGTCGCCCACCCGGGTCTCTTCGCGCGCCGATTCGGCGCGATTGGCGTAATCGAAGGTCTTGCCGCCGGCCGACAGGTCGGCACCGGCACAGAAGGCGCGCCCTGCGCCGGTCACGATCACCACGCGGACAGCGTCGTCGGCGTCGGTGGCGTCGAAGGCCGCGATCATGTCGTCACGCATCTGCGTGGTGAAGGCGTTCATCTTCTCGGGACGGTTGAGGGTGATTGTGGCGATGCCGTCGGTGACGTCGTAGAGCAGGGTTTCGAAGGTCGGGGCGGGCATGAAAGGGGTCTCCGGATGAATGGCGGATCGTCGGTAGCGATCATCAGCGAGATCGATTATCGCCGGTTTGAGAGCAGGTCGCCTGATCGCGGGTGCTGAGGGGCGCTGCGATATTGTCATCTTCACGACATCAAAATGACATGTATCAGACATGAATCAGCAATCTTTCTGACATGTCCGGTCGCCAGACTCCTTCGGTGCAAACCGCTCCCGCCATTCAGATCCGGTCGCTGTCCAAACGCTTCGGCGACCACCTCGCGCTCGATCGCATCGACCTTGCGGTTGAACCCGGCGAGATGGTGGCCCTCATCGGCGCTTCCGGTTCGGGCAAATCAACCCTGCTGCGGCATGTTGCCGGCTTCGTCGCTGCCGATCCGGGCAGTGGCCCGCTGACGGTGCTCGGGTGCAGCATCCAGGATGACGGCCGGATCGCGCCGGATGTA
This sequence comes from uncultured Burkholderiales bacterium, assembly GCA_903903975.1. Taxonomy (GTDB): domain Bacteria; phylum Pseudomonadota; class Gammaproteobacteria; order Burkholderiales; family Burkholderiaceae_E; genus UBA4615. The sequence continues at coordinate 2,417 of CAIVAS010000192.1, forward strand.
CGCGAGCAGCGCCGCCGAATCGGCTTCGTCTTTCAGCAGTTCAATCTGGTGAGCCGCCTGTCGGTACTGACCAACGTGCTCACCGGGCAGTTGCCGACGATGCCTGCCTGGCGGGCGCTGACCGGGCGTTTCACCGATCAGCAGCGGCGCGCCGCACTTGAGGCGCTTGACTCGGTCGGCATCGTCGAGCGCGCCCTGCAGCGTGCATCGACCCTGTCCGGCGGCCAGCAGCAGCGGGCCGCGCTGGCGCGCGCGCTGGTCCAGGGCGCCGAGATCCTGCTGGCCGACGAGCCGGTGGCCTCGCTCGATCCGGAGTCGTCGCGCCGTGTGATGGAGTTGCTCGCAGGGCTGAACCGCGAGCGTGGCATCACCGTGCTGGTCTCGTTGCATCAGGTCGAACTCGCGATGCGCTATTGCCCGCGCACGGTGGCCCTGCGCGGCGGGCGCATCGTCCACGACGGGCCGTCGGCCGAACTGACCGTCGCCCAGTTACGTGAGCTCTATGGGTCAGAGGCCGACGAACTGTTTGCGCCGGCGCCGGTCGACTCGGGCAGCGCGCCTCGCGCGGCCGATTTTTCGCCCGGTGTTGCGTCGGCCGCCTGATGGTCACCGCCCTGAAGCCTTGGCCCTGCAGCATCGCCGCTGCCAGATTAGTGGCCCATTCGGCGTCCCTTGAGCGTCCACTCTGGCGCGTATTCCGGCGTCCCCCTTTGCAAGCGTCCCGTTCGTAATCATCCACAGGAGCCCTCCATGTTCAGAACCCTTGTTGCCGGCGCGGTGCTCGGCCTGTCCCTGACTGCCGCCCAGGCGCAGCAGCAGATCAACTTCGGCATCATTGCCACCGACTCGGCGAGCGTTCAGCGCGAACGCTGGGAGCCCTTCTTTCGCGACATGGAAAAGAAGACCGGCCTGAAGGTGAACTCCTTCTACGCGCCCGACTACGCCGGTGTGATCGAAGCGATGCGCTTCGACAAGGTCCAGGTCGCCTGGATGGGCAACAAGGCCGCGATGGAAGCGGTTGATCGCGCCAACGCCGACGTGTTCGCGCAGGTGGTTTATGCCGACGGCACGCTCGGCTATTACTCGCTGCTGATCACGCAGAAAGACAGCCCCTACAAGAGCGTCGAGGATGTCTTCAAGAACGGGCAGTCGATCAACTTCGGCATGGGCGACCCGAACTCGACCTCGGGCTTCCTGGTGCCGAGCTATTACCTCTTCGCACTCAACAAGATCGACCCGCGCACCACCTTCAAGACGGTTCGCAATGCCAGCCACGGCGCCAATCTGCAGGCGGTGCTCAACAAGCAGCTTGACGTTGCTGCCAACAACACCGAAGAGATCGACAAGCTCAAGGCCGCCAAGCCCGAGCTCTATGAGCAACTGCGCATCCTGTGGCGCAGCCCGCTGATCCCGAGCGACCCGTTCGTGTGGCGCAAGGACCTCGATCCGGCAGTAAAAAAGAAGATCAAGGATTTCGTGCTGGCCTATGCCCAGAAGGACCCCGAGGAAAAGGCGATCCTGAAGAACATCTACAACTACGGCGGTTTCCGCGATTCGTCGAGCGCGCAGCTGCTGCCGATCCGCCAGCTCGAGCTCTACAAGGACCGCAGCAAGTTCGAAAATGATGCGGCCATGAACGACGCCGAGAAAAAGGCCAAGCTGGCCGAGATCGACAAGAAGCTGGCCGAGCTCGATACCCAGCTTGCCCAGGTCGCAAAATAAGTCGAAGCGGCAGCCCCAGCAGGTCACGTCATTGTGTTGACCCCCGCCGCCGAGCAGCTGCTCGCCCGCCATCACAGCGAACAGCATCGTGGCTGGGGCTGGTATGCCGGCTGGGCGGTGGCGCTCGGCATCCTGGTGTGGGCCTGGCGCGGCGCCGAGATCCGCCCGGGTGACCTGATTCGCGACTCGCGCAATATGGCGACCTACGCGAAAGATTTTTTTCCGCCTGATTTTCACGACTGGCGAATTTATGCCCGCGAGATGATCGTGACCGTACAGATCGCGATCTGGGGCACGCTGCTGGCGATTGTGGTGGCGGTGCCCTGCGCGCTCGCGAGTTCGAGCAACCTCGTGCCGCCCTGGGTCTATCAGCCGATGCGCCGGCTGATGGATGCCTGTCGGGCGATCAACGAGATGGTCTTTGCGATGCTGTTCATCGTCGCAGTCGGCCTGGGCCCGTTTGCCGGGGTGCTCGCGTTGTTCGTGCACACCACCGGGTCGCTTTCCAAGCTTTTCTCTGAAGCGGTCGAGGCGATCGACCCGCGGCCGGTCGAGGGCGTGCGCGGCACCGGCGCGTCGGCATTGCAGGAGATCGTCTATGGCGTGATCCCGCAGGTGCTGCCGCTGTGGATTTCTTATGCGCTCTATCGCTTCGAATCGAACGTGCGCTCGGCCTCGGTGGTCGGCATGGTGGGTGCGGGCGGCATCGGTGTGGTGTTCTTCGAGGCGATCCGCGGTTTTCAGTATGCGCAGACCTGCGCGCTGCTGATCATCGTGGTGGCGGTGGTCTCGGTCATCGACCTGATCTCGTCCTGGTTGCGCTCGAAGGTGACATGAGCCTCGATCGCCACACAGCGGGCAGCCCCGCGAGGGCGGTCCCGGTGGCGTTTCCGGAGGCAGTTGCAGGGGCAGTTCCGTGGTCGCTTCCCTGGTCTGTCCATAATCCGGTCGCGGTGCACTTTGGCTGCGGCGCGCTCGATGCACGGCTCGGCGAGCTGGTGGGCGAGCGCAGGGCGCTGCTGCTGATTTATCCCGAGGCAATCGGTGGTCCCTTGCAGGATCGCCTGACGACGCTGCTTGGCGATCGATGCGCCGGTGTCATGGCGGCGCCGGCGGCCAATCCGGATCTCGAGCCGCTTGAATCGCTGCACACTGCGCTGTGGTCGTCTGATCATGTTGCGAGCTGCCTGGTGGCAGTGGGTGGCGGCTCGACCATCGATACCGCCAAGGGGCTCGCACTGGGTACGTTTGGCACGCCTGGCACATCAGCCGGCGGGTTCTCGGCGCTGCGTGCGCATCTGCGCGAGGGCACGGCTTTCGAACCGTCGGTGCGTCTGGCGCTGATCGCGGTGCCGACCACCGCCGGCACCGGCAGCGAGGTCACGCCCTGGGCGACGCTGTGGGATCGCTCCGCGTCCAAAGGCGTCAAGCGTTCGCTGCACCGCGCCGACACTTGGCCCGAGGCCGCGCTGATCGATCCGATGCTGACCCTGTCGTGTCCGCCGTCGCTCACCCTGGCGAGCGGTCTTGACGCCCTGTCGCACTCGCTCGAGGCGATCTGGAACCGCGGTGCCAATCCTTATTCCGATGCGCTCGCAGTGCAGGCTGCGCGCGGTGTCCTGTCGACGCTGCCGGCGTTGCTCGATACGCCGCAATCGCTGCCGCTGCGCGAGGCGATGTCGCGGGCTGCGCTGCTGGCCGGGCTGGCCTTTGCGCAGACCCGCACCGCACTGGCCCATGCCCTGTCGTATGACGTGACCCTGATGCGTGGCACGCCGCATGGCCTGGCCTGTTCGTTTTCGCTGCCCGAGGTCTGGCGGCGCGCGCAAGGTCGCAGCCCCGAGCGCGATGCGGTGCTTGCGCAGGTGTTGTCCGGGATTGATTCGCACGCGCTGCACGATGGCACGATGGATGCGCCGCAGTGGCTCGAGGGCTGGCTCGGTGCGCTTGGCGTGTCGACCCGCTTTGCCGATTACGGCCTGGACGATCCTGATGCGGCGATCCGCGCCGTGCTCGATTCGCCGCGCGGGCGCAACTTCATCGGAGCCGACCTGTGAGCCTTCACCCCAACGACCTTGCCCGCTGGCTGCAGCAGGGCGGTGCCGAGCGCTATGGCGACGAGCCGGCCACGCTGCTGTCGCATCTGCTGCAGTCGGCCTGGCGCGCGGCCGACGCCGGTCTGCCCGATTCGCTGGTGGTGGCCTGCGGCCTGCACGACATCGGCCATGCCTGGCTGGTCTGCCATCAGGGCGCGGTGCTCGAGCGCAATGATCTGCATGAAGACCTCGGCGCCGATCTGCTGGCGCCGCTGCTGCCACCGTCGGTGCTGGGCCCGGTGCGCCTGCATGTGGCGGCCAAGCGCTACCTGTGCGCAATCGAGCCGCAGTACTTCGATGGCCTGTCGGCCGGCTCGCGTCATTCGCTGGCGATGCAGGGCGGGCCGATGAATCCGGCCGAATCGCGCGATTTCGCGGCCCTGCCGTGGGCGGCCGATGCGGTGCAGCTTCGGCGCATTGATGACCTCGCCAAATGCGTCGATGCGCCCGAGATGCCGCTGGCTGAGCTGATGCGGCGCATCGAGGCGATTGCGACGCTGCGTTGAGGCGGCGAATCGGGTCGATCGCGCCCCTGCGCTGAGGCGCAGCGCCAGTCCCCGGGCGCTCATCGCCCGGGCTGGCTACACTGCGGGCTTCGATTCAGAACCTTGCAGGGAGTATCAGCCATGAGCATCAACAGACTCGGCGTCATCGGCGCCGGCACCATGGGCAACGGCATCGCTCAGGCGTGTGCGATCAGCGGCATCGAGGTGGTGATGGTCGACATCGCTCAAGCGGCGGTTGACAAGGGTCTCGCGACCGTGGCGGCCAGCCTCGAGCGGCTGGTCAAGAAGGAAAAAATGAGCGAAGCCGACCGCGATGCGGCGCTGGCGCGCATTCGCGGATCGGTCAGCTATGACGACCTCAAGAGTTTGCCGCTGGTGATTGAAGCGGCGACCGAGAACGAGCCGATCAAGATCAAGATCCTCAAGCAGCTCGATGGCCTGCTCTCGGCTGATGCGATCATCGCCACCAATACTTCGTCGATCTCGATCACCCGGCTGGCCGCCTCGACCCAGCGCGCCGACCGCTTCATCGGCCTGCATTTTTTCAACCCGGTCGCGATGATGGCGCTGGTCGAACTCATCCGCGGTCTGCAGACCAGCGACGAGACGCTGGCGGCAATGCAGTCGCTGGTGTCGCGGCTCGGCAAGACGCCGATCACCGTGCGCAATTCACCGGGCTTCGTGGTCAACCGGATTCTTGTTCCGATGATCAACGAAGCCTTCTTCGTGCTCGCCGAAGGCATGGCCAGCGCCGAGGACATCGATGCCGGCATGAAGCTCGGCTGCAATCAGCCGATCGGGCCGCTGGCACTCGCCGACCTCATCGGTCTGGATGTGGTGCTGGCCGTGATGGAGGTCTATGTGACCGAATTCGCCGACTCGAAGTACCGGCCGTGCCCGCTGCTCAAGGAGATGGTTGCGGCAGGGCGTCTGGGCCGCAAGACCGGCCGTGGCGTCTACACTTACTGACCCGTGCAAACTGCCAACCTCAGGAAGCTCACCATGATGTCGACATCGTCTGCTGCAACGCCTCCGATCGATCGCGCCGCCTTCGAGGCCAGGCTGATCCGCGAGGGTTATCTTGAATCGGAGGTCAAGACCATCGAGGCCGGCAAAGTGATCGGCGAGCACAGCCACGACTATGACGTGCTGGCGCTGGTGCTCGACGGTGAAGCCACGATCGCCTGCGGCCCGGTGCCGCAGACCTTTCGGACGGGCGATATCGTCGACGTGGCGGCCGGTGTCGTGCACACCGAGCACTACGGCCCGCAGGGATACACCTTTCTGGTGGGCCGCCGCCGGCGCTGAGCCTGAGACTGACCCGGTCAGGCCTGGGTCGAGCCGGGCCTGAGCCTGGCCGAGCCTGAGTCGACCCGCCGGCTCAATCGGTCGCGACGATCACCTTCCCGAGATGACTCATCGACTCGGTCGCCTCATGTGCGCTGGCGATGTCGTCAAGCGAAAAGGTCTTGTAGAACTGGTGGCGCAGGCTGCCTGCCTCGAGTGCGCGGGTGATCCAGACGGCGGCCTCGTCATGGGCTGCGCGTGACATGGCATAGACCAGCACGAAGCGTGCGGTGAGATCTTTCGAGAGCATCGGCCAGAAGGGCAGCGAGGGATCAGGCACCGCGTCGGAGGCATAGCTTGCGATCGCGCCGCCGGTCTTGAGCGCGGCCACATTGGTGGCGAGGTTGGCACCGAAAGCGACCTCGACCACCCGGTCGACACCGCTTTGTGTGCCCGTGATTTCGGCAAGTCTTTGCGCGACCGGCTCATTGCGATAGTTGATGACCTCATGGGCGCCGGCTTCGCGGGCGCGCACGGCCTGCTCATCGCGGCTGACGGTGGCAATCACGCGGGCGCCTTCGAGGCGGGCGATCTGCACCGCATACCAGCCGACCGAGCCTGCCCCGCCGGTCACCAGCACCGTCTTGCCGGCGACCGGGCCGTCGGCCATCACGCAACGGTGCGCGGTCATTGCCGGAATGCCCATGCAGGCGCCGGCTTCAAAAGAGGTGTTCTCGGGCAGTCGCACCGCCTTGTGTTCGGGCACGACCGAGTATTGCGCAGCCGTCCCCCAGAAGCGGCCGAGCGTGGCCTCGTAGACCCAGACCCGCTCGCCGATGCGCGCACTCGGCACGCCCGCGCCGACCGCGTCGATGACGCCGGCGCCATCCTGATGCGGAATCACGAAGGGAAAGGGCATCACGACGTTGCCGCGGTGGCCACCGCGCTGCTTGGTGTCCGACGGATTGACCGCAGAACGGCGGATCCGCACGCGGACTTCACCGGCGGCCGGTTCGGGTGTCGGGCGTTCGCCCACGGTTATAACGTCGCGAACCGGGCCCTTGCGCTCGTACCAGGCGGCTTTCATGTGGTGCTCCTCAAAGTGGCAGTGATCGGGCGCGAGGGTGCGCCCGGCAGATGGAAATGATCGGGGACAGGCCGGTGCTCGAGTCGGGGCCTTGAGCGCCGACGACTGCCCGCCCGCGGGTCGGCAGCAGGTGCGAATGGGCCGCGCCAGCGCGCAAGCCGAATTGTGCCGGTTTCGTGCAGCCGAGATCGCCGCCGGCGTGTCAGACCGAGGCGAGTGCGGCCACCGGATAGAGCAGCCCGAGTCCGGTGGTGATGGCCTCGAGCAGTGCCCGACCTCGCGCCAGCGGCGCATCGAGCAGCAGGAGATGGTCGAAGGTGTCGACGCTGACAAGCGTTGCGCGAAGCGGCTCTCGTGAGCTGTCGGAGCGTTGCAGATCGCCGGCGTCACGCGATTCGAGCTCGAGCAGACGCAGGGCGTCGCGTTCGCGTGCGGCGCGTGATCGGCCGCAGGTCTCGACCACCGACAGCGCGACCGCGGTCTGGCGGCGACCACCGAGTGCGTGAGCCTGGCCGCGCGGGCCGGGTTCGGTCGTGCACAGCTCGCGCAGTTGCGCCGCCAGCAGGTCGACGTCGACGCCGGCCTGCAGGCGCAGGGCGATCCGGTGACTGACTGACGGCGCTGATGCTGGATGGTGATGGGGGGTCGGCATAGTCCGCAGACTCGCACGGCGCACGCGGTCAGGCTGTGAAGAAATGCGTGTTCATGCCATCGGCCCACAGGCCTGCAGGGCCGACCCTGACAAGCTTTGCCCCGATCCATGACCCGTGCCGCTTCCCGTGCCATGCCCGGTGTCGCCTCAATGCCGGTCAAGTGCCGATCCGGTTGTCAGCGTGCGCGGCGCTTGAACGGCAGGCTGCTGCTGAGGCCGCCGTCGACCGCAATCGCCTGGCCATTGACATAGGAGGCGTCGTCGCTGGCCAGAAAGAGCGCCATCGCGGCGATTTCCTGCGGCAGGCCGAAGCGCTGCAGCGGATTGATCTGGCCGAGCTTGTCCTGGCTGCCGGCGGCGCGCGCACGCTCGAAAATTGGCTTCGTCATGCCGGTTTCGATCAGACCGGGGCAGATCGCATTGACCCGCACGCCGGTGCCCCAGTAGGTATTGGCGCCGGTCTGCACCAGGCTCACCACACCGGCCTTGCTGGCGCTGTAGGGATTGCCGCCAGCGTTGGCGCGCAGTCCGGCGACCGACGCGGTGCAGATGATCGAGCCATGCCCCTGCGCGGCCATGTGTCCGCCGGCATGCTTGAGCGCCAGAAAGGGGCCGATCAGATTGACCCGCAGGACTTCCTGCCACTGGGCAACCGTCTGCTCGGACATCGGCACGTCGCCGCCGCTGATGCCGGCATTGGCATAGAAGACCTCGAGACCGCCGAGCTCGGCGACGGCGCGCGCGACCAGCGCCTGCACATCGGCTTCGTTGCCGACGTCGGCGGCTGCTGCGATGGCCTTGCCGCCGTCGGCGGCGATCATCGCCACCGTCTCGCTGACCGACTCGATGTTCTTGTCGACTGCCAGCACGGATGCGCCTTCGGCGGCAAACAGCCGCGCCGAGGCGCGTCCGATGCCGCTGCCGGCGCCGGTCACGATGGCCCGTTTTCCGGCCAGGCGCTTGCCGGCACGCGCCGGGTCGCCGCCGATGGTGCGATCAGCAGGATTCATTGTCATGTCAACCTCCGTGTCTGTCAGGCCCTGTACGATACCGGGATGAATCCGTCCAGCCAAAGCAACGCCCTCACCGACGCAGAGATCGAAACGCTCGAAGAGCGGCTGTCTGCGATCGATCCCGATGATTCGATGGCCGTCGAAGAACTCGATGGCTTTTGCGCCGCGCTCGCGTGTTCGCCCGAGCCGATCGCGCGCGAGGAGTGGCTGCCGCTGGTGCTCGGCGAGTCCGATCGCGCCGAGCGGGCCCTGCGCGGCGAGGGCGACGATGCCTCGCTGCTGCGCCTCATCGATCGGCATCGCGAATCGGTGGCCACCATGCTCTTTGAAGGCGAGGGTTTTGCTCCGATCCTGGCCTATGACGACGATGGCCATGCCTGGGGCAATGCCTGGGCGATCGGCTTTGCGCGCGGGATGTCCCTGCGCCCGGATGCCTGGTCGGCGCTCGAGGACGACGACGACTATGCCGATGCGCTCGAGCCGGTCATGCGTCTGCTGGCCGATGCCCAGCGCAGCATGCAAGCCGACGACGATGAGCCGGATGAAGACGTCGATGACGATTACGACGATGAGGGCACCGACTACGAGCCGATTGCCGACGATGAGCGCGAGGCGGTGATCCACCAGATGCTCGACGGCATGCAGGACGTCTACGATTTTTTCCGTGAGGCCCGTGAGCGCGCTTTGTCGCCGGCAACCGTGCGCCGCGATCAGCCCAAGGTCGGCCGCAATGACCCCTGCCCGTGCGGCAGCGGTCGAAAATTCAAAAGCTGCTGCGGCGCCGAGCGCGCGGGCTGATTTCGCGATAACGGAAGGCGCCCGCCGCGCGGCGGGCGGATCACCCGGATAGACTGAGACCATGCAAGACGGCATCGATTCGCGCTACGCATGGTTGAGGCTGTCGGTCACGCTGGCGCTCATGACCATCGGCGCAACCGGCATGTTCGTCATCAGCGTGGCCATGCCGGCGGTGCAGGCCGATTTCGGCATCGATCGCTCCAGCGTCTCGATGCCCTACACCCTGCTGATGATCGGCTTTGGCATCGGCGGCATCCTGATGGGACGGCTTGCCGACCGCTTCGGCGTCGCGGTGCCGGTGGCTATCGGCGCCTTCGGTCTGGGAGGCGGTTTCATCGCCGCAGCGCTCTCGCCCGGCATCGTCACCTTCGGAATCGTGCACGGCATCCTGATTGGTCTGCTCGGCACCTCCGCCACGTTTTCGCCGCTGGTCGCCGATACCTCGCTGTGGTTTGAGCGCCGTCGCGGACTGGCGGTGGCGATCTGCGCCAGCGGCAATTATCTGGGCGGTGCCTTCTGGCCGCCGATCGTTCAGCACTTCATCGAAACCGTCGGCTGGCGCCAGACATACATCGGCATCGGCGTGATGTGCCTGGTCACGATGCTCCCGCTGTCGCTGCTGCTGCGCCGGCGCCCGCCGGGCGTCGTCAAGACGGCGCCGGCTGGTCCTGGCCCTACCGCGGGCTCGCCGGTGGCGACTGCGGTGCCGTCGCAGGTGGGAAAGGCGGGAGAGCCGGGGCAGGCGTGGCAGGCAGGTCAGGCAGGGCAGGCAGGGCAGACCGGACCGTTGCGTCCGCTGGGCATGTCGCCTGCCGCCTTGCAGACCTTGTTGTGCATCGCCGGCGTCGCCTGCTGCGTCGCGATGGCCATGCCGCAGGTCCATATCGTGGCCTATTGCAGCGACCTCGGTTTCGGCCCGGCGCGTGGTGCGCAGATGCTGGCGCTGATGCTCGGATTCGGTGTCATCAGCCGGCTGGCATCGGGCTGGATCTCCGATCGCATCGGCGGGCTTCGCACGCTGCTGCTCGGCTCGATTTTGCAGGGGTTGGCGCTGCTGCTGTTTCTGCCCTTCGACGGGCTGGCGTCGCTGTATGTGATCTCGGCGCTCTTTGGCCTCTTCCAGGGCGGCATCGTGCCGTCCTATGCCCTGATCATCCGCGAAAACTTCCCGCCCTCGCAGGCTGGTGGCCGTGTTGCCGTGGTCATCAGCTCGACACTGCTCGGCATGGCGCTGGGCGGCTGGATGTCGGGTGCGGTCTTCGACTACACCGGCTCCTATCACGCAGCCTTCATCAATGGCGTGGCCTGGAATCTGTTGAACCTGACCATTGCGGTGTTGCTGCTGCGTCGGGCGATGCGCCTGCCCGGACGAGGGCTGCCGCCGGTCGCGGTGGCCGCCTGAAAATCCGGGCCGGGCAGTTCGCGTGATCTCGCTGGCGTCTTCGACCCGGCCATACCGGGTGATTCGGCGGGTGTGTTGGGCCCGGGCGCCGGGATCTACTTGCCGTTGACGCTTGGCACGCCGGATGGGTTGCCCGACAGGTTGCCTGAGGCGTCGACCGAGGCCGTGCTCGCGGTCGGCGAGCCTGCAACCGGTTTGACCGCAATATTGAGTGGTGTCGAGGCCGTGGCCGGCGCAATCGATGTGCCGTTGCCGGACGCTGTCGAGGACGTCGAGCCGGGCGTGTCGAGTTCGGAGCCCGCACCGCCGCACCCGGCCATCAGGGTGACCAGTGCGAGCAGGCTTGCTTTCAAGACACAAAGTCGATACAAATTCATGAAGCGACTTTAACCGCTGAGAGACCTCAGCGGTTCACCGTCCGGAGCCTGTCGTCAACCGTCGTTCGGCCGACCTGTCTGTGTCGGAAAGCTGACGGAACGCGGTTGGATAGCCGTCGGGTCAGTCGGGTCCTCAGCCGGGCCGATACAGCGCCGCGGCGATCAGCCCGAAGAAGGTATCGGTCTGATCGGCCTGCAGCCATCGGGAGGCCACCACCAGCTCGCGTTCCGGGTCGATCCAGGTGACATGACCGCCTGCGCCGATCATGAAGCAGCTCGAGGTGCTGGCCGAGGGGTAGACCGGATTCGGCTGGCGATTGAGCCAGGTCAGCATGCCGTAGAAGGGCGCGATCGGGCAGGGCGTGAGCATGCGCTCGATCCAGGCCGAGGAGATCAGCGATTGGCCCTGCCACTGTCCGCCCTGCAGCATCAGCTGACCGATGCGGGCCTGGTCGCGGGCCGAGATCGAGACGCCACCGCCCCAGTGGGTGCCGCCCGGCACCGACTGCACCCGCCGGGTCTTGCCGCCGGCATCGGGCAATTCGATGAAGCTGTCGTCGTAGCCGACCCATTGCCAGTCGGCGCTCGCACCCAGCGGCTGCATGATGGCTTCGCGAAACACCTCCGGCAGCGGCCGGCCGAAAAGATGCAGCAGCGCCAGCGAGAGCTGGTTGATCCGCACGTCGTTGTATTCCCAGAAGCTGCCGGGTTCGCGCAGCGGCCGCGCATCGCCCTTCTTGCCGGTGGCGGGTGCGCCGCCGAAGGCCACGGTGCGATAGCGGTCGACCTGCTCCGGGATACCGAAGCAACTGCCTTCCCATTCGCTGGTCTGCTGCAGCAGCTGGGTCCAGGTGATCGGGGCATTGTGCGGCGAGCCGAAGCCGATATCGCTTGAGAGGTGAGCGCCCACTGGTGCGTCAGGGTCAGGCAGCAGGCCGCGGTCGTGCGCGACGCCGGCCAGCAGCGCGAGATAGGTCTTGGCGATGCTGAAGGTCAGATCGGCTCGGTCGGGCTCGCCCCAGGCGGCGATCTCGACACCCCGGTGCAGGATCGAGCCGCTGGCCGGGCCGCGCGCATGGACCGGCCCTCGCAGCCGGTTGTAGGGCGGCGGGTCGGCAAGATGGATGCCCCAGTTCGCCGGATCGGCCAGCGGGTCGCGGGCCCAGGGCGTTTCGTGAGCCGCGGCAAACGCGATGGCCTGCGCCAGCCAGGCGTCGCGAACCGCCAGATCGGACGGCTTGTTGTCGGCGGCAGACGGGGCGTCGGAAGTGGCGTCGAAAGTGGCGTCGGACGGGCCGGCAGCAGTGGCCGGGGGGGTGGCGGAGGGCGGAATGGTCGTCATCGGCCGATCCTATACGATGTCGCGAAGGCCGAATATCGAGGCCGCCTGATCCACAGCAAGGCAAGCACGACGAGGAGCCGCACCATGCAGCAATTTGCCCCATCAACCGTCATGGCCGGCGCACCGGCCGCCGGCGATATCGCTGCGGTCGCCCGCGGTCATACCCTGGGCGACCTGCTGCGGCGCACCGCCGCCCGCCTGCCCGACAAGCCCGCGATCCGCTGCGGCGCCACCGCCTGGACCTATCGCGAGTTCGACGCAGTGGTCAATCGGCTGGCCAATGGTCTGGCCGCCGGGCATGCCGGCCTGCCTGTTGGCGCCGGTGACCGGGTCGCGGTGCTCTCGCGCAACTCGCATACCTTCGCGGCGATCCGCTTTGCGCTCGCCCGGCTGGGTGCGGTGCTGGTGCCGATCAACTTCATGCTCAATGCGGACGAGGTCGCCTACATCCTGCGCCACTCGCAGGCCCGCCTGCTGGCGGTCGGCCCCGACATGGTGTCGCTCGGCGAGGCGGCCGCGGCCCGCGATACCGCGGTCGAAAAGATGGTCTGGCTGGATGGCGAAGATCCGGCCGACAAGCCGGCCGCCCTGGTCGGCTTCGATCAGCTGCTGGCCGCCGATGCCGGTGCGCCGGCGGTGGCGCTCGACTCGCGCATGCTTGCCCAGATCATCTATACCAGCGGCACCGAGTCGCTGCCCAAGGGCGCGATGCTGACCCACGAGGCGGTCTGCTGGGAGTATGTGAGCTGCGTGATCGAAGGCGAGATCGCCGAGTCCGACACCCTGCTGCATGCCCTGCCGCTCTATCACTGCGCGCAGCTCGATGTCTTTCTGGGGCCGGCGGTCTATGTGGGCGCAAGCAGCGTCATTACCGGCAAGCCCACGCCCGACAACATCCTCAGCCTGCTGGCGGCCGATCGCATCAATTCGTTTTTTGCGCCGCCCTCGATCTGGATCGCGCTGCTGCGCTCACCGGCCTTCGATGCCACCGACCTGTCGGCGCTGCGCAAGGGCTACTACGGCGCGGCGATCATGCCGGTGGCGGTGCTCAAGGAGATCGCGCAGCGCTTGCCGCAGATCCGGCTGTGGAACTTCTACGGCCAGACCGAGATCGCGCCGCTGGCCACCGTCCTCAAACCCGAAGACCAGATGCGCAAGGCCGGCTCGGCCGGGCGTGCCGTGCTCAATGTCGAGACCCGGGTGGTCGACGATGCGATGCAGGACGTCAGGATCGGTGAGATCGGCGAGATCGTGCACCGCTCGCCGCAGCTGCTCACCGGCTACTTCAACGATCCCGAGCGCACCGCAGCGTCGTTTGAGGGCGGCTGGTTTCACAGCGGCGATCTGGCCGTCATCGACGACGAGGGCTACATCACCGTCGTCGACCGCAAGAAAGACATGATCAAGACCGGCGGCGAGAATGTGGCCTCGCGCGAAGTCGAAGAGGCGGTCTATCGGCTGGACGGCGTCTCCGAGGTGGCGGTGATCGGCCTGCCGCATCCCTACTGGATTGAGGCGGTCACCGCCTGCGTCGTGGTCAAGGCCGGTTATGTTCTCAGCGAGGAGCAGGTCATCGCGCACTGCCGCTCGCAGCTGGCCACCTTCAAGTCGCCCAAGAAAGTGGTCCTGATCGATGCGCTGCCCAAGAATCCGAGCGGCAAGATCCTCAAGCGCGAACTGCGCAACCGGTTTGAAGACCTGCTGAAGGACCTGCCCGCCGAGAACCGCTGATCAGGCCGCGGCCTGATACACCGCCTGCTTCATCGCAAACGAAAACGGGTGCCAGAAGGCGGTATCGCGCTGGCCCATGACGATGCCGGCCAGACCCCGACGCGGGTTGATCCACCAGTGGGTGCCGGCCATGCCGCCCCACTGGAATTCGCCGACCGAATCGGGCGGGTCGATGCTCGATGCGCTCAAGGACACCGCACCGCCCAGCCCGAAGCTCTTGCCGATCACAGGCTTCGGAAACCCGGTGTAGACGCCTTGCGGCAGATGCGACTGCATCATCAGCGACAGCGTCTCGGGGCGCAGCAGGGTCGGCCCACCGGGGATCAGGCTGCGGATCAGGGCGAGGGTGTCGGGCAGGGTCGAGACCAGCCCGCCGCCGCCCGACAGACGCGTGGCCGCCTTTTCGAAGGCGCCGGCATACGGAATGTCGTCGACGCGGGTCAGCCCCGGCTTGAGCGGCTTGGTCAGGCTCGCGCCACGATAGTAGGCAACCAGCCGCGAGCGCTGTGCCGACGGGATCATGAAGCCGGTGTCGACCATGCCCAGCGGCTTGAAGATGCGCGCACTCAGAAAGACATCGAAGGGCTGCCCGCTCACCACTTCGACCAGACGGCCGAGCACATCGGTGGCAATCGAATATTCCCAGGAAGTGCCCGGATGAAACGCAAGCGGCAGGCTTTCGAGCAGATCGATCATGTGAGCGAGCGACGTGGTGTGGTCGCGCACCCCGGCATCGATGAAGGCCTGATAGAGCAGGGTGCCCGGATCGAGCAGCCCGTAGCCGAGACCCGCGCTGTGGGTCAGCAGATGGCGCACGGTGATCGGGCTGCGCGCCGGCTCGGTATCGCCCAGCGAGGTCGCGCCCGGGCGCAGCACCTGTCGATGGCCGAGTTGCGGGATGAAGCGCTCGATCGGATCGTCCAGGCCGAGCTTGCCGTCTTCCATCAGCAGCAGCACCGCGCAGGAGGTGATCAGCTTGGTGCTCGAGTACATGCGAAAGAGGTGATCGGGTCGCAGCGCGATCTGCTGCTCGCGATCGGCCCAGCCGGTGCAGTGCAGATCGATCAGGTCGCGGCCCTGCAGCACCGCCGACGACACGCCGGCCAGCAGCTCGCCGTCGACGATCTCCTGCATGGCGGCATGCAGCGGCGCGAAGTCCAGCCGCGTCGGGCTGAGAGTGAGATCGCTCATCGTGACGACTCCTCGAGGAACTCCATCGCATTGCGCGGACCGCTCGCCGGGCGGCCGTTCTCGTGGCCGCGCAGTTCGACCCGGCGGATCTTGCCGGAGATGGTCTTGGGCAGATCGGCGAATTCGATGCGCCGGATCATCTTGTAGGGCGAGACCCGTTCGCGCAGGAAGGTGAAGATGGCTTTTGCGGTGGCCGCATTCGGCTCATGGCCGGGCGCCAGGATGACGTAGGCCTTGGGCACGAAGCCGCGCACCGGGTCGGGTGAGGGGACGACCGCGGCTTCGGCTACCGCGGCATGCTCGATCAGCGCGCTTTCGAGCTCGAAGGGGCTGATGCGGTAGCCCGAGGCTTTGAAGACGTCATCGGCGCGTCCGACATAGGTGATGTAGCCCTCGGCATCGCGGCTGCCGACATCCCCGGTGTGGTAGTACCCATCGCGCATTGCCTCGGCGGTCTTGTCTGTATCGTCGGCATAGGCGTCCATCAGCGGCACCGGGCGGCGGGCCAGATCGATGCAGATCTCGCCTTCATCGGCCGGCTTGCCGTCGGCATCGAGCAGCACGATCGGATAGCCCGGCAGCGGGCGACCCATCGAGCCGGGCTTGAGCGCCTGGCCCGGCGGATTGCCGATCTGCGCGGTGGTCTCGGTCTGGCCATAGCCGTCGCGGATGGTCAGCCCCCAGGCATTGCGCACCTGGTCGATCACCTCGGGGTTGAGCGGCTCGCCGGCCGAGATCACTTCGCGCAG
>CAIVAS010000193.1 GCA_903903975.1 uncultured Burkholderiales bacterium
CGAATGGACCATCGACGATTTCGAGCGTGTGCGCACGCGCGTGCCGGTGATCTGCGACCTCAAGCCCTCGGGCCAATATGTGGCGACCGACCTGCATGCCGCAGGCGGCATTCCGCAGGTCCTCAAGCTGCTGCTCGATGCCGGCCTGATTCACGGCCACTGCATGACCATCACCGGTCGCACGCTGGGTGAAGAGCTCGCCGCCTGGCCCTCGGCACCACGTGCCGACCAGGATGTGATCCTGCCGCTCGATCGTGCCATCTATGAACAGGGGCATCTGGCGATTCTCAAGGGCAACCTGTCGCCCGAAGGCTCGGTTGCCAAGATCACCGGACTGAAAAATCCGGTCATCACCGGCCCGGCCCGGGTCTTCGACGATGAGCAGTCGGCAATGACCGCGATCATGGAAAATCGCATCAATTCAGGCGACGTGCTGGTCCTTCGCTATCTGGGTCCCAAGGGCGCACCCGGCATGCCCGAAATGCTGGCGCCCACCTCGGCGATCATCGGGGCAGGTCTTGGTGAATCGGTCGCGCTGATCACCGACGGG
This sequence comes from uncultured Burkholderiales bacterium, assembly GCA_903903975.1. Classification (GTDB taxonomy): domain Bacteria; phylum Pseudomonadota; class Gammaproteobacteria; order Burkholderiales; family Burkholderiaceae_E; genus UBA4615. The sequence goes on from CAIVAS010000193.1 coordinate 551, forward strand.
CGCTTTTCGGGCGGCACCTGGGGCATGGTGGTCGGCCATGTGGCGCCCGAGGCGGCGGCTGGCGGCAATATCGCGCTGATCCACGAGGGCGATTCGATCACGGTCGACGCCCACAAGCTGCTGCTGCAACTGAATGTCGATGACGCCGAACTGGGCCGCCGTCGCGCTGCCTGGCAGCCGCCGGCACCGCGCTATAACCGTGGGGTGCTTGCGAAGTTCGCCAAGCTGGCCTCGAGTGCGAGCAAGGGCGCGGTCACCGATCTTTTCGAATAAGCGACGGCGCTATGAAGCGGGGCGCGGTCAGCGCCCGCCCCGTGCTTTCCTGAACTGCTCCTTGACCCGGTTTTTGTGCTGATCGGCCCACTCAGCTGCGTCGACCGAACGACGATCAAGGCCAAAGAGGCGCTCGAGCCACTCGAACCAGATGATCGCCAGCCCCAGCGGCAACAGGATCCACCACCAGGAAAGGGTCGCAATCAACCCGTACCCCGACAGTTTTACGGTCACCATGATGGCGCCGATCCAAACCAGATACATCGACAGACCCCGAACCAGACTTCGAAAAACTCGCTTCAATAATTTCACGGATCCTCCGCGATCGGTAACGGACGGGCCATCCTGACATGACGAACGGACGCTAGCATCGTTCCTACGGATTAGCATTTTAGGATTAGTGCCGTTTTGGATATGGACAGCGGAAGCGTCTGCCCGTACCTTGTTTTGATCCAACACGGAGCCATGATGCCGCACGTCGCAGTTCGCCCCGCCCTCCTCGCCTTGTTCCTGACGGTTTCAGTCGCAGCCCATGCCAGCCCCGAACTGGCAAAGTCCCGTAATTGCGTGGCCTGCCATGCGGTCGACAAGAAACTGATCGGGCCGGCCTACAAGGACATCACCGCCAAATACGCCTCCGACAAGGACGCGATCGCACGGCTCGCCAAGAAGGTGCGCGAAGGCGGTGTCGGCGTCTGGGGCCAGATCCCCATGCCGGCCAATACCCAGGTGAGCAACGACGACTCGATCACCCTGGTGACCTGGGTCCTGTCG
>CAIVAS010000194.1 GCA_903903975.1 uncultured Burkholderiales bacterium
ACCGCATCGAGCAGCACCGGCGGATTGAAGGGCTTGATGATCCAGGCCTTGGCGCCGGCGGCGCGTCCGGCATCCTTCTTTGCGTCGGTTCCTTCGGTGGTCAGCATGACCACCGGCGTGAAGCGATAGTTCGGATGCGCCTTGACCGCGGTCAGAAAGGCGATGCCGTCCATGTTCGGCATGTTCACGTCGCTCACGATCAGATGGATCTTGCGGCCGTCGAGCTTGGTGAGCGCGTCCTTGCCGTCGCAGCCTTCGAGCACGTCATAGCCGGCCCGAGACAGCGCGAGGCTCACCACCTGCCGCAGCGAGGCAGAGTCATCGACGATGAGAATGGTTTTCTTCATTTTCCACCTTAGAAGAAGGTGACTTCGGAGGCCTGAGCCGGTGCTTTCGAGTGGCCGCTGCTCGAGCTGTGGTTGGTGGCCTGCTCGACGGTCGAATAGCCGCTGGTGAGGGTGCGATGCCAGTCTTCCTGCGCGGGCATCCGATGCGTGCGGGCCGATTCGTCGAGATGGCCGGCGATGCCGTCGAAGGCATTGATCACCTGATCGATGATCTGGTTGACCCGATCCTGAAACTGGAAGGCAACCATCAGCGATTCGACTTCGGTGCGGATCGACTGCGACACCACACGGGTGCTCTCAGCGCGTGCGCTGAGCGACTCGACTGCCTCATCGACGCGGCTGATGACACTGCGAACCCGGTCCTCATTGACATCGAGCGCCGTGCGATCGTGGTCGGACTGCGCGGTCGCGTCGCGCATGGTGGCGGTGACCTGGGCACCGAAGCTGCGCACCTGTTCGCCGATCTGCTTGCCCATCTCGCCCGACTCGGCCGACAGCCGTCGGACTTCACCGGCGACCACCGAGAAGCCTGCGCCGGCCGGGCCTGCGCGGGCCGCTTCGATCGCCGCATTGAGCGACAGCAGATTGGTCTGCCGCGCAATCTTTTCGACCACATCGGCCAGACCCAGAAGCCCTCGGGATGCGCCGTCGAGTTCGCGGATCGTGCCGAGCACCCGGTCCTTGGAGTGCAGGGTTTCGTCCAGCGACGCCAGCAGCGCCTTGAGGTCGACTTCGGCTTCGATCAGGACCTGGGCGCGGGTGTCCTTGCCCTGGGATTGACCGGCGTCGTTGCCGGTCTCGATGATCTGATCGAGCTGCTGCATGATCGACACGAAGCCGCCAAGCAGTTTGTCGGTCGCCTCGCGGGTCTGCTCCTGCGCGGTCTGCAGGTGTTTTTGCCATAGCGCCAGGGCTTCGTTCAGGCGCGCGGCCAGCGCATCGAAGGTCGCGTCCTGGGTCTGACCTGGGCCGGATGCCGTGTCGGCATCGGCGGGTCGGCCGCGATGCTGCATGATCAGCGCGCCGGTTGCGAGTGCGGCGGCAACCCCACCGACTGCCAGCGACAGCCACGCGATCCAGCTGGCGCTGGCGCCGGCGATGGTTGCGATCTGACCGCCAAGCGCGATGACCAGCGAGGCCAGTGCGCTTTTCTGAACAGTGACGGAAGTGATGGTTGAAGAAGTCATCCCGGTCTTCGGTCTCACGATTGTGACGTAAATGTATCGTTACAGTGTCGCGCCAGTGTCGACCGATTCAAGGTTTGCGGTCGCATGAATACCGGCATCCAAGCGGGGTATTTCGCTTATCCCAGGGAGGCGGGCGTAAGCTGGCTGATAGGAAAGGGCTTTTTGTCTGCGGGTCGCTGTCCGGGCAGTCGTCTGGCGTGAATCAGGAGTCGCGATGAGGGTGAGACGGACGAGGGTGATCGGGCTGGCAGCCGGATTGATGGCCTGCGCAGGCCTTGTCGCGTGTGTGGGTGGCGGTGTGATGAGCGGCTCGGCTGCAAGGACGCCGCCGGGCGCCGCATCAGGGGCGGTCGCAGGCGCCTCCCCGCCTGCCCAGACGGTCGCGCTGTTTTCGACGCTGACCAAAGTGCCCTCGCCGGATGGTTGGAGCGACTGGCGGTTTCACATCTCCAAGCGCCCAACCCAATACACGCTGGTCTCATTCGGTCAGGAACAGGTGCTCGAGGCGCTTGCCGACTCATCGATCTCAGGGCTGAAGTACCGGCTCGATGCCGACCCACAGAGTCGGCCGATTGTCGAGTGGCGCTGGCGCGTGGACGCCACCATCGACGGTGCAGATGTCGGCGATCGCTCGGTCGACGACTCGCCGGTGCGGCTGGTGCTGGCTTTTGACGGGGATATCGACAAGCTGCCGATCGAGGAGCAGATGTTCTTCGAGCGGGTCAAGCTTTTGGGTGGACACGACCTGCCCTACGCAACGCTGATGTATGTCTGGGACAACCGGCGCGCCGCCGAGTCGGTGGTCGTCAACGCGCACACCACCCGCATCCGCAAGATCGTGATCGAGAGCGGCGCAGGCGGCGTGCGGCAGTGGCGCGACTACCGGCGCGATATCGTGGCCGATTTCGAGCGCGCCTATGGCGTGGCGCCCGGTCGCCTGATCGGTGTGGCAGTCGTGACCGACAGCGACAACACCCGCCAGCAGGTCCGCGCCTGGTACGGCGATATCAGGATGCTGGCGCGAAATCCCTGATCGTGTGTGTCGGGCTCAGGCCCGATCGATGGCGACACCAGACCCGGTGCGGCCCGTCGGTCAATAGCGGTCGATGCCCAGCCCCTGCGGGCTGATGTCGGTTGGGCGGCCTGTCATCAGATCGGCCAGCAGCCTTGCCGATCCGCAGGCCATGGTCCAGCCCAGCGTCCCGTGACCGGTGTTGAGCCACAGATTGGGCAGGCGGGTCGGGCCGACGATCGGTGTGCCGTCGGGGGTCATCGGGCGCAGACCGGTCCAGAACTCGCCCCTCGAGAGGTCGGCGGCGAGCGGGAAAAGCCCCTTCAGCACATGCTCGAGGGTCGCCCGTCGGCGCGGATCGAGCCGCAGATCGAAGCCGGCGACCTCGGCCATGCCGCCGATCCGGATGCGCTGATCGAAGCGGGTCACCGCGACCTTGTAGGTCTCGTCCATCACGGTGGAGACCGGCGCCCGGGACGCATCGGTGATCGGCACCGTGAGCGAATAACCCTTGAGCGGATATACCGGCAGATCGAGCCCCAGCGGCTCGAGCAGCCCGCGCGAATAGCTGCCGGCGGCCATGATGTAGTGGTCGGCGCTCAGCGCCTGCTCGCCCTCGGCGCCGCTCACCGTGACACTGGCGATCCGGCTGCCACCGAGCTCGATGCGCCCGATGTCGCGCTCATACAGGAAGCGCACGCCCAGCAGGCTCGCCGCCTTGGCAAGCCGCTCGGTGAACAGCCGGCAGTCGCCGGTCTCGTCGCCGGGCAGTCGCAGTCCGCCGGTCAGATCGCCGGCGACGGCGGCCAGCGCCGGCTCCACGCGGGCCAGCTCGCCGGGCTCGAGCAGCTCGAAAGGCACACCGGCTGCGCGCAGCACCTGCACGTCCTTGTCGATCGCGAGTCGCTGCGCCTGGTTGCGAAACACCTGCAGCGTGCC
>CAIVAS010000195.1 GCA_903903975.1 uncultured Burkholderiales bacterium
ACACCAGGGTTCGTTCGAGACTTTTTGCCAGCTTCGCTGATGACGTTGGTATCAATCAAATACACCTGGCGATCTCTCAGACACGAATCGCTGGAAGTCAGCGTCAGTGCCCACGTCGGGAATCGACGCCAGCAACTCCGCCAGAGCGCGCTTGCGTGGCCGCGCAAGCGCCTCAGCGAGGATCTCCCGATGCTCGGCCTCAGCGCTTCGGCCGTTCGCACCGGCACGCTCTTTGAGCGCCCTGACAAGCACTTCATCGACACCGCGAACGAGTAGGTCTGGCATGTTGGTACCTCCGATCGAAATGATATCATTGATATCATCGGAGGTTGATGTTCGTTAATCCTGACGAAGCTCAAACCGAAGTCACAGGTAGACGTTCAGCGACGCAATCTGATCTCCGCATTGCGCAAAACGAACATGGCATTGCCGGGCTTCCAAGCCAGTTGGTTCGGCTAAGTTACCCAGTAGAAATAGCAGAGAACTTGAAAACTGTTGTGGGTGAGAGCCCACCGGTGGTTCGAATCCCTCTCATTCCGCCACGAATGTCTGAAGAACCGCAGCAAGCGCGAGTCCTGGTGAGGGCTCGATCAGCGAGTGCAAGACTCGTTGGTTTCGCGAAGCGGGAAAATTTATTTTTTGACCAAGAGCCGAAGGGCGATAGGCGGGATCGATCAGGGTGAGATCGAGGCGTTCGCGATCGGCTATTGGGGATTACCGTCAGACGCACCCAACCATTCGCTTGACGTTCAGACAAGAAATTCAAAAGCGCGTTGTCAAACCGGTAAGCCAGGCCGGCGAGTGATCCACCAACCAAGATTCGACCGACTTGTCTGTCCCCGACAAAATCAGGGCTGACAGGGCGATCATCACCGCACCGAGGATCATTTTTCCGATCTTGCCCGCGTGCATCAGCTTGCCGCGCATCTTCATCATGGCGCTGCGCGAGACATAAGCCAGCACCACGATGGGCAAAGCCGCGCCGATGCCAAAGATTCCCATGAGCAGGGCAACCTGCAGTAATTGCGTGCCCTGGCTGGCGAGCACTACTGCTGCACCCAATGTCGGGCCCACGCACGGGCTCCACACCACGCCCAGCACCAGCCCTATCGCGAATTGGCCGAACAACCCATCGAGGTACATTCTTGAAATCAGGTTGTTTCCGGCATTGCCGATGCCCGCGGTGGCAACCGCAAAACGCTGCTGCAAGCTGCCCGACACGAGCACCAGACCAAGAAGGCCGAGGATGACTGCGCCGACGCTGCGAAACAGTGAAACGTCAAGGTCAAGCGCTGATCCGGCCCAGGCCAGACCAGTTCCGATCAGCGCATAGGAGATGGCGAGGCCGCCAGCCAAGGCCATCGGCGCCCGCGGGTGGGCGTTGGTGGCCGACCCCAGCAAGATCGGAATGATCGGCAGCACGCAGGGCGACAGTGTCGACAAAAGCCCAGCCAGAAACCCAAATCCGTAGGAGCCGAGGCCGAACGCCATCAGTTCATCGTCTTCTTCACGAGGGCTTCAAGTCCTGCAGGCGTTGAGTCACCCGTGGAACGGCCCACTTCCTTGTCCCCCTTGAAGGCCACCAGCGTGCTTTGCATCGTCACCTTGAACTTCTTCAGGGTTGGCTTGTCAGTATCGAAGTCCAGCGTCATTAAGGTCACATCCTGATAGGCGGGCTGCTTCATCAGACTTTCGATGATCGGCTTTTGCGCCCTGCAGGTCGGGCACCATGGCGCGCTGATGTCCAGCACCACGGGCTTGCCCTCTTGGGTCAACTTGTCGAAGGTGCCTTGGTCGAACGGTTTGATGTCACCGGCCATCGCGAACGACATCATCGAGGACAACGCAAACAGGGCGGCGGTTTTTGCAAATTTCATCGGAGATATCCGTATAGGTTGGTGGAAAATCTGAAACTCTTTGGTTGCGGAACTCAAGGCGTGAGCGTGGGCGCGGGCGGTTATGTCCGAGCAGCGCTTCATCGTCTGCTCGAAGAACAGCGTGCGTTTACTGGCTTAGCGGTTCTTGCCAACCAGCACAGGTGTTGCCCGGTACTGCTCTGGGAACACGGTTTTAAGGTTCTCGATCTTGGGCAGATCATTGAACACGATGTAGGGCTGACGGGGGTTCAGCGTCAGATAGTCCTGGTGATACGGCTCAGCGTCGAAAAACGGCTTGTTCAGCTCGACCGTCGTCGCAATGCGTTGACTAAAAACACGCGCCTTGTCCAGTTGCGTGATGTAGGCCCGGGCCACGCGATCCTGGTCGGCATTTTGCGCAAATATGGTTGAGCGGTATTGGGTGCCGCTGTCCGGCCCCTGGCGGTTAAGTTGTGTTGGGTCATGCGCAACCGAAAAATAGATTTGCAGCAACTGCGCGTAAGTGACCTGCCGCGGATCAAAGCTGATGCGCACGGCCTCGGCATGCCCCGTGTTGCCAGAGCCGACCGCAGCGTAGTTCGCCATCCGGGAATCACCGCCTGCGTAACCCGAGACCGCACGGGTCACACCTTTGACATGCTGGAACACGCCTTGCACGCCCCAAAAGCAGCCGCCGGCAAACACCGCAGTCTGAGAGGTGGGAGTGCCAACCAAGGGAGCAGCAATATCGGTGGGCGCCGGGATGACGACGGCGGCTTCGGCCGCATGACCGGGTGCGGTACGCCAAGCAATGGCCGCAACAAGCAGCAAGAGCGATAACAACCCGACACGGCGCAGCCTGCTGATAGTGGCAATTGGCTTCATGGTTCTCATGTTGTCCTCCTGTGTTGCCCTCTAGTTCGCCAGAACCCGGCCGCGGGTTACAGCGCCGGCCAACTATTTTTGGAGAGATTTCTTCGCCGACTTGTAAGTGCAGCGATCAACAGGACTGACCTGCGGTTTCGTCGGTAATGATCCGATCGAGCGGGCCTACCAGCGCAACATCCACGGCCCGAGTAAGGCACCTGTAATCGTGGGTAAGCTCAGCCCCAGCACGTACCAGATCGCTACAAAAGGCACAGCAGATTCCGGGCAATGCAATGCGTAGGCAAGCGTTGCGAGGGCTCCTGCGAGCAGCCCGGCGCTGGCACCGGCGAGTGCTGCACGCGTTGGGGCGAGGCCCCTCACGCACGAGATGGTTGCAGCCAGTAACGGCACCGAGATCAGTCCGATGTTCAGTGCGCAGGTCTTCCAGGTGCTGCCAAAAATCAACGTTGTCGTCTCGGCTGGGGCAGCGTTGTAGAGCACTGCGCCTGCGATCAGCCACAGCATTGCTAGCGGTGCAGTGAGTGCCAACCAGACTCGACCCAGTGCAACGCCAGGTCTGGATAGCCGCTGAGTGGCAACAAAACCTGCCAGTGCAAGGCTGCCCGTAAAGATGAGCTTGAGCCAGAGGCTCCAGCCAAACACAGCCTGATCCAGATCGGGACGCAATCCGTAGACGATGATCATGACCGCCAAGCCAAGCGGGAAACCCCAGGCCAGCGCTTTGGCAAAGCGCTGGTTCACGCTGTTCCTCGGCACGGGCGCAAGGTCTTTCGCGAGCAGGGAAATCAGCTCTTCGGTCTTCATCGACTTTTCCTGACTTTGTCGGCCAAGGCCTTCAGACCACGATGGATGCCGACCTTGATGGCTGACGCAGACATGCCGGTGAGCTCAGCGGCCTCAAGCACGCTCAAGCCTTCGAGTTTTACATGCACGATCGGCAGGCGCTGGCGTTCGGGTAAGCCCGCAAGCAACTGCTTAAGGTCCTTGCGTGCGTCGCTAGCGTCGGTGTCAGACACTGAAAAGACTTCGAGATCATCGTCCAGCGGATCATGCAGCGCCTCGCGCGATGCATGCGAACGAAACCAGTCGATGAGCTTGTATCGCGCAATCGCATGCACCCATGCCGTCAAGGGCTGGTCGCTCAGATAGGTGTGTCGCTGGTTGTGCACCGCGAGCAATGCTTCTTGCAAGACGTCCTCCACATCGGCTGGAAACGGAAAGAGCCGTCTTCTCAAATAGGCTCGCAAGTGCGCACTCAGTGCTTGCAGAAAAAGGCCATAGGCATCGGCGTCGCCATCCAGGCCCTTGATCAGCAGCGCCCGCAGCCTCGCTTCGGTGGCTGCAAGCGCGTCTGCTCCTTGTTGGGTTCGGTTCATGCGTCCGATTGGTTACAGCGCGGGTGAAAAGTTTTTATAAAAAATAGTCATGCCGACTGTAACCCGATGCGATTGGCGAGCGAACTACAAGACAGAAAGCAACGAGGCAAGCCCCAGGCGCAGCACCCCATTGCACAGCTTTGTTCGAATCTGTCGTGAAAGGACTCTCATGAACGCTGCACACCCGTCGATTCATCCTGTATGGCTGCGAATCACGCACTGGCTCAATGCTCTGGCAGTCGTTGTTCTGATGATGAGTGGCTGGCGGATCTATAACGCCACCTCGTTTCTCGGGTTTTCGATCCCCACCGGCATCACCCTCGGTGGCTGGCTTGGCGGCGCGCTGCAATGGCATTTTGCAGCAATGTGGATTCTGGCGATCAATGGGCTCCTTTATCTGGCGATGAATCTGGCCAGTGCGCGGCTTGGTCGGAAATTTTTCCCCTTGTCGATAAAGGGCCTGACCGCTGACTTTCTCGCAGCGCTGAGGGGGCAACTGACGCATGCCGATCCGAGTCGGTACAACATGGTTCAGCGCCTCGCCTATCTGTTCGTGATGCTCGACAGCGTATTGATCGTGGCCTCTGGGCTCGTGCTGTGGAAGTCGGTGCAGTTTCCGATCGTGCGCGAGTTGCTTGGCGGCTACGAAGGTGCGCGCCTTGTTCACTTCGCCGCCATGGCGGGCCTGGCAGCGTTTGTTGCGATTCATCTGGTGATGGTGGCTCTCGTGCCGCGCACGCTGGTCTACATGGTTCGCGGTCGTTGAGAAACCCAGGAGAAACGGCAATGAAAATCAATGCCCAGGGACCCGTCGTCACGAATGGCGATTCGATCGTCAGGGAGGCAGTCGATCGTCTCAATCACGCCGCAGGCAACGCGAGTCGACGAGCGTTTTTGCGACGGTCGCTGACGCTCGGCGGCGTGGCAATGCTCACTGGCTGCGCACTCGACGATGACGAGAATGTGCAAAAGGCGCTCGCCCGCATCTCGCGCATCAACGACGACGTACAGGGGTGGCTCTTCAATCCCCGCCGTCTTGCGCCGACCTATCCCGATTCAATGATCACGCGCCCATTCCCCTTCAATGCTTACTACGGGGAGAGTGAAGTGCGAAAGGTCGATCAGAGCAGCTTCAGGCTGGAGGTCAGCGGGCTTGTTACGGACAAGCGCAAGTGGGCGCTGCCGGAATTGCGGGCCATGCCGCAGATCGAGCAGGTCACACGCCATATCTGCGTCGAGGGCTGGAGTGCGATCGGCAAATGGGGAGGCGTCTCATTTGCAAGCTTTCTGTCTCGGGTTGGCGCCGATCTGAGTGCGAAGTATGTTGGCTTCAAATGTGCTGACGACTACTACACCAGCATCGATATGCCCACGGCGCTGCATCCGCAGACGATTCTTGCGCTCACCTATGACGGGCAGCAGCTTCCGCCTGTATACGGCTTTCCGATGAAGCTGCGAATGCCGACCAAGCTGGGATACAAAAATCCCAAGCATGTGCAGGCAATTTTTGTGACGAATACCTACCCCGGCGGTTACTGGGAAGACCAGGGGTACAACTGGTTCGGAGGCAGTTGAGCGGCTTGCCGCTCAACGGTTTGCGATAACTCGGCATTTTTGCCCCATGCACCAACTCTCAAAGGAACTCACGATGAATAAGCTCCATGCAAGCTTGCTGTCCCTCGCTGTCATTCTGGCCGCGCCTGCGGCCTTTGCTCAGGACACCATGAAAAAAGACGCCATGCCTACCGATGCGATGGCGAAGGACAGCATGAAGAAGGATTCCATGGCGAAAGACAGCATGTCCAAGGACGCCATGAGCAAGGACGCGATGAAAAAGGACCCCATGGCAAAGGACAGCATGTCCAAGGACGCGATGGGAAAAGACGGCATGGCCAAGCCAAGCGACGCAATGAAAAAATAAGCGCTCATTGTCTGAGCCTTCGGCCGACGCGGCACAAGTTTCGCGGCAAGTTCATGCCGCCTGACTTGTGCACGACCGGCCGTTTTAGCGTGCGCACCGGCGAATACCCTTCGAGGCGGTGAAGTCGCATATCGATAGAATGCGCCACGCATAGGTTATCGACCGGGACGACGGCACATTGACTCAGAAGTACATGGTGAGACACCTCGATCGCAGTCAATTTGCCAAAGGCATCGCAGTGGGCTTGGTTGCCGCCTGAGCTTCCCTTTGATTTTCGGATACCGACGGTAGAGCAAAATATGGCGATACCGGAGGTGATGGATGAAGCGGATTGCGAAGGCGAGATACACCGAGGAGTTCAAGGTGGCGGCGGTGCAGTTGATCGCTGCGGGTCGTC
>CAIVAS010000196.1 GCA_903903975.1 uncultured Burkholderiales bacterium
CCGGCCAGAAGCGGTCGAGGGCAACGGGCGGCTTTAGCCCCTGGCGCACGGACAGCTCATGGACACGATGGCGCAAATGCGCTAATCTGATGTATCAAATGAACGCAATGCCGGAGTTCCTCATGTCCTCGACCTCTGCTTCCCCGCTGCACGACCTCTGGTCGATTGTCCTGTCCAAGGTCGGCGGTGCACACATCGAGCACGGCGACAACAACATCACGAACAACGAGGGGGGTCCGGCACCGCGGGCGGGCGGCAAGGCTGCCGCCAAGGGCGTCGTGAGGGCGTCCAAGATCGACTCAATGCTTGGTCGGCAGGCGCGCCTGCACCGCAAGTCTTCTGCCGAGTTCTTCACGATCCCTGACCACCTGTCGGCCAAGGAAGCCTACATCATTGTCAAATTGGGCATCCCTAGCCGCAGCCTGGAGCCGCTTAGCGACCACTTGGGCATCGGCAAGGGCGCGGCCGCGGGTGTCCTGGGAATGGACCGCGCCACGGCCAACCGCAAGGTGGCCAAGGACGACGTGCTTCCGACCTACGCAGCTGAGAGCATGCTGCGCCTGCTCGAGCTCGACGCGATGGCACGCGACACCTTCGAGACTGATGAAGAAGCGGCCGCATGGCTGCAGCAGCCACACCCAATGCTCGACGGGGAGACGCCCCTGGACTGCGCCAAGTCCGGTTTTGGCGCCGAGCGCGTCAAGGACATCCTCAACGCAGTCAAGTACGGTGGCGTCGTTTGACCACGGTCTACCGCATCGGCTACTGCGACACGCCGGCACCAGCGCTCAACGTCCTGCTCATGAGTCTGGGCTACGGCTCGACGCAGGGCAATGGCCGCTGGCACACCAAGGGGCTCAACCAGGTCGTTTACTGCGGATCGAGCCGGGCCCTGTGCCAGCTCGAAAAGCGCGTGCACGCCAACGGCGCCAACCCCAAGAATCAGGCGCTCATGCGGCTGGAGATTCCCGCGCCCACCTCCCTGATCGAGGTCGAGACGCTGGGCCTGCCCGCGGATTGGCGCGACGACGAGACGGCCACCCAGACCATCGGCAACACCTGGGTTGCCTCGGGCGCGAGCCTGGGGCTATGGGTGCCGTCCTACGTCGAGCCCGCCGAGCGGAACCTGCTGCTCAACCCCGCGCACCCTGCGTACGCCACTGTCACCCTCCACATCGAGCGCCACCCGTTCAAGTTCGACCCGCGGCTGTTCATCGCTCCGGCGCCCGCAGTGCCTGGCGGCACTTCGCCCTGAAGCGCCAAATTCCAGTCGCCAAAAGTATTCTTTGGCTGTCTTGCTGAGGCAAGCGCCGAAAGGCCTTTGAACGTCCGCTTCGCGGCGTCGAGATCAGCCGACTCGAGGACCGCTTCGGGTCGGTAGCCGCCGGTCGAACGGGAACGGCGAACGACTGAAACAAGTCTGAAGAGGGTGTGGGCTACGCCGAACTGTCGGTCTGCTGCTTGGCTGCATCCGACCTTTAATCACTCGCTTGCCATAGGGCGCGCAGGTCAACCCGCCTCCAACCTTCTGTTCGAATCAACTGCGGCAAGCAAGTGGCTCGCGAGTGCCGACGGCGCAAAGGGCTTGCGCAATACCGTGATCGAAGGCGATGCAAGAATCCGAGGGTTGCCGGTCAAGTCTGCCCCTGTGATCAGCACGCGCTTGGGCGAGTAGCCAAGCCACGCATCGATCGACTCGAAAGCGTCCAGGCCATTCAGACCCGACTGCAACGCGTAGTCACTGACGACGGCATCAACTATTCGATCAGAGCCATCATGCGACGCTTTGAGCGTTTCCATGCTGGGGCCGGATGAGACGATGACGCCCCAATCCTCCAGCAGATCACAGATCGCCGCCCGCGCCTCGCGGTCGTCTTCGAGAAGCAGCACATAGGCGCCTCTGAGCGACTCAAAGGCAGCGTCATCGAGCCGGTGCTCAGTCGTCCAAGGCTGGATTGCTTTGACTGAGCCGGTCGTATCCGGCTCGTACGGAATGGTCAGCGTGAACCGCGTGCCACGGCCAAGACGCGAGCTGATTGAAATCTTATGACCCGGCAACTTTTCAACGATACGTCGCACCAGGAAGAGTCCCAAGCCGAGCCCGCTCGTCCGATCCTGCTGATCGGAGTTCAGCTGATGGTAGGGCAGCCAGATTTCGTCGATCTTCTCTGAACTGATTCCGATGCCGGTATCGATCACCTCGATGCGACAGGCGCCGTCTCGCACTGATGCAGCGATCAACACCCCACCTGCCCAGTCCGGTTTTGCCGGGGTGAACTTGATCGCGTTTGCGACCAGATTGCCGATCACACGAAAGAGCGACTGTCGGTTGCTCAAAATCATCAACGGGGTCAAAGGAAGCCGAATACGGCAGCGCAGTCCAAGGCGCTCGGCTTGGGGGGCGTAGGTGTTCAGTAGTGTCCGCAGCAACATGACCACATCGACGTACTCAGGGTGAAAGTTGTCGATGTCACG
>CAIVAS010000197.1 GCA_903903975.1 uncultured Burkholderiales bacterium
GTCCTGCCTCAGTGCATGGTGGGCAAAGTGGGTGGCCGGCGTCGAGATGGTTCGCTCGAGCACCCAGGCCAGCGGGCTGAGCCAGGGTGTGCGGTAGAGCCACTGATCCCAGCGGATGGACGAATGTGCGCCGATGATCACCGAGACCTTGACGATGCTATAGACCGCATAGACCCAGCCGAATCCCAGAAAAAGCAGCGCGCCCGACAGCCAGATGCCGGGCATCAGCGCGTAATAGAAGGCATTGTTGCGATAGACCAGCCGCACGCTCATGTAGCCCGCCGAATGATGCGCGCGATGCAGCGGCCACATCACCGAGGTGTGGCTCAGCCGGTGCCACCAGTACTGCGTCAGATCGTCGGCCACCAGCAGCACCAGCAGCATCTGCCACCACGGCCAGTCGGCGAGCGCATTGCGCTGCGCCGGCATCAGCCAGGCGCACAGTGCGCCCGATGTGCTGAGCACCGCCACCGAGATCAGCGGAAACATCAGCGTGACCGCGATCTCAAGGCGCACGTCTTCGCGGGTCGATTCGCGCGCCAGGAATCGGCCCTGCAGCATCTCGGCCAGCGCGAACGCGGCCCAGACCGAGCCGATCACCGTGATCTGAAAAGTTTGCGGGGCCATGGTGTCTCGCTACGTGGGGCGCTCAGCGCAAGGCTTCGCAACTGAGCGACGCGCGTGCCGCTTCGACCGCTGATCGCTCGGCGGCGTAGTCGGCCACCAGCACGCGCATCAGCAGCAGGCCGCGCGACGACGGCGCATCGATCACGTTCGCGCCCACCGGCAGCATCGGCGCTTGCGCATAGGCTTTCGGGCCGATCAGCACGATATCGACCGGCTTGCCGGCGGCGTCGCGATCATTGATCACAAAGAAGTTGTCGGAGTTGTCGGCATAGAGCGCAATCGACCAGTAGCGGGGTGCCTTCGGGTCGGCCCGGATGCGCAAGGGCTGTGTGCTGACATCAAAGGCGCAGGTGGCATAGAGCAGATCGGGGCTGGGCATGACGATGCGACGCTGCGAGGCATCGGTCATCGGCGGCAGAAAGACCCCGCTGGTTCTCTCGGGCTGCGCGGCCGACAGCACACGGCCCATGATCACTCGAGGCAGCGCCCACACCGCTAAAACATGCACCGCGCCCGCCAGTGCCAGCGTGGCGCCGATTCGCCAGGCCCACAGACGCCTGCGGCTGCTCGCGAGTGCCGAGGATTGCGCCTGGGTCATGTGCAGCCTGCCAGTCGCTCGATGCGCGGCGCTTCAAGCGACGCCGGGGCGGCCTGCAGCGCGCCGTCGGGGTTGTAGACCCGCAGCGTGAACATCAGGCCACGGTCGCCGGGCGTGGGCAGCCAGGGCACGCCCGCCAGGCCAGGGTCCGTCGGGCCGCTGATCAGCGCAAATGCGCCCTTTTCATCGATGAGTGCGTTCAGACCATTGACGCTGTAGCGACGCTGCTCATTGGGAAACAGGTAGTAGTCCTCGGCATAGGCGGTGAGGCTCCACCAGCGGGCCTTGGGCGGCGGCCCGCTCACCCGGTAGCTGCAGCGCGACTGCAGCGCCTGGCCATCGGAGTCGGTGGCGGCGACGTAGTACATGGTCTCGGCGCGATTCAACGCCAGCAGCCCGCCAACCGCCACGCGGGCGCGAGAATAGAGGTTGGCATCGGCGCTGCCGGCCAGCAGATTGGCCCGCCAGGGCCCCGCGCTCGCGCCGAAAGCATCGCCGCGCTTGAGCACCAGCCAGGCGCTGCCCAGGCCGAGCGCCGTCGCCAGAACCACCAGCCCGATGCCTGTTGCCCAGCCGATGCGGCGCTTCGACGCGGCCTTGGCAGTCATGCGCGCACCTTCGTCGCCGTCATCGGCGCATCGATCAGCGCAATCACCGGCGCAATCACCACCTCACCCGCCTGGCGCTCATCGTTGCGCAGCCGACCGCCGACGCGCGATCTGTCGCCGGGCCAGCGTGGCCAGCCAGGCCGAGGCCCGCGTTGGCACCAGCCTGAACAGCAGATCGCCGATGCGGGCGTCGGCACCGATCAGGACCCGCGTCTTGCCGGCCAGCAGGGCCTTCACGATGACCGCGGCCGCCTGCGGCGCGCTGGTGCGGGCCATCTTGTCGAACTGCGCATGCAGAGCCTTGGGCGAGGTGGCCATGCTCGAGTAGTCGCCCAGACGCGACTGCTCGGCGATCCGGGTCTTGATGCCGCCCGGATGCACGCACAGCACATTGACGCGGCTGTCGCGGATCTCCTCGCGCATTGCGTCCGAAAACGCCCGCACCGCCGCCTTGCTGGCGTTGTACATCGACTGGGTCGGCACCGAAATCATCGCGAACACGCTCGACAGATTCACGATCGTGCTGCCGGGGCGCGCCTGCAGCAGCGGCAAAAAGAGCCGGCTGCCATTGACCACGCCCCAGAAATTGATGTCGATCAGCCAGTGCGCGTCA
>CAIVAS010000198.1 GCA_903903975.1 uncultured Burkholderiales bacterium
GGCATGACCAAGGCGAGCTGGTAAGGAGCGACATCACATGAGCATGAGCGACCCGATCGCCGACATGTTCACGCGCATCCGCAACGCGCAGCGCGTCGACAAACAGACGGTGGCGATGCCGTCTTCGAAGATCAAGGTGGCGATTGCGGCCGTCTTGAAAGATGAAGGCTACATCGATGGTTTCCAGATCAAGGGCGAAGAAGGCAAGCCGACGCTTGAGGTTCAACTCAAGTACTACGCAGGCCGCCCGGTGATCGAGCGTCTCGAGCGCGTATCGCGCCCGGGTCTGCGTATTTACAAGGGCCGTGACAGTCTGCCCCAGGTCCTCAATGGACTGGGTGTGGCCATCGTCACGACGTCCAAAGGCGTGATGACCGATCGCCGGGCCCGTCAGACGGGTCTGGGCGGCGAAGTCATCGGCTACGTGGCCTAAGGGAGGGCGTATGTCACGAGTTGCACGTATGCCGATCGCAGTGCCGTCGGGAGTCGATGTTCAGATCGCCAATGGCGTGATTACTACCAAGGGCCCTCTGGGTACCCTGACGCAAACGATCAATCCGCTGGTCGCGATCAATCGCGACGGCGCAGAATTGAAGATTTCTGCAGTGGGTGAGACCACCGCTGCAGCGGCCTTGAGCGGCACGTTTCGTGCGCTGGTGGCCAATATGGTTGTGGGTGTGAGCAAGGGTTTCGAGCGCAAGCTGACTTTGGTCGGCGTGGGCTATCGTGCCCAGGCTCAGGGTGCAACGCTTAACCTGTCATTAGGGTTTTCGCACCCGGTGGCGCATCAGATGCCGGAAGGCGTCAAGTGCGAGACACCGACTCAGACCGAGATTCTCATCAAGGGTGCCGACAAGCAGAAAGTCGGCCAGATCGCTGCCGAAGTCCGGGCATACAAGCCGCCAGAGCCCTACAAGGGTAAAGGCGTGCGGTATTCGGACGAGGTTGTGGTCATCAAGGAAACCAAAAAGAAGTAACCGAGCCGCAGGACGAACATGGACAAGAAGCAATCCCGTCTGCGCCGGTCACTGCAGACGCGACACAAAATCGCCGAATTGCGGGTCGACCGGCTTACGGTCTTTCGCAGCAATTTGCATATTTACGCCAACATCGTCGCCGCGACCGGCGACAAGGTGCTGGTATCGGCATCGACCCTCGAGACCGAGGTGCGTGCGCAGCTGGCAGGTCAGACCGGGCGAGGCGGCAATACCGCAGCGGCTGCTCTGGTCGGCAAGCGGCTCGCCGAGAAGGCCTTGGCTGCCGGCATTCAGTCGGTCGCCTTTGACCGAGCCGGTTACCGCTATCACGGTCGGGTCAAGACGCTTGCAGACGCGGCTCGTGAAGCCGGTCTCAAGTTCTGACACGGCACCTTAAGGAAAATCCAGGATGGCAAAGATCCAGGCAAGAGTCGGTGCCGAACAGCGCGACGACGGACTGAAAGAAAAAATGATCGCGGTCAATCGCGTGACCAAGGTCGTCAAGGGCGGTCGGATCCTCGGCTTCGCTGCCCTGACCGTGGTCGGCGATGGCGATGGCCGCATCGGCATGGGCAAAGGCAAGTCGCGTGAGGTGCCGGTAGCGGTGCAAAAGGCGATGGATGAGGCACGTCGCAAGATGGTCCGCGTCTCGCTGCGCAACGGCACGCTTCAGCATCCCGTCACCGGTCGTCATGGTGCGGCACGTGTCTACATCGCACCGGCAGCAGAAGGTACCGGCATCATTGCCGGCGGCCCGATGCGCGCGATTTTCGAGGTGATGGGCGTGAGCAACGTCGTCGCCAAGAGCCACGGGTCGAGCAACCCCTACAACATGGTTCGAGCCACGCTCGATGCCTTCACCCACATGAGCACGCCGGCCGAAATTGCGGCCAAGCGTGGCAAGACCGTCGAGGAGATCCTCGGCTGAGCGCCGGGGACCAAGCCATGAGCAAGAAGACCCTGAAGGTCACCCTGGTCCGCAGTCCGATCGGTACGCGCGATTCCCATCGCCAGACCGTGCTTGGACTCGGCCTGAAGAAGATCAACCAGTCCCGCGAACTCGAAGACACTCCGGCAGTGCGCGGGATGATCACCAAGGTGTCCTACCTTGTGAAGGTCGAGGCCTGACATGCGATTGAATGACATCAAGCCCGCCGAGGGCAGCAAGCATCCGAGAAAGCGCGTTGGTCGCGGCATCGGTTCCGGCCTGGGCAAGACGGCCGGCCGTGGTCACAAGGGCCAGAAATCGCGTTCAGGCGGATTTCACAAGGTCGGCTTCGAAGGCGGCCAGATGCCCCTTCAGCGTCGTCTGCCCAAGCGCGGTTTCAAGTCGCTGGCAGCCGGGACGGTTGGTGAAGTCCGATTGTCTGATCTGCAGAAGATGGCTGGCGAAGAGATTGATCTGCTGGCACTGATCTCGGCAGGCGTGATCTCGCAGTTGTCGCTGAGGGCGCGAGTGATTCTATCGGGCACCATCGAGCGCAAGGTTGTGCTGCGCGGATTGGGCGTGACCAAGGGTGCCAAGGCGGCCATTGAGGCAGCCGGCGGCTCGGTCGCCTGATCACCGCGATCAACTCTTATCGACCTCAACAGGACCTGACCCCTTGGCCAAAAGCCCCACCGCACAGATCAAGCAGGCAGGCAAGTTCGGCGACTTGAAACGCCGGCTTGTCTTTCTGCTGTTGGCGCTCGTGGTCTACCGGGTTGGCGCACACATTCCTGTGCCTGGCATCGACCCCGAGCAACTCGCCCAGCTCTTCAAGAGCCAGTCGGGTGGCGTGCTCGGTCTGTTCAACCTGTTTTCCGGTGGTGCGCTGTCGCGCTTTACGGTGTTCGCTCTGGGGATCATGCCTTACATCTCTGCATCGATCATCATGCAGCTGCTGTCGGTCGTTGTGCCCCAGCTCGAGTCGCTGAAAAAAGAGGGCGAAGCAGGTCGCCGCAAGATCACCCAGTACACCCGCTGGTTCACGCTTGGTCTGGCCACCTTCCAGGCCTTTGGTATCAGCGTGGCGCTCGAAGCCCAGCCAGGGCTCGTCATTGACCCGGGTCTGATGTTCCGCTTTACCGCTGCGGTGTCGCTGGTTACCGGCACCATGTTCCTGATGTGGCTTGGCGAGCAGATCACCGAGCGCGGTCTGGGCAATGGCATTTCGATCATCATCTTCGGTGGTATCGCTGCCGGTCTTCCGGGCGCGATTGCCGGCCTGGGCGAGCTGGTTCGTAACGGCTCGATGAGCCCGATCGTGGCGCTGCTGATTGCTGCGGTCGTCGTGCTGGTGACCGCCTTTGTCGTGTTCGTCGAGCGCGGGCAGCGTCGCATCACGATCAATTACGCCAAGCGTCAGGTCGGCAACAAGGTATACGGCGGGCAGAGCTCCTACCTGCCGCTCAAGCTCAACATGGCCGGCGTCATTCCGCCGATCTTCGCCTCGTCGATCATTCTGTTTCCGGCAACTGCCGCTCAGTGGTTCACGTCAGGTGATGTCACCAGTCCGCTGGTGCGCTTCGTGAAAGACGTTGCTGCGACCCTGGCGCCAGGGCAACCGGTCTATATCGCGCTGTATGCGATCGCGATTGTCTTTTTCTGTTTTTTCTACACCGCGCTGGTCTTCAACAGCCGTGAGACTGCCGACAATCTCAAGAAGAGCGGCGCCTTCGTACCGGGAATCCGGCCGGGCGAGCAAACCGCTAAGTATGTCGACAAGATCCTGATGCGCCTGACCATGGCTGGGGCGATCTACATCACGCTGGTCTGTCTGTTGCCTGAGTTTCTGGTGCTGCGCTGGAATGTCCCCTTTTATTTTGGCGGCACCTCGTTGTTGATCATCGTGGTGGTCACCATGGACTTCATGGCACAGGTACAGGCATACCTGATGTCCCATCAGTACGAAAGCCTGCTCAAGAAGACCAACTTCAAGGGCATGGGCTCACCGCCGACGCGGTGACCACAGGAAGGACCGGATGGCGAAAGACGATGTGATCCAGATGCAGGGCGAGGTGGTCGAGAACCTCCCCAACGCAACATTTCGCGTGAAGCTGGAGAACGGTCATATGGTGCTCGGGCATATCTCCGGAAAGATGCGGATGCACTACATCCGGATCTTGCCGGGTGACAAGGTGACAGTAGAGCTCACGCCCTACGACCTGTCGCGAGCGCGGATTGTGTTCAGGGCAAAGTGAACGGCCTGCATAGCAGGTCGAACGAAGACGATGGCACCTGACGGGTGCATAGAGGAATGACATGAAGGTACTAGCAAGCGTCAAGAAGATCTGCAGGAAGTGCAAGATCATCAAGCGTCACGGCGTGGTCAGAGTGATCTGCACCGAGCCGCGTCACAAGCAGCGTCAAGGCTAAGGGGTTTCGCATGGCACGTATTGCGGGCATCAACGTCCCTGATCGTCAACACACCGAGATCGGCCTCACGGCCATCTTTGGTATCGGCCGGCCGCGCGCACGCGCGATCTGCGAGGCAGCGGGCATTCCCTTGACCAAGAAGGTCAAGGATCTGACCGATCCCGAGCTTGAGCGGCTGCGCGATCAGCTCAACCGCTTCACCCTTGAGGGTGACCTGCGACGCGAAGTGACGATGTCGATCAAGCGACTGATGGACCTCGGCTGTTATCGCGGTGTGCGTCATCGCCGCGGTCTGCCCTTGCGCGGTCAGCGCACTAAAACCAATGCCCGTACCCGCAAGGGTCCGCGCAAAGCCGGCATCGCGCTCAAGAAGTAAACCGACCAAACGGATCAAAAAGATATGGCCACACAAAAGCAGGGCTCGCAGCAGGGCAACCGGGTCCGCAAGAAGATCAAGAAGAACGTCTCGGACGGCATCGCTCACGTCCACGCGTCCTTCAATAACACGATCATCACGATCACGGACCGCCAGGGCAACGCCCTGTCGTGGGCAACCTCTGGCGGTGCCGGCTTCAAGGGCTCACGCAAGTCGACGCCCTTCGCGGCTCAGGTTGCCGCCGAGACTGCCGGTCGCGCTGCTCAGGAACAAGGGATTCGCAATCTCGATGTGCGCATCAAGGGGCCCGGCCCCGGCCGCGAATCATCGGTGCGTGCGCTCAATGCCCTTGGCATCAAGATCATGTCGATTGCCGATGTGACGCCGGTGCCGCACAACGGCTGCCGGCCGCCGAAAAAGCGCCGGATCTGACCGACGGTTTTTCATCAAGCCCACCGTTCACCCCATCGGCAACGATGCACAGGGTGGACTAACCGCAGGCTAGCCTGCGTATTCGAAAAGAGAACATCACGTGGCACGCTATACCGGACCAAAAGCCAAACTGTCCCGGCGAGAAGGGACAGACCTGTTTCTCAAGAGCGCGAGGCGCTCACTTGCCGACAAGTGCAAGCTCGACAGCAAACCGGGCCAGCATGGTCGGACATCGGGTTCACGCACGTCCGACTACGGCTTGCAGCTTCGCGAGAAGCAGAAGGTCAAGCGAATGTACGGCATCCTCGAGCGCCAGTTCCGGCGCTACTTTGCCGAAGCCGAGCGTCGCAAGGGCAACACCGGCGCCAATCTGCTGGCACTGCTCGAATGCCGTCTCGACAATGTCGTCTATCGGATGGGTCTGGCCTCGACTCGTGCTGAAGCGCGCCAGCTGGTGAGCCACAAGGCCATCGCGTTGAACGGCTCGACCGTCAATATCGCTTCGGTTCAGGTCCGTCCGAGCGACGTGATCACGATCCGCGAGAAGGCCAAGAAGCAGCTTCGCGTCCAGGATTCACTGAGTCTTGCCGAGCAAAGCGGCTTTCCGTCGTGGGTCTCGGTTGACAAGACCAAGATGGAAGGCATCTTCAGATCGGTGCCCGAGCGTTCCGACATCGCCGCCGATGTGAACGAAAGCCTGATCGTCGAATTGTATTCGCGCTAATCCAGGAACCCTATTCCATGCAGACTTCTTTGTTGAAGCCCCGTATCGTCGAAGTCGAGCAACTCGGTGCCTCCCACGCTCGCGTGGTGATGGAGCCGTTCGAGCGCGGCTATGGCCATACTCTGGGCAACGCCTTGCGGCGTGTCCTCCTGTCGTCGATGGTCGGCTATGCGCCGACCGAAGTTCAGATTACCGGTGTCGTTCACGAATACTCGACCATCGATGGATTGCGCGAGGACGTGGTCGACCTCCTCTTAAATCTCAAGGGCATTGTTTTCAAGCTGCACAATCGTGATGACGTGTTCCTCACCTTGCGAAAAGAAAGTCCTGGTCCGGTCCTCGCGTCGGATATCGAGTTGCCGCACGATGTCGAACTGATCAATGGCGACCATGTCATTGCCAACCTGACCCAGGGCGGCAAACTCGACATTCAGATCAAGGTTGAACGCGGCCGCGGCTACCTGCCGGGTACGATGCGCAATCTGTCCGACAGCAAGACCATCGGCCGGATCGTGCTCGACGCCTCTTTCTCGCCGGTTCGCCGTGTGAGCTATGCGGTCGAGAGTGCCCGGGTCGAAAACCGGACCGACCTCGACAAGCTGCTGATCGATGTCGAAACCAATGGCGTCATCGCCCCGGAAGAGGCGGTCCGTCAGGCAGCTCGCATCCTGGTCGAACAACTGTCGGTGTTCGCGGCCCTTGAGGGCGCTGAGCCTTCGATGGACATGGGCGGAGTCAGTGGCGGCCTGATCACAAACATCGGTCGCTCGCCGCAGATTGATCCGATCCTGCTGCGTCCGGTCGACGACCTCGAGTTGACTGTGCGTTCAGCCAATTGCCTAAAAGCCGAGAACATTTTCTACATCGGCGACCTGATCCAGCGCACCGAGAACGAGTTGCTCAAGACCCCCAATCTGGGTCGCAAATCGCTCAACGAAATCAAGGAAGTGCTGGCCTCCCGCGGACTGACTCTCGGCATGCGGCTCGAGAACTGGCCGCCTGCGGGCCTCGATCGCCCCTGATCCCGCGCCGATACCAAGGAAAGAATCATGCGTCACCGTCTCGGACTTCGAAAACTGAACCGCACCAGCAGCCATCGCCAGGCGATGCTGCGCAACATGACCGTCTCGCTGCTCAAGCACGAGATGATCAAGACCACGCTGCCCAAGGCCAAGGAATTGCGCCGGGTCATCGAGCCGATCATCACGCTCGGCAAGAAGCCGTCGCTGGCCAATCGTCGTCTGGCCTTCGATCGTCTTCGTGACCGCGATATGGTCGTGAAGGTCTTCAATGAGCTCGGGCCTCGTTATGCCAAGCGCAACGGCGGCTATCTGCGTATTCTGAAATTCGGCTTTCGCGTCGGCGACAACGCGCCGATGGCACTGGTCGAACTGATGGATCGCCCGGAAGTCGACGCCACCGCCGGCGAGTCAAACGCCGCGGCCTGATTACAGCGTCGTTTATCTGGGTTGTTGCAAGCGGCGCCGTCAGGGCGCCGCGCGCATTTCAGCGCAAGGGCTCGGCAGGCAAAGGGCTCGGCAGGCAAGGGGCTTGTGTGCCTCGGTCTGCAGGACAACAGTGAGTGCATATGGCCGATACCGACGCAGTGCTGCGGGTCGAGGGGCTGGTCAAGCGATTCGGTACCCATCAGGCGGTTGACGGACTCAGCTTTTCTGTCCGCCGCGGTGAGTGCTTCGGATTGCTGGGCCCTAACGGTGCCGGCAAGAGCACGACCCTCAAGCTCTCGCTCGGTCTGATGGAGCCCGCTGCCGGCTCGATCACCCTGCTTGATCGGCCGATCCCCGCACGTGGCCGTGAGGCGCGGGCAGAGGTTGGCGTCGTGCCGCAGAACGATCCGCTCGATCCCGATTTCACGGTGGCCGAGAACCTGCTGGTGTTCGGTCGCTATTTCGGTCAGCCCGATTCGCTCACCCGCTCGCGCATCGATCCTTTGCTCGAATTTGCGCAGCTTCAGAGCAAGCGCAATGCGCGTATCCAGGAGCTCTCGGGCGGCATGAAGCGCCGCCTCACGATTGCCCGCGCGCTGATCAACGATCCGCAGGTACTCTTTCTTGATGAGCCGACCACCGGCCTCGACCCGCAGGCGCGTCACCTGATCTGGGAGCGCCTCAAGCGCTTGCTGGCGCAGGGCAAGACCATCGTTCTGACCACGCACTTCATGGACGAGGCCGAGCGGCTTTGCGACCGGCTGCTGATCGTCGATCACGGCCGTGCGATTGCGCAGGCCTCACCGGTCGAACTGATCGCCAGCGAGATTGAGCCGCATGTGATCGAGGTTCACGGACCGGGGCGCGAGCAGTGGGCGGCGCAGGCGCCGACCCTTGGCTGCGACCGACTCGAGACGGTGGGCGAGACCACCTTTGCCTATTGCCAGCACCCCGAGACCGCTCTGGCAGCGCTGAACCAGCGCACTGACCTGCGCGTGCTGCATCGACCGGCCAATCTCGAGGACGTCTTTCTGAAGCTCACCGGACGCGAACTGCGTGACTGACGACATGCTGCGAACCGATACCCCTGTGCCTGGCGCTGCGGCCCGTCGATTTGCCTGGCCGCGTCTGACGCATCGCCTGTTGCCTGTGCTGCGGCGACATTTCCTGGTCTGGCGCAAGCTGGCCATCCCGAGCCTGCTGGCCAATGTGGCCGACCCGCTGATCACGCTGGTGGCCTTCGGCTATGGGCTCGGGCAGTTGCTCAATCCGATTGGTGGTGTGCCCTACATCGTGTTTCTGGCGGCAGGCTCGATCTGTATGAGCACCATGATGGCCGCGAGCTTCGAGTCACTCTATTCGGCGTTCTCGCGGATGCAGATCCAGAAGACCTGGGAGTCGCTGCTCAACGCGCCCTTGCTGCTGGATGATGTGCTGGCGGCTGAATGGATCTGGGCAGCGATCAAGGGCTGCATCTCGGGGCTCGCAATCATCCTGGTGGCCTGGACGCTCGGCGTGACACGCGCGCCGACATTGCTGGCAGTGCTGCCGGTCGTGCTGCTCACCGGACTGGCTTTTGCCGCACTCGGCCTGTGCGTCAATGCGCTGGCGCAGGGCTATGACTTTTTCTCGTACTACTTCACCCTGGTGCTGACGCCGATGTCGTTTCTGTCAGGCGTTTTTTTTCCGGTGACGCAACTGCCCGACTGGCTGCAGGGTTTCAGTGCGGTCCTGCCCCTGACTGCAGCGGTCTCGCTTGCGCGTCCGCTGGTGCTCGGCGAATGGCCGCCCGATGTCCTGAGGCATGTGGCCGTGCTGCTGGCCTATTCGGTCGGGGGCTTTTATCTCGCGGCGGTGCTTACCCGAAGGCGCTTTGCAACCTGATTGCCGATCTGCAAACACAGCGCCGAGCAGAGCGGGTCAGTGGCCGCTCTGCGGTGGACAAGGCGCGGGTGCACAAGACACCGCGCCCGCGGCCACGGTGAAGCCTTGCCTCAGCTTTCCTTGAGCCACCGCGCCGCATCAAGCGCGAAGTAGGTGAGCACGCCATCGGCGCCGGCACGCTTCATTGCCAGCAGTGACTCCAGCGCCACGGTGCGCTCGTCGAGCCAGCCGTTGGCGGCAGCCGCCTTGAGCATCGCGTATTCGCCGCTGACCTGATAGACAAAGGTCGGCGCACCGAAGGTGTCTTTGACGCGACGAACAATATCCAGATAAGGCATGCCGGGCTTGACCATGACCATGTCGGCGCCTTCCTGCAGATCGAGTGCCACTTCGCGCAGCGCTTCATCGCTGTTGGCCGGATCCATCTGGTAAGTCTTCTTGTCGGACTTGCCGAGATTCTTGGCCGAGCCCACCGCATCCCGGAAGGGACCATAGAAGCCCGAGGCGTATTTGGCCGAGTAGGCCATGATCCGTGTGTGAATATGGCCGGCGCCTTCAAGGGCCTGGCGGATCGATCCGATGCGCCCGTCCATCATGTCGGAGGGCGCGACGATGTCCACCCCTGCGGCGGCCTGCACCAAGGCCTGATCGCGCAGGATCTCGACGGTGGCTTCGTTGATCACATAGCCGTTGTCGTCGATCACGCCGTCCTGGCCGTGCGAGGTGTAGGGGTCAAGCGCCACATCGGTCAGGACACCGAGCTGCGGAAAGCGGTCCTTGACCGCTTTGACTGCCCTGGGCACGAGGCCATTGGGGTCGGTGGCGATGCGACCGTCCGGCGTTTTGATGGAGGGCTCGATGACCGGGAAGATCGCCAGCACCGGCACACGCAGCGCCACGCACTGCTCGGCCACCGCCATGAGCCGGTCGATTGAATAGCGTTCGACGCCCGGCATCGAGGGCACCGCCTGCGAGATGCCCTTGCCTTCGATCACGAAGCAGGGATAGATCAGGTCGTCGGCCGTGACAATGTTTTCGCGCACCATCCTGCGACTGAAGTCGTCATGGCGCAGACGGCGCGGGCGCTGGGTCGGAAAGCCGGTATTGGTCTGGGGAAATTCAGGCATTTGTCGAGTCCTTGGGCGAAGCGGGCAGTCCGACCGCAATCCAGTTTTCTACCACAGCTGTCAGATCGTCACTGCCGGAGCGGTTCAAAGCTGAAAAGAGCAGCACCTTGTTGTCAGCGCCAGGGCGCAGCTGTTCTAGCTCGTCGATCACGTCGCGCAGCGCCTGACGGGCTTGTTGCCTGGGCAGCTTGTCGGATTTGGTCAGGGTGACCACCAGGCGCACGCCATCGGGCACCCATGCCAGCAGCCGTCGGTCGAGGTCGGTCAGCTTGCGTCGGATATCGGCCATCAGCACGGTGCCGGCGAGTTGAGGTCGGCTGCTGAGATATTCGCCGGCGAGCTGATCCCAGGTCCGCTTGGTCTCGAGCGGCGCCGAGGCATAGCCGTAACCGGGCGTATCGACCAGATAGGCGATCGCCCGATCGACCGGTCCGACCGCAAAGTAGTTCAACGCCTGGGTGCGCCCCGGCGTACGGCTTGCGAAAGCCAGTCGGCGCCGGTTGCACAGCACATTGATCGCCGAGGACTTTCCGGCATTGGAGCGTCCGACGAAGGCGACTTCGAGCAGCCCCTCGCGCGGCATCTGGTGCAGCGCGGCGACAGTCGTATGGAAACGGGCGGTGGTGAGAAGCGGCATGAAATCGCTCTATTGTATAGTTCGACGTTCGATCGAAATTAGACTTTCAGGTGTTTCTGATGATCAAGGTATCGAGTCCCTCGCTGAGTTCCGCTGTGCGTACCGCTTTCTGGCGGATTTTTCAGCTGTTTGCTGCCTCTGCAGCAGTGCTGCTGACGGCAGGTGCCGCACTGGCCCAGTCTGCGCCAGTCAAGGTCGATCCGGCTCACGGGCAGCAGCTTGCAGGCCAGGTCTGCGCAGCCTGTCATGGCGCCGATGGCAATGCCACCGGCCCGGCCAATCCCAAACTTGCCGGCCAGCATCCCGACTATCTCTACAAGCAGCTGGTCAACTTCGTGCCCAAACAGGGCGCAAAAGAAGCCGAGCGAGCCAACGCGATCATGGCCGGTATGGCAGCAGGTCTGTCCGACGCCGATCGCCGCGATCTGGCCGCTTATTTCTCGACGCAGCCGCTCAAGCCCTCGTCAGCGCGCAACAAGGATCTGGTGACGCTGGGTCAGAGCATCTATCGCGGTGGTATCGCCGAGAAGCAGGTCCCGGCCTGTGCCGGCTGCCATGGCCCGGCAGGCGCTGGCATTCCGGCGCAATATCCGCGTCTGGCAGGCCAGTGGGCCGATTACACCGAATCGCAGCTGACCCAGTTTCGGGCCGGCACGCGCCGCAACAGCGCCCAGATGATGACCATCTCAGCCCGGCTGTCCGACACCGAGATGAAGGCGGTGGCCGACTACATTGCGGGTCTGCGCTGACCGCAATCGATTCACTCTTGCCGTAGGCTTGCAGCGGGCGTCTCAGGGCGCCCGCGGTCATTTGGGCGTGCACAATGCCTGCTTGATGTTTCCGAAGCCTCTCATGATGTCGACCGACACAAGGAGCACACCATGCTGATCAGGACCCCCCCGCGCCATCTGCCCGAACCTTCCGAGATCACGCCGCGCACGGTCTGGTCGCAGCGTCGACGCATCGTCCAGGCGGCTGCCGCTGGCATCGCCCTGCCGGCCCCGGGATGGCTGAGCGCACAGACCACTCGCACCGAGACCAGGCCCGAGGCGAAATTGGCCGGCAAGGCCAGCCCCCTGTCGACGCTGGGTGCCAATGACAAACCCACGCCCTACAAGGACGTGACCACCTACAACAACTACTACGAGTTCGGGTTGAACAAGGAGGAGCCGGCGGTTGCTGCCCGTTCGCTCAAGACCCGGCCCTGGACGGTCACTGTCGAAGGCGAGGTGGATAAGCCGCGCGTCTTCGACATCGACGAGTTGCTCAAACTCGCACCGATGGAAGAGCGGGTCTACCGGATGCGCTGCGTCGAGGGCTGGTCGATGGTGGTGCCCTGGACCGGCTACTCGATGTCGGAACTCATTCGCCGCGTGCAGCCCAATGGCAATGCCAAGTACGTCGAGTTCGTGACCCTCAATGACTCGAAACAGATGCCTGGCCTGCGTTCATCGGTGCTCAATTGGCCTTATGTCGAAGGGTTGCGCATCGATGAGGCCAATCATCCTCTGACCCTGCTGTCCTTCGGGCTGTATGGCGAGTTGCTGCCCAATCAGAACGGCGCGCCGGTGCGGATGGTGGTGCCCTGGAAATACGGCTTCAAGAGCGGCAAATCGATCGTGAAGATCCGCTTTGTCGAGAAGCAGCCGATGACCGCCTGGAATCGCGCTGCGCCTCAGGAATACGGGTTTTATTCGAATGTGAACCCGGAGGTCGACCATCCGCGCTGGTCGCAGGCCACCGAACGGCGCATCGGCGAAGACGGATTCCTCGCCCGCAAGCGCGCCACACTGATGTTCAACGGCTATGCCGATCAGGTTGCCGGCCTGTATGCCGGCATGGATCTCAAACGCAGTTTCTGAGCGCAGGGCAAGGATCCGGGTGAGCTCGAAGCCGGTGCCGATCGGCACCATCAAGGCAGCGGTGTTCGTGCTGGCGCTTGGGCCCCTCGCGCGGCTGCTGCTGGTCGGCACGACGGGGGCATGGGGTGGGCTTGGCGCCAATCCGGTCGAGTTCGTGACCCGATCGACCGGCACCTGGACGCTGGTCTTTCTGTGTATCACGCTGGCGATCACACCCGCACGTCGCCTGACCGGCTGGAACTGGCTGCAGCGCCTGCGACGAATGCTGGGCCTCTTTGCATTCCTTTACGGCGCGCTGCATTTCACCACCTATTTCTGGCTTGATCAGTGGTTCGACCTTGCCGCGATTGTCAAGGACATCGTCAAACGGCCCTTCATCACCATGGGCTTTGCGGCCTTCGTGATGATGATTCCGCTGGCGGTGACATCCACCGATGCGATGGTGCGCAGACTCGGCCGGCGCTGGGGAAAGCTGCATCGGCTGGTCTATGTGGTGGCGATTGCGGCCATCCTGCATTACTGGTGGCACAAGGCCGGGAAAAATAATTTTTCCGAGGTCGGCTGGTATGCCGTAGTGGTGATCGCGCTGCTTGGCTGGCGGCTGGTCGATCGATGGCGCAAGCGAGTTGCCCCGCGCGTGCCGGTCTGAGGTTCGGGAGTGTGAAAGCGGCAGATCGTGCCGGGCATGCTGAGGCGCGATCGTGCGACAGCGCGCTAAGCCAGGTCAGGCGTCAGCGCCGCCGCCCGGCGGGCGATGAGCGCGCTGTCAGCGCGGCGGCAGTCGGTGCTCGCCGGCAAACAGATCGGCGACCTGTTCGCGTTCGCGCACCAGATGCACCGTGCTGCCGTCGACCATGACCTCGGCGCCGCGCGGCCGCGTGTTGTAGTTGGAACTCATCGACATGCCATAGGCGCCGGCCGACAGGATCGCCAGCAGGTCGCCTTCGGCGAGCGCCAGCTGACGGTCGCGTCCGAGCCAGTCGCCGGATTCGCAGACCGGTCCGACGATGTCGTAGGCCTCGGTGGCCGCGGTCGCCGTGGTTGACGGCGCCACCGGGACGATGTCGTGCCAGGCTTCGTACATGGCCGGGCGCATCAGGTCGTTCATGGCCGCATCGACCACCGCGAATCGGCGATCGCCATTGCGCTTGAGCACCTCGACGCGGGTCAGCAGCAGCCCGGCGTTGCCGACCATCGCACGGCCGAATTCGAAGAGCACCTCGGGCGCCTCGGCAGGGGTGAGGCCGCGCTGGCTGACCCAGGCATCGATGCGCGCGAAGATCGCGGCGAGCATGGCGCCGCGCGCGGGCGGGGTCTCGTCGCTGTAGGTGATGCCCAGGCCTCCGCCCAGATCGAGATGCCGGATGACGATGCCTTCGGCGGCGAGCTGGTCGGTCAGGTCGAGAACACGGTCGAGCGCCGCCAGGAAAGGCGCGATCTCGGTGATCTGCGAGCCGATGTGGCAGTCGATGCCCTCGATGCGCAGGTTGGGCAGCTGCCTGGCCTGCCGATAGGCGGCCAGCGCGCGGTCGTGGGCGATGCCGAACTTGTTGTCGCGCAGGCCGGTCGAGATGTAGGGATGCGTGCCGGCATCGACATCGGGGTTGACCCGCAGCGAGATCGGGGCCTGCAGGCCGAGGGACCCGGCGACCGCATCGAGCTGCACCAGCTCGCTTTCGGACTCGACGTTGAAGCAGCGCACGCCGGCGGCCAGCGCCTGGCGCATCTCGTCGCGGGTTTTGCCGACCCCGGAGAAGACGATTTTTGAGGGATCGCCACCGGCGGCCAGGACCCGCGCGAGCTCGCCGCCCGAGACGATGTCGAAGCCGG
The DNA here is from genome assembly GCA_903903975.1 of uncultured Burkholderiales bacterium. Classification (GTDB taxonomy): domain Bacteria; phylum Pseudomonadota; class Gammaproteobacteria; order Burkholderiales; family Burkholderiaceae_E; genus UBA4615. The sequence goes on from CAIVAS010000198.1 coordinate 14,656, forward strand.
CACCGTGGCGGGCCAGCAGATCGAGGATCGCCAGGTTGCTGTTGGCCTTGATCGCGAAGCACACCAGCGCGCGTCGCCCCTGGGTGGCCTGCGCAAACTCGCTCCAGGCTGATTCGATGGCCGAACGCGAATAGACCCAGGTGGGCGTGCCGAAGCGCTCGGCGATGTCGGTCAGCGCGACGCCTTCGGCATGGAGGATGTTGCCGTTCAGGGCGAAGGCGGGCAGGTTGGCGATGGCGGGCATGGGCGGGCGGTGGGCGCGGTTGGATTGGCTGGTGTAACGGGTGTTGCGGGCATGGCGGGCGGGGGGGATGCGGCGGGCGTGGGGGGCGAGGCAGACGGCACGGTGCGCGGTGGCGGTTCGGCCGGAACCCGGGGGATGTAGAGCGGCCCGCGCTGGCCGCAGGCGGCCAGACAGACGCTGACCGCTAGAATCGCGGGCAGATGTGCCGCACCGCGGCGCTGATGATCACCCCTGCAACTCATCAATCGAGAATAGCATGACCGAACTGGCCTTTCAGCGAGCTGCCGAGACCGCACTCGACGCCATCGAAACTAGCATCGAAGGCGCGATCGACGCGGCGACACTCGACGTCGATATCGAGCGCCAGGGCAATGTGATCACGCTCAGCTTCGAGGACGATTCGAAGATCATCGTCAACAGTCACTCGGCCGCCCAGGAGATCTGGGTGGCTGCCCGGGCGGGCGGCTTTCATTTTCGTCAGGATGCCGGCCGCTGGATCGATGGGCGCAGCGGCGACGAGCTTTTTGCGGCGCTCTCGCGGCGGGTCAGCGAGCAGAGCGGTAGCGCTGTGGTGCTGTCGGCTTAGGGACGATCGCCAAGCCCCCGCCCGGCCAGCGCGAGTGCTTCCTGCAGCACCTGTGGGCGGCCAATGTGATTGGCCATCAGCAGGATCAGCCGGCAGTTGAGCTGGGCGCTTTGCTCGTCGCTCAGGCCTCGATGCGCGGCGATCAGCGCTTCGTAGAAGTCGTCAGGCTGATCGAGTGCGGGCTCGGTGTTCAGGTGATCAGACATCTCAGCCCTTCGTGCCGGCGGACGGGCGACCGAGGGCACGGGCCATCGACGCCGCCACCGCCTGCGGATCGAGGCTGCGCCATCTGGCGCAGACATGCTGATCGGGGCGCAGCAGGTAGACCGTGCCCGGGCGCGCGTCGCAGCGGGCGGCAAGCACGCCGTCGGCATCGATGAGCGCATCGTCGGCATCCGAAGCACCCGCATGATCGTCAGAGGCGCTTGTTCGAGGCGTGACACGGTGGATGCGAAGGGCGGGCAGGCCGGCGTCGGACAAGGCTTTTCTGAGCGCGTCGAGTCGGGCAGCTGAGGCGGTGGTGTCGGGAGATGCTGATCCGGTAAAGATCAGCAGGTCGAACTCGCCGCCGATACGGTTCAGCCACCACTGCGGCTCGCCGTCGGCGGTCAGCAAGGGCGCGTCGACCGAGGGTGCGCCGGGGCGCATCGACCGGGCGGCAAAGCCGCAGGCTCCACCGGCATCGACAGCGCCGGCAACGACAGCGCCGGCATCGACAGCATCGGCAACGACATCATCGGCAACGACAGCAACGGCTCCGGCAACAACCGCCTCGACATCGGCAGTATTCGCCGGACTGCCGTCGGCAATCGTGGGCGTCGACAGCCTTCCGCTGTTGACCAGGCGACGCGCAAAGGGCAGGGTCTCGGCCAACTCGAGGGCGGCGTTGCGAAACGACAGGGCGATCGGGGACTTGGGCGAGATGAAGTCGGTGCTGCGGGTCGAGTTGAGAATGTTTTCGTCGGCGGCGGCTTGCCGCTCGTGCGCCCAGACGTCGAGGACCGATTCATTGGCCTCGCCCCGGATGACCCGGGCCAGCCGCCAGGCGAGCGCGTCGGCATCCTGGATGCCCGAATTGCCGCCGCGCGCACCAAACGGTGAGACCTGGTGCGCCGAGTCGCCTGCAAACAGCAGCCGGCCATGGCGAAAGGCCTCCATGCGGCGGCACTGAAAGGTGTAGACGCTGACCCATTCAAGGTCGAAATCACGGTCGCCGAGCATGGCCCGCAGCCGAGGCAAGACCCGCTCGGGTTTTTTTTCCTCTTCGGGGTCGGCATCGGGGCCGAGCTGAAAATCGACCCGCCAGAGATTGTCGGCTTGTCGGTGCAGCAGTACCGACTGACCCGGGTGAAAGGGCGGATCGAACCAGAACCAGCGCTCGGTCGGATAGTCGGCCTTCATCAGCACATCGGCGATCAGGAAACGGTCGTGAAAGACCCTGCCCTCGCTCTGCAGCCCGAGCAGATGCCGAACCGGGCTGCGTGCGCCGTCGGCGACCACCAGCCAGTCGCAGGCCAGCTCATAGGGGCCATCGGGCGTGTCGATGCCAAGCAGCACGCCCTCATCGGAGGGCGCCACGCCGGTCACCCGGTTGCGCCAGCGCAGATCGAGCGCGGGCAGGCTGGTGGCGCGCGCCACCAGGGTCTCTTCGAGATGGTATTGCTGCAGGTTGACGAAGGCCGGTCGGCGATGACCGGGTTCGGCAAGCAGGTCGAAGCCATAGACCTCGTGCTCGCGCAGAAAAACCCGGCCGCGGCTCCAGCTGATGCCGCGATCGACCACCGGCTGGCCACAGCCGAGGCGGTCGAGGATTTCGAGCGTGCGTTTGGCGTGGCAGACCGCGCGCGATCCAACGCTGACGGTCTGGTCATCGTCGAGCACCACCACTGCCTGGCCCTGTGCCGCCAGGTCGATCGCGGTGCAAAGCCCGACCGGACCGGCGCCGATCACGACGACCGGATGCCGCACCGGTGCGCCGGCGCGCTGGTCGGCACGGGGCCGATAGTCAAAGACGGGGTTGGTGTAGGACTTCAAGTCAGGGACATCGCAGTCTTGGGCGAAACCTCATGCGGAAAACCACATGCGGGCATGTCGCGTGCTAAAGCAATCTATGGGTGAATGAACAACACTGGAGAATGCCATGAACCTGGTCATCTGGCTTTTTGTCGGCGGAATCCTTGGATGGGTTGCGAGCCTCATCATGCGCACCGACGCGCAACAGGGCGTATTCCTGAATGTGGTGGTGGGTGTCATCGGGGCAATGCTGGGCGGATGGCTGATCTCGCCGCTGCTTGGCGTGGGGACCATCAATCAGAGCCAGTTCAGTCTGGGCGCGCTGTCGGTATCGCTTGGCGGGGCGGTGATCCTGCTGGCAGTCGTCAATCTGATTCGAAGCGGCTCGGCACGCTGAGGTCGGGGCAGGCCTGAGGAGGTGGGCACGCGACTTGCCTGCTTCTTCAGGTTCGGTGGGCGGTTTGCGCCTGCGTTGCCAGTCGAGGTCAATGTCATGCCAAATTATTCTGACGGTCATCGCGAGTCATTCGCGGTGTCGGCGCCCGCTCAGGTGCCCAGGCAGCGGGCCGAGCATCCCGAGCGGCCACCGCGTCGCTCACCGGAACGGCCTGGAAGAGGTAGTCCGGAGCATCCAAGGGGATGAGGTTTCGGGTAATGGTCTGTGCCAGATCAAAGAAACAATCCCTTTTATCTCGCGCCGGTCATGCCTGTGCTACAAGCTTAGTGAACGGCGCTGCCTTGCGCCTGCAGAGTCGGGACCTTCGAGGTGACCGAATCTGCCTGATGGCAATGCTGTCGGCGATCTCATTGGAGATTTCATGAGCGGTCTGACAGGCGAAGAGCTCGCATCGATGGTGACTCACGAGCTTCGCAATCCCCTCAATGCCATGGCGGGGTGGTTGCATCTGTTGAGCAATGCACCGGGCGGCGCGGCAAGCCCTGCGCCGGCGCTGGCCTCCCGGGCAGCAGCCGGAATGCGCCGCGCGGTTGACGAGCAACTCGAGCAGGTCGAGACCCTTGGACGTGTGCTGCGGCTGGCGGGCGGCGAACCCGATGAAGCCGCGAGCAGTGTCGATCTTGCCGATCTGCTGCAGTCGCAGGTCGACGTGCTGCGCGCGACGCCGCCGGCTGAGGGTCGCGCGGTCGTGCTCGAGCTTGGCGCAAACCCTGGCGGCGTGCCACGGGCTGTCGTCGTTGGCAACGCCGAAGCGCTGGCGCGTGCAGTTACCGACATCTCGTGTTATGCGATGCGCAATGGGGTTGCCGAGCAGCCTTTGCGCATCGCGCTGAGCACCGACGCCGATGGGCCGCAGATCGAGGTCAGCATCGATGCCGGCGTCGACCGAACGGTGTCGATCTGGGACCTTTTCAGGCCGCCTGCAAACCGGTTGCCGATGCCTCTGCTGCATGCCCGTCTCGCGATCGAGTCGGCGGGCGGCGTGCTGCTGCCGGTGTCCGGGTCGGATGCGATCGGTGATGTGTTGCGGATCCGCTTTCCCGCGCCGGCGCGGGGGGGCAAGTGAACAGCCAGTCTGTTGTTGGCGGCGGTCTGCATCCGAGGCCACCTTGGCGATCCCGCTGCCGCGTCCTGGTGGTTGACGACAATATCGACTCGGCGCAAAGCATGGGCATGCTGCTTGAGCTCGAGGGCTTCACGGTTGAGCTGGCCTATGACGGCGAGCAGGCGCTGCGCCATGCGGCCGAGTTCAATCCGGAGGCGGTGCTTCTCGATATCGGTCTGCCGGGCTTGAATGGCTATCAGGTCGCGCAGCGGCTTCGCGAGCGTTCGACCCTGGAAGGGGGCATGCCGACTCTGCTGGTGGCGGTCAGCGGCTATGGCCGCGACAACGACCGGCAGACCTCCCGTCTGGCCGGCTTCAATGCCCATCTCACCAAGCCTGCCGATCCCGACGAAATCTTGCGGGTACTGGATCGGCACTGTGCCGAGTCGATGGACGATTGCCCGCCGGGCAGCCCAAGGGACGACTGATGCCCCATGTCCTCATCGTCGAAGACGATCCGAATTCGGCGGCCATGCTGTCGGAGCTGGTCGCCAGCGAAGGCTTTACCACCGCAATGGCCACCACGCTGCGCGAGGCGCGCCAGCAGCTGACGCTGATGCCGGCGCAGGCGGTGCTGGTCGATCTGCAGCTGCCCGACGGCAGCGGGCTCGATCTGTTCAATGACACCGATCTGCGCGGCAATGCCGAGATCGTGCTGATCACCGGCCATGCCTCGATCGAGACCTCGATCCAGGCACTGCGGGTGGGGGCGGCCGACTATCTCACCAAGCCGGTCAATGTCGCGCAGCTCAAGCGGGTGCTGGCCCGGTTGACTCAGCCGGGCGATCTGCGCGCCGAGATCACCGAATTGCGCAAAGGCATCGAATCGGACGGCCGCTTCGGACAACTCTGGGGGCGATCGGCCCCGATGCAGCGGCTCTACGACCAGATCGCGCGCGTTGCGCCGACCGCGGTCAGCGTGCTGCTGGTGGGCGAAAGCGGGACCGGCAAGGAAGTGGTGGCGCAGACCATCCATGATCTGTCGCGACGGCGCACGCATTCTTTTCTTGCGGTGAATTGCGGTGCGATCTCGCCGCAGCTGATCGAGAGCGAACTCTTCGGTCACGAGAAGGGCAGCTTCACCGGGGCGGTCAGGCAGCACCGCGGCTTTTTCGAGCGGGCTCACGGCGGCACGCTGTTTCTCGATGAAATCACCGAGATGCCGCTCGATCTGCAGGTCAAGCTGCTGCGGGTGCTCGAGACCGGCGCCTTCATGCGGGTCGGCTCGGACGAGCCTTTCGAGACGGATGTGCGGATCATCGCCGCCACCAACCGCGAGCCGATGGAAGCGGTGCGTCGCGGGCAGCTGCGCGAGGACCTCTATTACCGGCTCGATGTCTTTCAGGTGCGGCTGCCGCCCCTGCGCGAGCGTCTCGAGGACATCGATCTGCTGGCGCCGCATTTTCTGGCGGGTCTTAACGCCAGCGAGGGTACCGAGCGGCGCTTTGCGCCGTCGGTGATCGAGCGGCTCAAGCAGTACGGCTGGCCGGGCAATGTGCGTGAGTTGCGCAATGTCGTGCAGCGTGCGGCCATCATGAGCGACGGCGCGCTGATCGATCAGGTCAGGCTGCCCGAGGATCCGCAGGCAACGGCTTCGGCAGCGGCGCCACCACCGTCTGAAACCGGGCGCGGGCCAGGTTTGTGGGTGCCGGTCGGTTCGTCGATCGCCGATGTCGAGCGCAAGCTGATCATGGCGACGCTCGATGCCTGCGGTGGGGTGCGCGAGCGCAGCGCCGAGATCCTGGGGATCAGCCTGAAGACGCTCTACAACCGCCTGCGCGAGTACGGTCAGGCGGCCGAGGCGTCATCTGGGCCGTCGCCGTCCGCCTAGGCGCCACGGGTCCCCACACCGCCCTCATAGCGTCCCGCCATCGTCCCCACGCTGTCCTCACAGGGTCGGGCGGAAAGACATTCTTCTGACCTCGACCGACGGGATCTGCAGCGCGTCGCGATACTTCGAGACCGTGCGCCGGGCGACCTTGATGCCGCGCTGCTCGAGCAGCCGCGTGAGCTTGATGTCCGACAGCGGCCGCTCGCCTTTTTCGGCGCTGACCAGTTCGGTGATCAGTGCCCGCACCGCGGTGGCCGAGCAGGGGTTGCCGGCGGCGGTCTCGACATGGCTGCCGAAAAAGTGCTTGAACTCGAACAGTCCGCGGGCCGTAGCCATGTATTTGCGGCTGGTCACCCGCGAGACAGTTGATTCATGCAGATCGACTTTCGCGGCGATCTCGCCGAGCGTGAGTGGGCGCATCGCCATGGCGCCATAGTCGAAGTAGCGGGTCTGATGATCGACGATCGCCTGCGCGACCCGCAGGATGGTCTGGAAGCGCTGTTCGATGTTGCGCACCAGCCAGCGCGCTTCCCGCATCTGCTGCGAGACCGGCGTGCCCCCTCCGTCGCGCCCGCCGCGCAGGATGCCGGCATAGAAGCGATTGACCTGGATTTTCGGGATCACTTCGGGATTGATCGCTGCCACCCACTTGCCCTGGACCTGATGGACGATGATGTCGGCCACCACGAACTGGGTCTCGTCGGCACCGAAGCCCGCGCCCGGGCGTGGCGTGAGGCTGCGCAGCAGAACGGTGGCGGCCTGCAGTTCGCGGTCTTCGCAGCCGAGCTCGCGCTGCAGTCGCTGGAAATCATGGGCGGCCAGCAGTCCGAGATGCTCGTCGACAATGCGCAGCGCAAGCTCGCGCGCCGACTCGCCGGCATGCTCCGGGGCGAGCAGTTGCAGGCGCAGACATTCGGCGACCGAGCGGGCGGCGACGCCCGGCGGATCGAAGGACTGCACCTGACGCAGCGCCACCTGGATGTCCTCGACTTCGGCTTGGCAGTCAGGCGGGCACAAGCCGCACAGCTCTTCGCTGGTGTGGGTGAGGTAGCCCGAGGTGTCGATGGCCTCGATCAGCGTCTCGACGATCGCCCGATCGCGTTGTGACAAACGCAGGCAGCCGGCCTGCAGCAGCAGATGCTCACGCAGGGTCTTGACGCCCGGCACCATCAGCGCCGGATCCCAGTCGTCGTCGCCACCGCGATTGGTGCGGTAATCGGTGGCGCCATTGCTCCACATTTCGTCCAGGGCAGTGTCGCGATCGGTGTCGCGCTCGGCGCGTTCGTTGGCGTCGTCATGGTCGGCCGCGGCTTCGGCGGCGGCTTCGGTGGCCGCGGCCTCGGTGTCGCTGGCCGGCTCATCGGATTCGACCGTCTCCAGGAAGGGATTGGTGCCCATCACTTCCTGGACTTCCTGCTGGAATTCGAGCGACGACAACTGCAGCAGCTGGATCGAGCGCTGCAGGAAGGGAGTCATGGTCAGGTGCTGACCGGCGCGAAGCTGCAGGGAGGCGGACATGGCAACAACCTTTAGGAAATCAGTCTGGGAACAGGCTCAGTGCAAGCCCCGTGCCATCGACCGAAAACGCCCTGTTTGCGCCATTCAACACCTGCCAGGCTGTCAGAATTTCCGATAAGGCCCCACCGGGCACGGAAATTTCTGCCGATGTGCGGCAAGCCGTGCCGGCTCAGTGACCGGGTGGCGGCGTCCCCGTGGGTGTCGACGGATGGGCGCTGCGATCAAGCACCCCCAGCAGCCGCTCGATCAGTTCATTCTGGGCCAGCGGCTTGCACAGATGGTCGATGAAGCCTGCCTCCAGACTGCGCCGCCGGTCATCCTCACGGGTGAAGGCCGACAGCGCAAAGGCGGTCAGCGCTTGATGGCCCGGGTGTGCCTCGGACGCCTCGAAGCGACGCATCCGTGCCAGCAGCGCATAGCCGTTCTCGCCCGGCAGCGCGATATCACACAGCAAGACCAGCGGCGCGGTGTCACCCTCGAGCGCGCGCAGCCGGGTCATGGCGTCGTTGCCGTTGGCCGCCTGCGCCACCACCGCGCCCTGTGTCAGCAGGAATTCGGCCAGCACCTCGCGCGAATCATCGTGATCCTCGACCACCAGCACCGTCAGACCAGTGAGCTGCCCGCTTCCTGCAGCAGTCCCGGCGGCATTCTCCAGCGACAGGTCGACCGGGTGGTCGGGGGCCACGCTCGGGGCCGAAGGCGTGTCGGGCTGACCGCGCGCGCCCATCGGCAGCGACACCGTGAAGCAGGTGCCGCGATCCCGCCCCTCGCTGCGCACCATCACCTGGCCGCCATGGGCCTGCACGATATGCTGGACCAGCGCCAGGCCCAGGCCCAGGCCACCCGCGCGGCGCGTGCTCGAGGTGTCGGCCTGCTGGAAGCGCTCGAAGGCATTCGGCAGGAATGCCGGGTCGATGCCTTCACCGTCATCTTCGATCTCGAGCTGGGCGAGCCAGCCAAGTCGTTTGAGCCTCACCTGGATATGACCGTCGGGCGGCGTGAACTTGATCGCATTGACCAGCAGATTCCAGATCACCTGTTCGAGCCGGACCGGGTCGCCGACGGTCTCATAGGCCTGCGCGTCGATGGCGAGCGACAGCGCGATGCGACGCGCCTCAGCCAGTGGTTGCGCGCTGTCGACCGACGCCTGCAGCAGCCGTAACAGGTTCATCGGCTGCAGGGACAGCCGCAGATTGCCGTTGACGATGCGGGCGGTATCGAGCAGGTCGTCGACCAGCTGAACCTGGGTGTCGAGATTGCGCTGGATGACCTCGACGGCGCGCTCGAGCAGTTCGTTGTCGCCCGTGCGCCGACGCCGCAGGGCGTGCAGCCAGCCCTGAATGGCATTGAGCGGCGTTCGCAGTTCGTGCGAGACGATCGCCAGCATTTCTTCCTTGGCCCGATCGGCCCGCTGCGCTTCGGCGCGGGCGATGCGCTCGCGCGCCAGAGTCTCGTGAACCGACAGCGACGAGGCCACCAGCAAGGCGAACTGCGTCAGCACCGCGGCTTCTTCCGCGGCAAACCCGCCGACATCGCGCCCCAGCATCAGATAGCCCAGGACATGGTTCTTGCCATCGAGCAGCGGCACCTGAAGCTGATGGCCGAGCAGGCCGCCGATCGGCGCGGGCGCCAGACCGGCGCGATCCGATTCGATGGCCGCTGCCGACCATCGCTGGCGTTCGGCCAGCGGCACCGACTCGTCGGCGTCCAGTCCGATCTCGGGCTCGGGCGCTGCCACCACATCAAGCCGGAAGGCGACCGCCAGCGCGATTTCTGCCGGCACGATCTTGCGCAGCCTGATCGCGGCAGCGGTGAGCCGCTCGGCAACCGGCCCGGGGGCGCTCAGGCCGCCGAAGGACAGATTGACCGCCCGCAACTGCTCATTGACCGCGGCCAGTCGCTGATGGCTGTCCTGGAGCAGGGCGGTCCGCTCGGCGACCCGGGCCTCCAGGGTTTCGTTGGCCTGGCGCAGCGCCAGCGTCATGCGCTTGGCGATCGCGAGCGCGCGGCGACGTGTGCCACCGATCGCCCAGACGATGCCAAACACCAGCAGGCTGGTGGTCGTCCCGAAAACCGCCACGGCGTTGCGTGCATTCATGCTGTCGGGGCTTGAAGCGCCGACCAGCGGGTCGCGATCAACGCCGAACTGCCAGGCCAGCCAGGTCATGCCGAGCGACAAGGCCAGCACGCTCCAGGCCGCGCCCGGAGTGGCATAGCGTGCCCAGACGTCGTCGGCGCAAGGCCTGGCCGGTGGCTCACCGAGGCGCGGCGATGCACCGATGTCGCCGCTCTCGATACTTTTAGCCTCAGTCAATGGCGACTGCCCGCGCGACGCAGGCAAACCTGCGTCGTCGGACAAATCGAAGGCCTCAGACACTTGCGGCCGATCGTTCATGAGGGATTGATCGATGCGGATAGAGCCTCCCGGTCTCAGCCGCAGCCGGTCAGGCTCGCCGTGCAAGCAGAAGGCCGATCACCAGCCCGCCGACCGCGGCCATCGTGACCGACGACAGCGGCCGATGCGACAGCACTTCGCGCGAGGCCTCGACCCGTCGCACGATCTGCTCGCGGGCACGTGATGCGACATCGCGGCTGTCCATGATGCTGGCGTTCAACTGGTCGCGGGCCTGGCCGACTCGCCGCTCGAGTTCGCTGCGCAAGTCGCCCTGGCCGCTGCGGGCAAGCGTCGACAGATCGTCGAGCAGGCTGTAGAGCTCGTTGCGGGTGGCTTCGATGGCACGCAGCGTCTGACGCGAGGCAATCGCGCCAGCCTTGCCGTTGGTGGCCTCGCCGACGCGGGGGGCCTGTTCGGCGGCCGATCCGGAGAGTGTGGGGTTGCTTTGAATGCTCATGGTGGTTGCCTTTTTCAGTGGTCAGGGGTGAAGCGGTGTGGGGGCATGCTGTCTCGGCGCGGTGGGGCTGACCGATCCGGTGGTCGCGGCTTCCTGCAGTGAACGGTCGACCCGACCACGCTCCTGAGCCGGCAGACTGGCGCGGATGACCGTGCCCAGCCCGGGTGCCGAGGCGACCTCAAGCCGTCCGCTGACGGCCAGCATCCGGTCGCGAAGGCCGCTCAGCCCCTGGTGTCCGAAGCCGACCGCAGCCGGATCGAAGCCGCAGCCGTCGTCCTCGATCGTGAGCTCGATGCGCCCGCGACTGCGCACCAGCCGCACCCGGACTTCGCTGGCGTTGGCGTACTTGTGAATATTGGTGAGCGACTCCTGAGCGACGCGATACAGCGCCAGCGCCGCGTCGCCGGTCAGATTGACCGATTTGTCGAGTTCGCTGCCCAGCTTGCCGGCAAACCTCTCGCGGTTGGTCACCAGCAGTTGTTCGATGGCGGCCCCGAATCCGAGATGGGTGAGCAGCGTCGGATGCAGATCCTCGACCAGCCGGCGTTTCAGCCCGATGCCATCGCCCAGCAGCTGGCGCAGCGCCTGCAGCCGGCGTGCGATCTCCGGATCCTGGCAGGGCTGCTGCGCGGCCAGCCAGGCCACATCCAGCCTGGCTGCAGTCAGGATGGCGCCGAGTTCATCGTGCAGCTCACGGGCCAGTGCGGCCCTTTCGGACTCGCGGGCATGCTGCAGTCGGGCGGCCAGATCACGGGTCATGCCGGCGTCGCTGGCGGTGGTGTTCAGCGAGACCATCGCCGGCGGGCTGACCCTCGGTCGGCGGATACCGCGGGGTGAAGTCGGAAGAAGGCTTGGAATGGGCACGGCGTTTGCCTCAACGTGGCTGTGGACCCGACGGTTCGGGCCGCAAAAACGTGTCAGCAAATTCGGTGCCCATGGAGAAAAACTCAATGAACCAAGTCCAGTCAAACCGCAAACTGAAAGTCGTGATCTGTGATGACCATCCGATCGTCCGAGCCGGGTTTCGCCAGTTCCTGGCGGGTCACCCCGACCTGGAAAGCGTGCGCGAGGCCGGCAATGGCCGCGAAGCGCTCGACCTCGTTCGAACCGATGCCTGCGATGTCCTGCTGCTCGACATCTCGATGCCGGGCCAGAACGGCATCGATGTCCTGCGGGCGATCCGCCTTCGCCGCCCTGAATTGCCGGTCCTGATGCTGTCCTCGTTTCCGGAGCAGCACTACGCGCTGCAGATGCTCAAACTTGGCGCCAGCGGCTACCTGCCCAAGGATTGCGAGCCGAGCGAACTGCTGCGGGCGATCCGTTCGGTGTCGCAGGGTCGCCGTTTCGTGACCGAGGCGGTCGGTGATCTGCTGGCCAACGGGCTGGGCAACAACGGTGACGAGCCGCCGCATCAGCAGCTGTCAGACCGCGAATTGCAGGTGTTTCTGCGGCTGGCCAAGGGCGAGTCGGTCACGGCGATCGCCAATGTGCTGAACCTCAGCTTCAAGACGATCAGTACCTATCGCTCCCGGGTACTCGAGAAGCTCAACCTGAAGTCCAACAGCGACGTGACCTACTACGCGCTGAAAAACGGCCTGATCGAGTAATCGCAAATGGCACGGCCGCGAGTGCCAGGATGGCGGCCTGCGCGGCGATGGCCAGGGTGGCGCGGCTGCGCCGTCCTGGCTTTGCACGGGAGATCTCGGTGAGGTGACCTCAGTGAGGCGACCTCAGTGCACGGCAGCGTGTGCCCGCCGCAAAAAGGCAAACAGCTCGTCGAGCTGGGTCGATTTGTCGAACACTGCGTGGGCGCCAAGCCGTCGGCATTCGCGGCGCACGACCTGATTGGCACTGTTGGTCAGTACGACCCGCAGTGCCGGGGTGTTCGGGTCGGGCAGGCAAGCGTGGCCGATGGCGTCGAGCAGTCGAAAACCATTGCCGTTCCGAAGGACCAGATCGAGCAGCACCAGATCGCAGCGGTTGTGGCTCAGCCACCGCATCGCCGCGCCGGGCGTGGCCGCGGTCGCCGCGACCTGCACGCCGCTGAAAGACGCCAGCATCGGAATCAGCCTGGCGCAGACGAGTGTCGAGTCCTCGACCATCAGTGCAATCAACCGGAGTGGCCCTCCATCGGCTCAGGTATCGGGTCAACCGCCGTGTCAGCCGATGCGTCCCGTTCGCCGCAGCCTATCGATTTCGTAGCTCGAGCGATGTGGGAGCGCCGCCCGGCGGGGAGTCGGAACTCTGCGGTTGATGGCGTTACGGCGCCGATGCGGGCTTGCTACTTGCCCGAATCGATCGTGAGTGCCCGCATGGCGCCAGTCGGGCTGGCGTCGTCGCTGAACTCACTGTTTGAGCGTCTTTCGGAGGCTCCCATGATCGTCCCGGTCACTTTCAATTACTCGATCAAGCTGGAATGCGACGCGCGACCGGCCCAGGCATTCGTCTTTGCGATGCTGCCGGCACGTGCCCAGCAGCAGCAGTTGGCTCTCGAATCGCTGCGGGTCAGGGGCGCATCGGCGCAGTCGGTGTTTACCGATGCGACGACCGCGACCCGCTATCTGCATGTCACTGCCGCCGGCGACAAGCTGCAGATCGAGATCGATGTGCAGTTGCGCCTGATGCAGACCGGCCTCGATGTTGCTTCGCTGTTTCGCGACCCGGCGGTCTCGCCGCTGGCCGCACCCGAATCCTTGCGCTTTCTGCTGCCCAGCCGCTTCTGTCCGTCCGACCGCCTGACTGACTTCTGCGAGCAGCAGTTTTCCGGCTTGAGTCAGCCTTATGCCCGGCTGCGAGCCATCGACGACTGGATGAGACGGCATCTGAACACCAGTTCGCCGACGGTCGAGCTGGCCACGCAGGGCATGCCCGGCGTGCTCGATGTCTTCGACCGGGGAGGCGGTTCCCCCGCCGATCTGGCGCACCTGATGATCACGCTATGCCGCGCCTGCGGATTGCCGGCGCGATTCGTCACGACCGTGCCGCTTGATGATGCTGACCCGGTCGGGCTGTACCCCTGGGTCGAGGTTCTGATCGGCAACGCCTGGCTCGCGCATGACCCGTCGCGACGTCTGCCGCGCACCGCGCTGTTGCGCATCGGCACCGGACGCGATGCGGCCGATGTGCCGCTGGTCATGGGGGGGCCAGCCGCGATGGCCGAGTCGGACTATCGGGTGCGGATGACGATTGCCGGCCTCGATGCCGACGCCCGCGTCTTGCGCGAACGCGACGGGATGGCCGGGGAAGTGTGTGCCGCAACGCTTGGCAGTCTGGCGCAAGCCGCCCGCTGGGCCGAGGACGCCAATCTGGCCGCCCGACAGGCGCCTCCTGGCGCCGATCCCCTGCGTCAGAAGAGCTGGTCGCGCGCCCGCTCGCCCGACTCGCCGTGGCCCAGCCCTTCATCGATCACGACGCCGAGCGAGGCGATCCCCTGGCCAGGGCGGGTATCAGAGAAATACCAGTCGCCGTTGATCGACACCACGCCGTTGGGCGCCGTGGCCGGCGACTCGGGCACGCCTTTAAGCGCCACCGCCATATAGTTGATCCAGATCGGCAGGGCCAGCCCGCCACCGGTTTCGCGCTCGCCGAGTTTGCGAGGCTGGTCGTAGCCGACCCAGGCCACCGCGGCAAGGCTGGGTGAATAGCCCGCGAACCAGGCGTCGAAGGCATCGTTGGTCGTACCGGTCTTGCCGGCGAGATCGCCCCGTTTCAGACGCAAGGCCGGTGTTGCCGTGCCCTTGCGGACCACGTCGCGCAACAGGCTGTCCATGACGAACGCATTGCGGGCATCGATGGCCCGATTGGCTTCATCGCCCGGGCGCACTGCCTGAGCCTGGGCCAGGACCTTGCCGGTGTTGTCGGTGATCTTTTCGATGAGGTGCGGCGGTACGTAAAAACCGCCGTTGGCAAACACCGAGATTCCGGCGACCAGTTGCCATGGCGTGACCGAGCCGGCGCCCAGCGCCATGGTGAGAAAGGGCGGATGGCGTTCGGCGTCAAAACCGAAGCGGGTGATGTAGTCCTGGGCATAACGCGGTCCGATCGCCTGGATCAGCCTGATCGACACCATGTTTTTCGACTTCTGCAGCGCGGTGCGCATGGTCATCGGTCCGTCGAAGTGACCGTCGTAGTTCTTGGGTTCCCAGGTCTGGCCGCCAGTGACCGCCTGGTCGACCACCACCGGCGCATCGTTGATGATCGTGGTGGTCATGAAACCTTTTTCGAGGGCGGCTGAATAGATGAAGGGCTTGAAGCTCGAACCGGGCTGTCGCCAGGCCTGCGTCACGCGGTTGAACTTGTTGCGGTTGAAGTCGAAGCCGCCCACCATCGCCCTGATCGAGCCGTCGCGCGGCACTGCCGAGACAAAGGCGGCCTGCACCTCGGGCAGTTGTGCCACCTCCCAGCCCTTGGCGCCCTCGGTCACCCGGATCACCGAGCCCGGTTTCAGGCGTCTGTCGGCCGAGGCCTTGTCCGAAATCCAGGATGCGACGAACCTCAGCCCGTCGCCGGTGATGTCGATGGTCTGACCGCGGCTGCGACTCGCGCGAATCATCTGCGGGCTGACCTGGGTGATCACCGCCGGAATGAAGCCGTCGATATCGCCGGCCTCGAGCAGTGCCTCCTCGATCTTTTCCTCGCGGCGCGTGGCGTCTTTCGGCAAATCGACCTGAGCCTCGGCCCCGCGATAGCCGTAGCGCCGGTCATAGTCGATGATGCCCCGGCGGATTGCCTGATTGGCGGCACGCTGGTCTTCTGACCGGACCGTTGTGTAGACATTGAGGCCGGCAATATAGGTGTCGTCGCGGAACTGCTCGAAGGCCAGCTGGCGGGCCAGTTCGGCGACATAAGGCGCCTTCAGGGCGAAATCGGTCCGGTCGGGCTGCAGGACCAGATTTTCGGCAACCGCCGACTGGTATTGCTCTTCGGTGAGGTAGCCCAGCGAGCGCATCCGTCCCAGGATGTACTGCTGGCGGATTTTCGCCCGCTTCGGGTTGACTACCGGGTTGTAAGCCGAGGGCGCCTTGGGCAGGCCTGCAAGCATCGCGGCCTCGGCCGCCGAGATTTTTGCCAGCGGCTTGCCGAAATAGACCTGCGCGGCCGAGGCAAAACCATAGGCGCGCTGGCCGAGGTAGATCTGGTTGAGGTAGATCTCCAGGATCTGCTCTTTGGAGAGCGCCTGCTCGATCTTGAAGGCGACCAGGATCTCGTAGATCTTGCGGGTGTAGCTGCGCTCGTTCGACAGGAAGAAATTGCGTGCGAGCTGCATGGTGATCGTACTGGCGCCCTGCGCCTTGCCGCCTGCGGCCAGGTTGGCGAACGCGGCGCGGGCAATGCCAAGGAAGTCGACGCCGCTGTGGCTAAAGAAGCGGTCGTCCTCGGCGGCCAGGATGGCGCGGGTCATGACCTGTGGCACATCGTCGAGTTTGACGACGCTGCGACGTTCTTCACCGAACTCACCGATCAGCACGCCGTCGGCGGTATAGATCCGCAGCGGCACTTTCGGCCGGTAGTCGGTCAGCGCCTCCATCGACGGCAATCGCTCGCTCGCCAGGATGGCCGACAGGCCGAGTGCCAGCGCAGCGGCGAGCGCCAGCACCAGCGGTATCCCGACCAGAATCGCAATCACGGTCAACGCGCCGAAGCCTCCCTCGCCAAGCGCAGCGCGGGCCGACACAGTCCGAAAGCGTGGTGTCGTCATGATCGGGAAAGCGGGTCTGCAAGAGCGCTGCAAGGAGGCGGTTTCAGATCATACCGGCTGACCGGGCAGGACAGTTTGGGGCGACCCTTTGTATGCTGATGCCTGTCAGCCCTGCTGCTCGCCCGGCTATCTGAACCGCTTGATGGATGGTTGCCGGCGGGCGACCGGCGGCGCGTAATGATGTCCAAATTGCGACCGGCCGTTTTACAGTGACTCTGTCCCGTTGCCGAAATCTAACGTAGTTTATTGAAAAACTGCGTAACATTCTGGTTTTAATAACGTTTTACGAATTTTGCGAGTTGCAAGTGGCGCTTAGTCTTCCTGGCTTCTTTCAGCGCGGTCCTCAGCCCCTGCTCGGCATCGACATCAGTTCGTCCAGCGTCAAGCTGGTGGAATTGTCGGCAGGTGCCAAGACCGGGTTGCGACTCGAACGATATGCCATCGAGCCAATCGAGCGTGGCGCGGTGGTCGATGGCAACATCGAAAATCCTGAACAGGTCGCCGATTCGCTCACGCGAGCGGTCAAGCGATCGGGCGCCCGCGGCAAGGCGGCTGCGCTGGCCCTGCCTTCGTCGGCGGTGATCTCCAAACGCATCATGCTTGCGGCCGGGCTGCTTGAAGAGGACTACGACCTGCAGGTTGAGTCCGAGGCGAGCCAGTACATTCCGTTCGCCATCGAAGAGGTCAATCTCGACTATCAGATTCTCGGGCTGGCAGCTCAGTCGACCGAAGACGTCGAGGTCCTGCTGGCGGCTTCGCGCAAGGAAAAAGTCGAGGATCGCGTCGCCGTGGCCGAAATGGCGGGGCTGACGCCGACGGTGATTGATGTCGAGCCCTATGCCGCGCGGATCGCGATCGATCATGTCAGCAGTTTCCTGCCGAATCACGGTGAGGGAATGATCCTGGCGGTTTTCGACATCGGTCAGAGCAACACCAGCCTCACCGTGGTGTTCAATGGCCAGAC
>CAIVAS010000199.1 GCA_903903975.1 uncultured Burkholderiales bacterium
GGGCCTTGGGCGGCGTGAAGCCATCATCGAGCGAGATGAAATTGATCTTGCGTCCGTTGATACCACCGCGATCATTCAGACTCTTGAAGTAAGCGGTCTGGGCGCGGCCGATCGCACCATAAGCCGAGGCCGGACCGCTGTAAGGGATGCTCTGACCGATCTTGATCTCGGTATCGGTGACGCCCGGGGCATATTTTTTCTGCGCTTGAGCCGAGGAGATGCCCAGAGTCGGCGCGATGCCTGCAGCGGACGCGGCCCGCACGAAATTTCGCCGGGTGAAGCTTTTTGGGGAGGTGCTCATGATCCTGCTCCTTCGTCGTTGTTCAAAAATCGAATCAACAGAGGCGCTCGAATCAGCCCATGCGACGGCAGGCGCACCGTGGGTGCGACCATGTCAGCCAAGCCGCTTACGACTGGAACGTCTCCGCCCCGCCTGAGGTGGGGATTGTTTTTGACTCGCGGGATCAAGGTCCCGCCAGCAGGTCGAGAGTGACGAAGCGCACTGCGCCTGTCAACCTGAGAGTCTGATGCTCATTTCGCGGACCGCATAAATGACGATCGCAAACCACCGAAAATCCGAGTACTGCAGCACCAGCGGATTAGGCTAGCGATTCGCACGGCGCACCCGTGTCATTGGAAACTCCAATCCGCGGATGATCCGTGCGCTCAGCGTGCTGCTTAACGATAAACGCCGTCCCAGGGGCCCGGCACGACGGTTGCGCTGAGCTTGTCGGCACTCGCGGTTGGGCGATTGAGTGTGAAGCTGGTCTCGGGCGTGATCACTGCATAGTCCATGTAGCCCATGCGCGCCAGCGGTCGCATGCCTGCGGTATCGACCAATCCGTCGCGGATGAACTCATCCTTCACATGAACCCCGACCACCTGGCCGAACACGACGGTGTAAGGCGTTTTGCCAGGCACCGCAGGCATCTCGATCATCTTCCAGAGCTTGCATTCGAAGGCCGCCGGGCTTTCGGCGACCCAGGGTGCCTTGACCAGCATCGAGGCTGCAGCCGTGAGTCCTGCCAACTTGAATTCATCGACCTCGGCTGCGACCGGTGCCGACGACATATTCATGTGATCGCGCAGGTCCCAGTTAGACATCGAGCAGGTGAACTCACCGGTTTCGACGATGTTAGCCAGCGAGTCCTTGCGCCCGCCAGAGGCGAAGCAGACCACCGGTGGCGTATCGCTGACCGCGTTGAAAAAACTGTAGGGCGCGAGGTTGGGCACGCCGGTTTTGCTGACCGAGGCGATCCAGCCGATCGGTCGCGGCACGATGAGCGCCTTGAAGGGGTTGAACTTCAGGCCGTGATTGTCTTTTTCGGTGCTGTAGAACATGGGCTGTCGCGTCTCATGTGAGGGTTATCAGGATGCGTCGCACTGCATCGGTCGGGTCGGGTCTGCCGACCATTCGAGCAGCGAATTGTCGTAGACCGCGACTCGCGTGCGACCGATCAGCTGCAGGGCAAAACAGGTCGCGGTCGCCGCAATGCCGCCGCCACAGTAAACGATCACCGGATCGTCGGCCTCGCTCAGCCCGGCATCATGTGCCAGTTTTTCGAGTTCGGCACGCGAGCGCCAGCACCCGGTGGCGGGATCGATCAGCGACGCGGCAGGCAGATTCAAACTCCCGGGAATACGCCCGGGTCGACCGTAATGCGCGCCACCCGTGCCTTTGAACTGGGCAGGCGACAAGGCGTTGATCGTAGTCGCCGAACCATCGGACAGCAGGTTTGCCACGTCGTTGGCATCGGCCACCCGATTTGTATGCCGCTTGGGCCGAAAACTGCCGGCGCCAAAATGCGGCTCCTCGGTACTGAGCGGGCGGCCTTCACGCTGCCAGGCCTCAAAGCCGCCATCAAGGATCATCACGCCGTTGTGGCCAAGCGTGCTGAGCACCCACCAGGCTCGCGTCACCACCATCGGATGGCGGGCGCCATAAAGCACCACCCGATGGCCATTGCCGATACCGAGCCGCGACATCAGCGCCGCGATTCGGGTATCCGAGGGCAGCGTGTACGGGAATCGGCCATGCGGATCGGACAGGTCGCTCACCATGTCGACATGCTGTGCACCCGGAATATGGCCCTTGGCCCAGTCGGCGCGCCCGCTGTCGATGCGTGAGGGGCCCACCGGCTGCGGTGTCATATAAGTCGTGCAATCGAGGATCCGGACATCGGGATCGTCAAGATGGGCCTGCAGCCACGCGGTGCTGACCAGGTAGCCGGGTTGATGGTCGGTACTCATTTGCTGCTTCGCCGGGGCATCGATCTCAGTCTCCTTGGTGCAAGGGGGCGCTACGACCAGAATGGCCGCGGCAATGACTCATCCGACCTGAACAAAGCGACCATCGACCAGCGTGGTCAGCAAACCGCTGCGAATATCAAAGCGAAAACCCTGCAGACGCAGCGTGCCGGCATCGACCGCCTCGCGGATCCAGGGAAAAGTGAGCAGGTTGTTGAGCGACAGCCTGACCACCGCCATTTCACAGGCGCATAAACGATCATCGCGACTGAGCTGCCTGGGAATGGCCTGCAAAGCCGGCTCGGCAATCCGCATCCAGGGCTCCACAAAGTCGCGTGCAACGCCCGGCGCATCTTCAACCATCGACAGCACACCACCGCAAAGCGCGTGGCCAAGCACCGCAATTCGCGCCACTTTCAGCACGCGCACCGCAAATTCGAGCGCCGCGCTGGTGCCGTGGTATCCGGTATCCGGCGTGTAAGGCGGCACCAGCCCGGCCACATTGCGAACGACGAAGAGCTCCCCCGGAATTGCACCAAACACAGTCTGAGGATCGACCCGCGAATCGGAGCAGGCGATCACCATCGTTTCGGGGCTTTGCCCGAACTTTGCGAGCGATTCGTAGCGATCGCGCTCTGCAGGCCATGTGACGGCCCGAAA
>CAIVAS010000200.1 GCA_903903975.1 uncultured Burkholderiales bacterium
AGCTTGTCGGCCAGCGGCTCGAGCACCTTGAAGTTCTCGGCGCTGCCCATGCCGCGACCGCCGGACACGACGATCTTGGCCCCGGCCAGCTCGGGACGCTCGCTCTTGGCGACTTCACGCTTGATGAAGGTCGAGATGCCGGGGTCGGCAGCCGCCGCGACCGATTCGATCACCGCCGAACCGCCGGTGGCGGCGGCCGGATCGAAAGCGGTGGTACGCACCGTCATGACCTTGACCGGATCGGCCGATTGCACCGTGGCAATCGCGTTGCCGGCATAGATCGGACGCTGGAAGGTGTCGGGCGACTCGACCATCGTGACGTCGGAAATCTGGGCGACATCAAGACGGGCGGCCACGCGCGGCGTCACGTTCTTGCCGAAGGCGGTCGCCGGGGCAAGGATGTGGGTGTAGCCGCCAGCCACCGCGAGCACCTGCTCGGCAAGCGCCTCGGCGAGCTGCTCGGTCAGATGGGGCGCATCGGCTACCAGCACCTTCGAGACACCGGCAATGGCGGCCGCCGCAGCACCGGCAGCAGCGCATCCGCCGCCTGCCACCAGAACGGTGACATCGGGGCTGCACTTGAGTGCCGCGGTGACCGCATTGAGCGTGCCGCCCCGGATCACGTGGTTGTCGTGTTCAGCAATGACGAGAGCGCCCATGTCAGATCACCTTTGCATCGTTTTTGAGTTTGTCGACCAGTGCCGCGACATCGGGCACCTTGATACCGGCTTTGCGACCGGCGGGTTCAGAAACCTTGAGCGTCTTGAGACGCGGCGTGATGTCGACGCCGAGATCGGCGGGCTTGAGGACATCGAGCTGCTTTTTCTTGGCCTTCATGATGTTGGGCAGCGTCACGTAACGCGGCTCGTTCAGTCGCAGGTCGGTGGTGACCACTGCGGGCATACGGATCGAGAGGGTCTCAAGGCCACCGTCGACCTCGCGGGTCACCAGCGCGCGGCCATCGGCCAGCTCCACCTTCGAGGCGAAAGTCGCCTGCGGCATGCCGGTCAGCGCAGCCAGCATCTGGCCGGTCTGGTTGGCGTCGTCGTCGATCGCCTGCTTGCCGAGAATGCACAAGCCGGGCTGCTCGCGCTCGACCACGGCTTTGAGCAGCTTGGCGACCGCCAGCGGCTGCAACTCGTCGTCGGCACCAACTTCGACCAGGATCGCCCGGTCGGCGCCGATCGCCATGGCAGTACGAAGCGTCTCCTGGCAGGCCGCGGTCCCGCAGCTCACCGCGATCACCTCGGTGGCGATGCCTTTTTCGCGAAGGCGGATAGCCTCTTCGACGGCAATCTCATCGAAGGGATTCATCGACATCTTGACGTTGGCAATGTCGACACCGGTGCCGTCGCTCTTGACGCGCACTTTGACGTTGTAATCGACCACTCGCTTGACTGGCACGAGAATTTTCATGAAAGGCCTGGAAAAGTAGAAAGGGTGTGGATGAAGGTCTGATGCAGACGGCTAACCCGCGATTATACCCACCGCCCCGTTGCGACTCAGCCGGCGAGCAGTTCGAGGATTGCCGCTTCGCAGGCGACGGCCCCTTCGTATTGCACCCAGTGGCCGGCGCCGGGAATGCCGATCAGACGGGCCTCGGGTCGGCGCTCACGGATCACCGATTCGACCAGCGCGAGATTGCCATCGCAGGTGGCATCGAATTCGCCATAAATCGCATCAAGTCGGGTGACGTCGATCGCATCGAGCAGATCGAGGAGGCGGGTGCTGAAGGCGAGCCGGCGACCGTTGTAGCGGGCCGCTTCGACATTGCGCGAGTGCAGCGCCAGCGCTGCCTCGTCAGGCTCGCGGCTGGCAAGCATCAGGATGTGAAGATTGGTCCGATGCAGCGCCATGCGTTGCACCGGATCGGTGGCCTTTCGCCAGACCTGCAAGGGCGGGTGGTTGCGCGGCACACCGAGCGAGGCCGCCCCCACCAGGATGAGATGGCCGACCCGAGCCGGACGATGATGGGCGATCAGCGTGCCGACCATTGCACCGAAAGAGAATCCGGCAATGTCGATCGGCTGCGAAAACAGCTGATCGAGTCCGTCGGCGGTGATCTGCGCGATCTCATCGACCTGCCCGGGGGCCGGCACATCGCCCGAATCGCCGAAGGACGGGAAGTCGGGGCACCAGATCTGACGGTGCTGAGACAGCGATTCGATATTGGCCGCCCAGTGCTCCCAGCTGCCGCCACCGCCATGAAACAGCGCCAGCGGTTTGCCCTCGCCCCAGCAACGCCACACCATCCGGCCGTCGCCGCAGGGCGTGTATTCAATGCGGGCCGACTCGCGCAGCGAATCGACCGCGGCCTGAAGGTCGGCTGCCGGCATCGCTCAGAGACCGCCGTTGACGACCAGGGTCTGACCGCTGACATAGTCGCTGTCGGGGCTGCAGAACAGATAGACCGAGCCGGCGGCTTCTTCCGGCGTGCCGCCGCGACCCAGCGGAATCATCTGCGACATCGCTGCAATCCGGCCGGCCTGCACGCCGATCTTGAGCTCACGGCCCTGCATCGCGATCGTCCCGGCCTCACCCTCCTGCAGCGGCTTGGTCAGGCGGGTCTGGATATAGCCGAAGGCCACCGAATTGACGGTCACGTGATAGCGGCCCCATTCCTTGGCCAGGGTGCGACTCAGTCCGGTGATGCCGGCCTTGGCCGCCGAATAATTCGATTGGCCGGCATTGCCGTTGACGCCCGAGGTCGAGGAAATATTGACCACCTTGCGAACGATGCGCTGGCCGGCGGCGGTCTCGCGCTCGACGGCCGGCTTCAGGTGCGCGAAAAACGCGCGCAGGATCCGGAACGGCGCCTTCAGATGGACATCGAGGATCGCATCCCACTGCTCGTCGGTCATTTTCTGGATGACGCTGTCCCAGGTGTAGCCGGCGTTGTTCACCACGATGTGGGCATCGCCAAAGGTCTCGACCGCGGTCTTGACGATGCGCTCGCCGAAATCGACTGCGGCGACGTCGCCATTGCAGGCGACTGCTTCGCTGCCTGCCTCGCGAATCAGCGCGATGGTCTCGAGCGCCGGCGCCTCATCGATGTCGTTGACTACGATTTTTGCGCCGGCACGGGCCAGCCTGAGCGCGATCTGCTGACCGATGCCGCGACCCGATCCGGTGACGATGGCCACGCGGCCGTCGAGTTGTCCCATGCCAAGCTCCTGTCGGAAAAATTCAGATGAATTGAAAGTGGTCGAAGGTCCGACACTGTGCGACCATTCTAAGGCAAGAACGCTATTCGCCAGGCCGAACGCCAGCGCGCCATCCCAGTCAACAGCATCGAGCGAGACACCATGACCCGGACCCTCTTCGACGAAGAACACAATCTCTTTCGCGAGCAGGTTCGCCGCTTTGCCGAGCGCGAAGTCGCCCCCCACTTCAGAGACTGGGAAAAAGCCGGCATCACGCCCAGGGAGTTCTGGCGCAAGGCCGGCGAAGCCGGCGTGCTGTGCACCACCATCCCGACCGACTATGGCGGCGGCGGCGGCAGCTTCCTGCATGCCTGCGTGGTCACCGAAGAAATGGCCCGCGTGGGTGCCAGCACCGGGATCCCGGTGCATTCGGACATGGTCTCGCCCTATCTGATGCACTACGGCAGCGAAGCGCTCAAGCAGCATCTGTTGCCGCGACTTTGCCGCGGCGAGATCATCGCCTCGATCGGCATGACCGAGCCCGGCACCGGCAGCGACCTCAAGAGCATCCGCACGAGTGCGGTGCGCGACGGCGACCACTGGGTCATCTCCGGCCAGAAGGTCTGGATCACCAACGGCGCCAACTGCGGCGTGGTGCTGGTGGCCTGCAAGACCAACCCCGCGGCCGGTGCCAAGGGGGTGTCGCTGATTGCGGTCGAAGCCGGTACACCGGGCTTTTCAAAAGGCCAGCCGATGGACAAGATCGGCCTCAAGGCCCAGGACACCGCCGAACTCTTCTTCGACAATGTGCGGGTGCCGATCGGCAATCTGGTGGGCGAAGAAGGCCGGGGCTTCGTCTATCTGATGCAGCAGTTGCCGCAGGAGCGGCTGGTGATCGCGGTGCGCTCGTGCGCCATCCTTGAAGCCAATCTCGAGGCGACGGTCAAGTACGTGCGCGAGCGCAAGGTCTTCGGCGCACCGATCGCCGAGTTCCAGAACACCAAGTTCAAACTGGCCGAAGCCAAGGCCTACATCACGATGCTGCGCAGCTTCGTCGACGACTGCATCACCGAGCATCTGAATGGCGGCATCACCAGCGAAAAGGCCGCGATGGCCAAACTCACCTCGACCGAGCTGCTTGGCCGATACCTCGACGAATTCCTGCAGCTGCATGGCGGCTATGGCTATTCGAACGAATACGGCATCGGGCGCGCCTGGGTCGATGCGCGGGTCACGCGGATCGCCGGTGGCACCTCCGAGGTCTGCAAGGACATCATCAGCCGCGGGCTCTGAGCATGATCAGCGGCGTTGCCAACACCCGGGTCGGCGAGATCGCCGGCTCAAGCTGCATGAGTCTGCATGAAGAGGCGGCACGCGCGGCGCTCGATGACGCCGGCCTGCAGTGGTCGGACATCGACGGTGTGCTGTGCGCCTATTCGCTGGCCGAGCCGCATCCGATGCTGGCCTCGGCCTTTTGCGAATTCGTCGGCATCCACCCTAATGTGTGCACCGCCCTGCAGTCGGGCGGCACCACCGCCTGCATCATGGTGATGCTCGCCGAGTCGCTGGTCGCCACCGGTCAGTGCCGCCATGTCCTGTGCGTCACCGGCGACAACCGCGCTACCGGCATGTCGCGCGACGGCGCGGTGGCTGCGCTGGCCGAATTCGGCCATGGGCAGTTCGAGCGGCCCTACGGGCTGCCCGTGCCT
>CAIVAS010000201.1 GCA_903903975.1 uncultured Burkholderiales bacterium
CCCTGCCCTTTGGCTCGCAGCGAATAGACGCCCCAGGAGAGCCCGGCGCACGTCATCAGCAGCGACCCGCCAAGCGGTGGTGCAGACAGACCTGGCAGCAGCAGGCTGACCAGGCCGGCAATCGCCATCACGAAACCGATGATCTGCACGCCACGAAAGCGCTCGCCTGACCACAGCCCATGCCCGAGCATCGTGAGCTGAACCGAGCCGAACAGCACGAGTGCGCCAGAGGCTGCAGGCAGGCTGCCGTAAGCGAACGAGAAGGCCGCAGCGTAGCCAAAGAGCGCGAGCGCAGACCGCCAATTGCCGTCGCCCACTTGTGCGCGTCGATTGAATTGCACGATCAGCCAGAGCACCAGTGCGCCCGACACCATGCGGATGGTCGTGAAACTGGCCGCATCGATCGCCGGCTCTTTGAGCGCTGCGCGGCACAACAGCGAGTTGCCGGCAAAGGCGATCATGGCCAGCACGGTCAATACAGCGGTGCGTGCAATCGACATCTCGAAACCCCATGGTTGAACCGACCCGACAGCGGCTCACACCGCCCGTGCAAGCTCAGTCAGTCTGACTCGCGCTGACTGGCGAGCGGCCAGTGATTGTCGACAGCGACCGCCTCGTCATCGCCCGGCCAGGGCGGCATGGTCACGCCGAGGGCCGACACACCCAAAACGCCACAGGCTCGAAACTGGAAGTGCGTGCCGATCGGAATCGTGAGGCAGACCCCCGGCTCGAGCACCACGACTTCCTCGCGATCGCCCTGTTTTCGCCACATCTCGCCCTTGCCTGCCAGCACATACCAGACTTCTTCCACGGTGCGATGCCGGACTGCCTGCGAGACTTTGCCCGCACCGAGTTCAAAATGCGCCATTCCGCCACCGGGCAGGCGCAGCAGGATGCGGACATCGGAGCCGTCGGGTGCGCCCTCACTCGGTCGGTCAGGCAATGTCATCGTCTGAAAATCGGTCATCGCCCGAGTCTCCCTTTCACCAGTGGCCTGCCAATCGTCGTCGCCTGCCAATCATCATGGACCGCCCATTTCAGACCTGCCTGCTCAGACGTGTCTCGTCATCGCCAGGCGCAGCCCCAGAAAAACAAAGATCGCCCCAACGCCCCGATTGAACCAGACTGCCGCACCCTGACCCAGACCGATGGTGCCCACGCGTGCCGCAGACCATGCCAGCAGCAAACACCACAGCAGGCCATTGACGTTGAAGACCGCGCCCAGAAAGAGAAAGGCCAGGGTCTTGTCGGTCGCACCAGGGTCGATGAACTGCGGCACAAATGCGAGAAAAAACAGCGCCACTTTCGGGTTGAGCAGATTGGTGAGCAAGCCTTGAGCAAAAACAGCGCTCATGCTCGAGGCCGACACAGGCTGACCTGCCAGCTCATTTTTCAGCGCGACTGCCGGACGACTCCGAAGCAAAGACACGCCCATTTAGACGAGATAGGCCGCACCAATGAACTTGATGACCGTGAATGCGGAGGCCGACGCAGCCAGCATTGCAGACAATCCAAGCGCCGCGGCGACGATGTGGAAACAGCACCCGGATGCAACGCCTGCGGCAGCGATCGCGCCCGCGCGGGCGCCTTGCGTCACACTGCGGGTGACGATGTACAGCGAATCAGGGCCCGGCGTGATGTTGAGCAGCAGACCCGACAGGACAAAGAGCGGGAGATCATGGGTGCCGAGCATGGGGGCTCACAGCGAAGCAGCTTGCAGGCGCAAGGGCGCATGCGCGATCGGAAAAGTATAAGCGGGTGCATGACAACACCCATGCCGGTCCCTGTGAGGCGACATCATTGAAGCGTGACAGCGAATTGTTCTACGGATGGCGGATCGTCGCGGCCTGTTTCGTGATTGCCGCTTTTGCCTGGAGCCTCGGCCTCTTCGGCTCGAGCGTTTATCTGCAGTCGCTCACCGCAGAACGCGGTTGGTCGGTTGCGACAATTTCCTCGGCAATCACGCTGTTTTTTCTGGTGAGCGCGGCTGTGCAGCGAGTCGTCGGGCGCAGCATCGACCGCTGGGGTCCAAAGCCAGTGCTCTCGATCGGCTGCCTCTCGCTTGCAGGCGGGGTCGCCCTGATCGGCCAGACCGATTCACCCTGGCAGTTGTATCCCTGCTTCGCGCTGGTGGGCATCGGATGGTCGACCTTGTCGACCACCGGCATTTCGGCCACCGTCGCCCCCTGGTTCGAGCGGCATCAGGGTCGATCGATGACCCTGGCCCTGATGGGCGCAAGCCTCGGTGCAATCGTCGGCGTGCCGGTGCTGATCGCCGCCCTCGCCCGCTTCGGCCTCAAAGCCGGGCTCTTGCTTGCCGCACTGCTGGCAGTCGCAGTGCTGCTGCCACTGATCAACCTGATCCTGCGCTATCGCAGCCCCTCAACGCTCGGGCTCAATCGCGATGGCGATCTGCCGGCCGTTGGCGAACCGGTCCCGCCGGTGCAAAGTCCGATCGCCAATTCAAACAATCGTTCGAGATTACTGTGGAGCACGACCGTCGGTTTTGCACTCGCACTCACGGTTCAAATCGGCTTCATCACCCACCATGTGAAGCTTGCGGAGCCCCTACTCGGCGCTCATGGCGCCGGCCTGCTGGTAAGTGCTGCGGGCGTCGCTGCACTGATCGGCCGGATGATCCTGGTCCGAATCGTCGACCGCGTCGATGTGCGACGGCTTGCCGCCGGCATCCTGCTGCTTCAGACCCTGGCGCTGCTCGCGATCGCCGCCTGGCCAAGCACCTCGGTACTGGTGGTCGCAAGCCTTGCCTACGGTTATGGCATCGGCCATGTCACGACCCTTGGTCCTGTGATCGTGCGCCGCGAGTTCGGCGCGAATGCCTTCGGTGCCACCTATGGCACGGCCGCAACCGTCATCCAGCTCAGTTCGGCCTTCGGGCCCTTTCTGCTTGGCGCACTGCGGGACGGCTTCGGCAATTATCAGCCAGGGCTTGCCATGGCGGCGCTCTTTACATCGGTGGGGTGCCTTGCCCTGCTGTTCGGTCGACGCCGCGACAACGCATCAGTTGAAAACCACTTCGCCAAATAAGCCGATCTGAACGATGTAGTCGGCCAGTTCGGCATCGATCAGGCTTGAATTGTTCGCTGCGCGCGCCTCGCGCAGCATCCCGCCCCAGTGAGCGTCCAGTACCGTCTGCCCGTCCTGCAGGATCAGGGCGACGCCCCTGGCGACCACGGCCGCATCAAGCACTTGCCACTCAAGCTCGCCATCGTGGTCGTTCACTTCGACGCGCCGATAACCGGCATCGGAGAGCTCGTGGCGGCGCGCGTTGGCCCAGTGGTCGATCCCCCCTTCAACCGCGGTGGTGAGGATGTCGGTGAAGAATGCGTCGTCGGTCATTGCAGACTGCCTTGTCGGGGTTGAAACATGGTTCGCGATTTTACGTCTGCGCTGACATCAATGAAGCGAGCCTTTGGCAGACGATCATCACCGTGAGGCTCTGCAGCGTGATGATGCAGCATGACCTCACCGATTATCATGAGCCTGCAGGCAATTCTGCGAGCATTTCGCTCATCGAATAACCAAACAGAGACAGGGACAACCATGGGACAGGTCGAAGGCAAAGTGGCATTCATCACCGGGGGTGCCTCGGGCATCGGCGCCGCCTGTGCAAGGCTGTTGGCAAGCGAAGGCGCGCGCGTCGTCATCACCGACCTCGACGATGACGCCGGCAAGACGCTGGCCGCTGACATCGTCGCGCAGGGCGGCATGGCGAGTTTCGTTCGCCAGGACGTGACCGATGAAGCCGCCTGGCCCGAGATCATTGCCGGCATCGAGCGCACGCATGGCCGACTCGATATCGCAGTGGCCAATGCCGGCATCGCGGTGTTCGGCCCGGCGCTCACCATGTCGCTGGCCGAGTTTCGCCGCCAGAACGCGGTCAACATCGACGGCGTCTTTCTCACCGTCAAGCACGCCATTCCCGCCATGCGCCGCAGCGGCGGCGGTGGCTCGGTGATCGTGATGTCGTCGGTTGCCGGGCTTCGCGGCGCGGCCAATCTCGCCGGCTACAGTGCCAGCAAGGGCGCGGTGCGACTCTTCGCCAAATCGATGGCGATGGAGTGCGCGGCGGCAGGCGATCGCATCCGCGTCAACTCGGTCCACCCCGGCATCATCGTCACGCCGATCTGGACCAAAGCGGCGACACCCGCCGGCGGCGGGCAGGCTGGCGCGCTCGATCCCTTCGCGATGGCAAAAGTCGGTGTGCCGCTCGGCGTGCCGGCGCAGGCCGAGGAAATCGCCAACGGTGTGCTGTTCCTGGCCAGTGACGCCTCACGCCACATGACCGGTGCTGAACTTGTCATCGATGGCGGCATGACCGCCGGATCGGTTCGTCGGGCTGACTGACTAACGATCGGCAGACACCCGCAGGAGCGTCTTGCCAACGCCCTGCCCGCTCAAGGCATAGTCGAGCGCGTGCCGATAGTCCTCGAACGCAAACTCGCGACCGACCGGTGGCGACAGACGCCCCTCGCCCACCCACTGCAGCAACTCGGCAAGCTCGCGAGCCGCCTTGTCGGCCTCGAGCAGCAGAAACTGGCGCACGTCCACCCCCACCAGAGCTGCGCCCTTGAGCAGTGACAGATTGGCGGGCAGGGCCGGAATCGCACCGCCCACGAAGCCCACCACCAGATGCCGCCCACCCCAGTTGATCGAGCGAAAGGCCAGCTCGAAAAGCGGTCCGCAGACCGGATCGAACACCACATCCGGGCCCTTGCCGTCGCACAGCGCCTTGAGGCGATCGCGCCAGCCATTGCTTGCCGTGTCCATCACATCGTGAGCACCGGCTGCCAGCGCGAAGTCGCGCTTGGCCTGGGTCGAGCCGGTGGCAATCACGCGTGCACCCATCAGACGGCCGATCTGTACTGCGGCGGCCCCCACGCCGCCGGCCGCCCCCAGCACCAGCAGTGTCTCGCCTGACTTCAGCGCCGCACGATCGCGAAGGCCATGCAGCGCGGTGAGGTAATTGACGCGAAACCCTGCGGCCTGCGCCTCGCTCATCAACGCAGGAATCGTCTGCACATCGCGAGCTTGTGCCCTGACATATTGCGCAAAGCCACCGCCGACTCGCGCCATGACCCGGTCGCCAATGGCCAGGCCTTCGACCTGAGCACCAAGCGCCGCGATGCGCCCGCCGACCTCCTGGCCCGGCGTATGCGGCAAGGCCGGCTTGACCTGATAGCGTCCGAGCGAGACCAGCGAATCGACATAGCCGACACCGCAGGCGAGCACTTCGATGAGCACCTCCTGCGGGCCTGGCACGGGCATCTCGACCTCGCGGATCGCGTAATCGGCAATCGAGTCGAGACGACTGGCTTCGATGAGTTTCATGGTGTCCTGCAGCGGATTTGAGGATTGCGGAAAGGGTGACCCGGAGGGTGACCCGCAGTGTGGCGCAAAGTGTCGGGGCATCAGCCGTCGACTACACTCGAGCCAGCCGGAGACAGACAATCATGCCGAAAACAGAGCCGATGATCAGCGGCAAGATCCTGATCGAGACGGATGGCCCCGTCACCACGATCATCATCAATCGCCCGCAGGCACGCAATGCACTTGATCGCGAGGCAAGTCTGGCGCTGGCCGCAGCGATTGCGGCCTTCGAATCGGACGAGACCAGTGCGGTCGCGGTCCTGACCGGCGCGGGCGGCCATTTCTGTGCCGGTGCCGACCTCAAGGAATTGGCCTCGGGCGTCGACTACATCCCGTGGGCCGGCAGCGCCCAAGGCCCACTCCATCGCCCCTGCCGCAAACCGGTGATTGCAGCGGTCGCAGGCCATGCCTGCGCCGGCGGGCTGGGCGTCGCGCTGTGGTGCGATCTGCGGGTTGCCGAGCGCACCGCCTCGTTTGCGGTGCTGTCACGCCGTTGGGGCGTACCGATGAGCGATGGCACCACCGTGCGGCTGCCGCGGCTGATCGGCATGAGCCGCGCGCTGGACATGCTGCTGACCGCCCGCAGCATCAGCGGCGAAGAGGCCGAGCGGATCGGACTGGCCAACCGTGTGGTCGATGATGGCTGCGCCCTGGCAGAAGCTCGGGCGCTGGCGTTGCAGATCGCGCAGTTTCCTCAGATCGCGATGCGCTCCGATCGCGCCTCCGCACTCGAGCAGGCCGATCTGCCTCACGACAAGGCGATCGCCCGGGAGCTCGAACTCGCCACCGACGCCAGGCTGAAAGAGGCCCAGGCCGGCGCAAGGCGATTCGCGCTAGGCGACGGTCGCCACGGTTCGATGCTGGCATCCGCAGCCAAGGATCGACCATGATGCGCGCCGTGGTCTGTCGCGAATGCGGCAATGATGCGGCGATACAGATCGAGACGGTGCCCGAGCCTGTGGTCGACGACCATGGCGTGCGCATTGCCATCGCATCGACCGGCGTGAGCTTTGCCAATCTGCTGGTGTTGGCCGGCAAGCATCAGAACACGCCCCCAGTGCCGTTTACGCCGGGCACCGAGGTCAGCGGCATCGTCATTGAATGCGGCGCCAAGGTCAGCCGTTTTCGCCCGGGTGATCGGGTCGCTGCGAGTGTGCGCAATGGTGGCTTTGCCGAGCAGGTGGTCGCCCCCGAGCGCACCGTCTATGCGCTGCCTGATGCCATCGACTTCGACGCAGCCGTGCAATTCCCCACGATCTATGCCACCGCCTATGCCGGGCTGGTCTGGCGCGCCCGCGTGATGCCTGGCGACACCGTTCTGATCCACGGTGCGGCGGGCGGCAGCGGACTGGCCGCCATCGACATCGCGAAATGCCTTGGCGCGCGCGTGATCGCATCGGTCAGCAGCCCGCTCAAGGCAGAAGCCTGCCGACGGCATGGGGCAGATGTCGTGATCAACCATCGCGAGCAGTCGATCCGCGAGCACGTGCTCGCCCTGACCGATGGCCGAGGCGCCGAGGTGATCTTCGACCCGGTGGGCGGCGAGGCCTTCGACGAATCGCTTCGGTGCATCGCGCCCGAGGGCCGCTTGATCACGATGGGCTTTGCCAGCGGCACCATCCCTCGGGTGCCGGCCAACATCCTGCTGGTCAAGAACTTCGATGTGATCGGGCTCTATTGGGGCTATTACCTGGGATGGTCGAAACAGGCCGCCCATCCCCGCGAAGCGGCTCGGGTGAGAGCGGCGATGGCCGAACTCTTTGCCTGGTGCGAACAGGGTCGCCTGCGACCCGAAACGCTGGGTCGCTATCGACTCGACGACTGGCGTGCGGCGCTTGATGTCCTGGCGGCACGCGAGGTGATCGGTCGGGTCGTGATCAATCCGGTTGCATCGACGCCTTTTGCCGAGCCTGATCGCGAATCTGCCAAGACCGTTAGGCATGCAATCGCCCCCGAGAATGTGGCGCGACCTGACAGTGCGTCATTGGTCATCGAGGAGTTCATGGTGCCGGGGGCAGACCCCGGCGTGCAGCTCTATGTTCGCAACAAGCGGCTGGCGACACTCACCACCTTCAGCCAGGACAATGTCGTGCTCTTTGTTCATGGCGCGACCTATCCGGCCGAGACCGGATTTGATCTTCAACTGGATGGCATTTCCTGGATGGACGTCCTCGCCGGACAGGGCTTCGATGTCTACATGGTCGACATCCGCGGTTATGGCAAATCGAGCCGCCCGGCCGAAATGGATCAACCGGCGAGCGCCAACAAGCCGATCGTCAACTCGGACCTCGCCGCCAGGGACTATGCGGCAGCCGCCGACTGGATCCGCGCCCGACGCGGCGTGGCGAAACTCAACGCAATCGGCCATTCCTGGGGGACGGTCATCACGGCACTCTATGCAACGCGCCATCCCGACAAGCTCACCCGGCTGGTCCTTTTCGCGCCGGTCTGGATACGCCAGGGCAGCTCTTTGGTCGACAGCGGTGATGCCGTCCTCGGCGCCTATCGTGAAATCACCATCGAGGCTGCGAAACAGCGCAAAGCCACCGGCCTGAAACCGGGTATCAAGCCGCAGCCGGATGCCTGGTTCGACGCGTGGGCCGAACTGACCTTTGCGAGCGATCCGGTCGGCTCCAAAGCCTCGCCGAAATATGTCCGCGCACCCAATGGTGTGGTCGAAGATGGTCGCCTGTATTGGGGTGCCGGCAAGGCAATATATGACCCTGCCCTGATCCGGGTCCCAACCCTTCTGATTTTGGCCGAATGGGATGCCGACACGCCGCCAGACATGGCGCAACGCCTGTTTCCGCTGCTGGTCAATGCCAGCCCCAAAAAGCTCGTGATCCTGAGCGAAGGCACTCACGGCGTCATGAACGAAGTGGAGCGCTTTGCGCTGTTCGACGAGGTCGAGCGTTTCCTGACCGCCGGTAACAGGCATTGATGAACCGCGACTGGTTTGCCCATGACAGCGAGGTGAGGCACAGCAGGGTGTTGTGCTGATTAAAGTCGGTCGACTGAACAGTTGACCCGATACAGGCGACAGGACTACATCGCCTATGCCGTGGCCTGCGTTCGAGCGACCCCAGGGCGATATCAGTCGTGGTCGTTGGACAAGCCGGTCGGTTGGGGTCGAACGGCCATCAACTCGGCAAAATGATTGCCAGTTAGCTGGCTCGGGAAAGCGATGGTCGTGTTGTCACTGATGATCGGCTGCGCTTCTGAGCGTTCGATCGATCACGGGGACAACGCGATATCCTCTGCCGCCCGTGAGGACCACTCGCTCTTGGGCAGATCAACGTCTTTGACGCGTGTGTCCTTCGGGAAGAGCCGAGTGCGGGAAAGCCGCATGCTCGGATCTGTGGGGGCGAATCCGGACGGCCTAGCCGCTGAAGCGCGACAGCGCACCGCCGTGATCAAGACGGATAGCGTTGCATGAACCGGGCATGTCTGAATCAGCGCACGAGTACGCGGCCTGAGTTGTTCCAATGACACCAAAGCAAGGAAGCCATGAGTCAAGAAGCCGCGAAACCTGCCGACACGGCCGTGACCTCTCGATGGAGCGCGATTTACGAGCACGCAGCCCGCATGCTGCACCTGCGCCAGGGCCTTGAGGACCCCGACAAGATCGACGCCAATGTTCGCAACAGTGTGCGCGTGGGCGGAGTCAACCTGTGGGTGCTGATGTTCGCCATCCTGGTGGCATCTGTGGGCTTGAATGTGAACTCCACCGCAGTGATCATCGGGGCGATGCTGATCTCGCCACTCATGAGCCCCATTGTCGGCATCGGCTACGGGTTGGGCATTCAGGATTTTCCGTTGATTCGCCTGGCCCTGCGCAATCTGCTGATTTTTACGGTCATCAGTCTGGTCGCGTCGACGCTGTACTTTGCGTTGAGCCCGTTGGACGAGCCTGGCAGCGAGTTGCTGGCGCGCACGGCGCCATCGCTGTGGGATGTCCTGATCGCATTCTTCGGCGGGTCTGCGGGTGCCATCGCGATGACGCGTCGGGATGTGCCGAACGTCGTGCCCGGTGTGGCCATCGCCACAGCCTTAATGCCGCCGATGTGCACCGCCGGATTCGCTCTGGCTCATCTGCGCTGGGACTGGTTCGGTGGCGCTTTGTACCTTTACACCATCAACAGTGTGTTCATTGCCTTTGCCACGCTGTTGCTTGTCAAGCTGATGCAGCTGCGAGCTCCTTCGCCGCAAGTCAGCGCGCAGGCTGTGCGTCGGGCACGATGGCTGACCACAATGACCGTTGTCGCGGTCGCCGCGCCCAGCGTCTTCTTGGCTCACCGCCTGGTGCAGGCGGAGTCATTTGCTGCGTTGGCCCGGACAGCGGTCGCAAGTGCAGCCAGCGATGCGAGCTTCGTCGTGATTGACAGCCAGATCGAAGGCGGGTCACGCCGAGTCACGCTCACCGTTGGAGGCGAGGCGCCTCCGGCGGACCTGCCCCAACAGATCGAACAGGTGCTCGGCGACGCAGGATTCAAGGGCAGCCAGGTCCTGGTGCGATCGGCCAGCGCACGGCAGTTGGATGTCGGCATCCTCAAGAAGGAAATTCACTCATCGCTGGTGCAGCGATTCGCCGAGGAGAACGAGGCCATTCGGGCGCAGGTTGCGGTGCTGCGGAGCAAGAACGAAGCCGCTACAGCCGCAGAGGCCACGCTGCGCGCTCTGCCCAGCGAAATTCAGGCGCAATACCCGCAGATCAGCCGTGTGACGGTGGGCCTCGCCTCGGCCGACGCTGTCGCGACAGCACCGGAGTCGCGCGTGGTGATGGTGCTGATCAAGCAGACCCGTCAGCTCAACAAGACGGAACGAGACCGACTGGCCGCTTGGCTGCGTGTGAGGCTGTCGGGCAGCGACTTGCGCTTGTCGTACGAGTAGTCCCGCGGCTTGTGCCGTGTCCCGCGTCCCGTGTCCCGTGTCCCGTGTCCCGCGTCCCGCGTCCCGCGTCCCGCGCATCGGGCGGTTAACGACTGCTCTGCCGCTGATTGGCTGCGGGCCAAGTTCCGCAAGCTCGGTGCGCTGATGGACGAGGCCGAGGACGGCGTGCCGATCGCGCGACTTGTAAGTCGCCAACGGCTGCGGTGGGTCAGGTACCGGTGTTTTCGACCGGGCATCGATAGACCGCTGAGCGTCGCAAATCAGAATTTCGTAGCCGTACGACTGGTAGGTGCTGTTTAGCTGCCAGCCTCAGCAAGCTGCTGGAAGGCGGTTATCGGTCAGAAGCGGTCGTTGGTGACCTGCTCAGAATATTCTCTGCCGGGCCGCCTTGGATGATCGGTTTTCGGCGGACAACTTGAGCTCCGCTTTGGTTAGTCCCGGCCACTACCGACATAGGCGACGGGCCGCTTCTGACCAGTGGAAGTCATGACGCACTGCGGCCAAGCCACATTCCGGTCGAAACCGGAAGCGGCGCCCCGGGGGGGTTAGACGGGCACCCCGCTGTGGCTGCCACCAGCTGGCCGCATCCCAGGCTGGTTGACCGATTTACAGACAGAGTTATCGTGTGTATCATACACACATGAGTAGTGCTGACCTGATACGTGAACTCAAGAAAGCAGGCTGGCGACTTGCCCGTGTCAACGGTTCTCATCATGTCTTCAGACATCCGGAGCACACAGGCATCGTGGTGGTTCCTCACCCCAAGAAGGACCTTGGGCTTGGGCTGGTAAAGGCCATACGGCAACAGGCCGGGATTTAAATAGAGGCATGCAACATGCGTTACCCCGTCGCCATTGAACCTGGTACCGATACCGAAGCATTCGGCGTCGTTGTACCTGACCTGCCTGGTTGTTTCTCCGCCGGTGACACGATGGAAGAGGCCATGGCTAAGGCCGAAGATGCCATAGCTGTCTGGATTGAAACCGCCCTTGATACTGGGCAGGATATTCCTCAGCCCTCCAGCGTCGAAGCCTTGCGCAAAAAGCACAAGGAATGGAGGACGTGGGTCTGGGCCGTCGTAAAGGTGGACCCCGCGGTGCTAGATGAAACCCTTGAACGAGTAAACATCAGTCTGCCGCGTCGAGTGCTGCACCGACTCGACGCATTGGCTCGCGCCTCGGGCGAGACTCGCTCGGGGTTTATCGCGCGCATGGCCCTGGAGGGCCACCACGCCAGCACCTGATTACCAATGGCGCCGCTCGATGCCCGCTTTGCGGACCTCGATCTGGATACCCGAGTACCCGCTTCGGGTCGGTAGCCGCTGAGTGATCGGAAAGGACGCACGACAGGAATAGATACCGAAGGGCCTTTGGGCGCATCACAGATGCCGCCGTCGATCCTCGGCTTCGGTCGTTCACGTGTCGATCCGAGCTGACGGCGAGTGAAAAGCACCAAGAGCAACTGGCCGGGCACCAAGAGGCTGCTGCGCTGACATGTCACGCCAAAACAGCGCCCACCTGCGTCACCAGGCACACCGAATTCGGCCCCACCACTTTTCGCATCGCAGCATGTTTCGACAGACTTTATTCAAGCGCGACAGACTTTAATCAGAACATCAGACGCGGTTTGCTCGTGCGGAAAAAGTAAAGAACAAAAAAGGCCCAGGTTCGAAGGACGAGGGCTTTGGCGAAAGGTCGGTCTCGGGTGTGGCCGCTTGCGGGTGACCGCAAATTTGACCATGAACAACAAAAAGGCGAGCAGGCAAACGGACCTCCTGCCGAGGGTGTCGACGCCGGCTCTGCATGCGCACCCTGCGTCGTGGGACAATCCGGTTTATTTCCACCAACCGCCTTCGCACTCGAAAGCCCCGCCCCGATGAGCCTCTCATATGGTCCCCAGACCCTCGCCATTCCCGGCCCGTCGATCGTTCCGGAGCGCGTACTGCGCGCGATGCACCGGGCCTCGCCAAACATCTATACCGGGCCGCTTGTCGAGATGACCAAGTCGCTCGTGCCTGACCTCAAGCGGGTCGCGCGCACCGAGCAGCAGGTCGCGATGTACATCGGAAACGGACACGCTGCCTGGGAGGCGGCGCTCGCGAACACGCACTCGCGCGGTGATCGGGTGCTCGTGCCCTTGGCCGGCGCTTTCGGTCGCGGTTGGGCGGAGATGGCACATGGGCTCGGCCTGCAGGTCGAGACGCTCGATTTTGGAAGCGCATCGCCGATCGATCCAGCGCGAATCGGTGAACGCTTGCGCGCCGACCGCAGCCACGAGATCCGCTCAGTGCTGGTGGTTCACGTCGATACCTCGACTTCGCTGCGCGCCGACCTCGCAGCGATCCGCCGCGAGATCGATGCGGCGGCGCATCCGGCGCTCCTGCAGGCCGATGGCATCGCCTCGCTGGGCTGCGACCGCATCGAGATGGACGCCTGGGGCGTCGACGTGCTGATTGCCGGCTCGCAGAAGGGCCTGATGCTGCCACCCGGAATGGCGTTCGTGTTCTTCAATGATCGTGCCGACCGTGCGCGTGGCAGTGCCGATTGTGTCACTGGCCACTTCGACTGGCGCCCGAGAGCCAACCCGCCCACGCCCTCGCAGCGGTTCAACGGTACCGCGCCGACGAACCATCTGTACGGGCTGCGCGAATCGCTCGACATGATCGTCCACGAGGAGGGCATCGAGGCCGTGTGGTCCCGGCACGCGAGGCTCGCGCGCACTGTCTGGGCGGCATTCGAAGCGTGGGAGCGTCCTGGCGGTGTTCACCTGAACGTGCGCGATCGCGAGCACCGCAGTCATGCGGTCACCGCGATCGAACTGCCCGGCCACGGCACAAGGCTGCGCGAGTGGACCGAGCAGCATGCTGGACTGACACTTGGCATTGGAATCGGCATGGCGCCGCCCGACTCGCCGCGATGGCACGACTTCTTTCGTGTCGGCCACATGGGCCATCTGAGCGCGCACTCGCTTCTGGGAACGCTGGGCTGCATCGGCGCAGGGCTCAAGGCGCTCGGTGTCCCGCATGGCGATGGCGGACTCGACGCGGCGGCCGCTGTCGTGGCCGAAGGCTGAAGGCTGGCGCACCGCCGGCCAAACGGCTGGAGCAGTTGATAGGTGATCTCGAGGGCCAAGCCTGCTGCGCTGCTGACGTGTCACTCCAATGGAGCGCTCACCTGCGGCATCAACGACACAGAATTCGGCTCCACCACAATCCGCATCGCGGCATGCTGCGACAGACTTCATTCAAGCGCGACAGACTTCAACCAGAACATCACTGGCGATGTCTGGCGGTCAGCGCTTCATCGTCGGATCGAGTGCGACCCGCAGTGATTCGCCCAGCGTGTTGAAGGCGAGCGCGGTAAACAGGATCGCGAGACCCGGCGGATACATCAGCGCCGGGGCGATTTCCATGTTCTGGTAGGCGCGCGCAAGCATTGCTCCCCAGCTCGGATTCGGCGGCTGGATGCCCAGCCCGAGAAAACTCAGGCTGGCCTCGGCGAGGAGTGCGCCTGCCAGCAGCAGGGTGACCTGCACGATGACCGGCTGTAT
This sequence comes from uncultured Burkholderiales bacterium, assembly GCA_903903975.1. GTDB lineage: Bacteria > Pseudomonadota > Gammaproteobacteria > Burkholderiales > Burkholderiaceae_E > UBA4615. Next base: position 13,831 of record CAIVAS010000201.1, read on the forward strand.
GGCATTAGGCAGCACATGCCGCCACAGGATGCGGGCGTTCGAGGCGCCCATGCAGCGTGCAGCGTCCACATAGAGCTCCTGGCGCACCACCAGCGCACGGGCCCTGACCAGGCGGGCGATCTGCGGCGAAAAGACAATGCCGACCGCGATCATGCCGTTGGTCAGACCGATGCCGAGTGCACTGGTCACCGCGATGGCCAGCACGATGGCCGGAAACGACAGCAGCGCATCGATGATGCGGCTGATGACGTCATCGATCCATCCTCCCTTGAAGCCTGCGAGCAAGCCCACCGGCACGCCGATCACCGTGGCAATGATGACCGCCAGAAAGCTTGCAAAGAGCGTCGCCGACGCACCGTAGATCAGCCGGCTCAGCACATCGCGACCGAGGTCATCGGTACCCAGCAGATGCTCGGCATCGGCATCGGCCAGCGGAATGTCGATGTTCTGTGCGGTCGGCGACCACGGCGCTATCCAGGGTGCTGCCAGCGACATCAGCAGCAGTGCGAGCAGAAAGCCCAGGCTCACTGCGGCGCGCAGGTCGGATCGCAGCCAGGCGAAAAACGCGCGTGCCATCAACCTATCCTTGGATCGAGCACGGTGTAGAGGACGTCGGCCATGAGGTTGACCGTTATCACGACCAGCACCATCACAAAGACCACGCCCTGCACGACCGGCAGGTCGCGATGCAGTGCGCCGTTGACAATCAGATTGCCCATGCCCGGGATGGCGAAGACTGCCTCGACCACGACGGTGGCAGCCAGCATCCGGTTGAAGAGCAGGGTGGCCACGGTGAGCAGGTTCACGCCGACGTTTTTCAGGCCGTGTTTCCAGAGGATCGACATCGGCGACAGGCCCTTGGCGTGCAGGGTGCGCACCGGCGACGATGACAGATATTCGACCATCGAACTGCGCAACTGACGAGAAACTTCGGCCAGGCCACCGCCCGCCAGCGCCAGTGCCGGCAGCACCGCGTGATGCAAGGCCTTGACCGGGTCCTGGCCAAGCGCCACCGAGCCGGTTGCCGGAAACCATCCCCATTCAAGCGCAAACCAGGCCACCAGGATCATCGCCAGCCAGAAACTCGGCACCGCAATGCCCAGCGAGGCAATCGAGGTGACCAGGCGATCGAGCAGGCTGTCGGGCTTGCTGGCGGCCAGAATCCCCAGCGGGATGCCGAGCAGCAGCGCTACCCCCATCGCCAGCAGCACGATCAGCAGCGTATTGGGAAAACTGCGCGCAATCGAGGTGGCCACCGCTTCGCCCGAGGCCAGGGACTTCGAGAGATCGCCGGTCAGTGCATGACCAAGCCAGCTGCCGTACTGCACGAGAAAGGGCCGGTTCAGGCCATACATCTCGCGGATCTCGTTGATCCGCTCGTCAGTCGCGTTCTCGCCGGCGAGCGTGATCGCGATGTCGCCCGGCATCAGTTTGAGCAGTCCGAAGACCACGAGCGTGGCCAGAACGAGCACCGGCACCGCCTGCAGGAGGCGGCGCCGGATCACTGCGCGGCGTGCAGCGGTCAGCATCGCGAGTTCAGCCGGCCATCGACAGGAACTCGTATTTCGGCTTGCCCAGCAGATTGGGCTTGTAGCCCTGGACCTTTTTGTTGATCGCGTTGAACTCGAGCGTGAAGGCCAGCGGCGCGACCAGGCCCTGTTCCATGACGATGCGCTGGATCTTCGCAAACACCTGCTTGCGGGTCTCGATGTTCTCGCTGGCTCGGCTTTCCTGCAGCAGCGTCGAGAGTTCGGGCGAGACCTCGACCCGGCCGGCATTGAAGTAGGCATCCTTGGCATACATCAGGCCATAGGTCATCGCGGGGTCGGGGCGGCCTGTCCAGGCCGACAGCAGCACATCGAACTTCTTCTCGTTGCCGAAAAACTGCCCGCTGATTTCAGGCACCGTGCCGTTGATGAACTTGAGCTTGATGCCGACCTTGGCAAGCTGCTCCATGATGATCTCGCCACGGCGCACCGAGTCCTGATCGGTGTAGCCGCCGACCACCAGTTCGAAGCCGTTCTTGAATCCGGCCTCATCAAGTAGCGCGCGCGCCTTGTTGAGGTCATGCGGATAGAGCGTGGCCACCGACGGGTCATAAGCCCAGTGCGATTTGGGCAACTGCATCGTGGCGACTTCGCCCATGCCCGAGAGCGCCAGTTTCACGAAGGCCTCGCGATCGAGGGCGTAGTTGATCGCCTGTCGGACCTTGACGTTGTCGAGCGGTTTTCTGGCCAGATTGAAGTAGAGCTGCAGGCAGTAGAGGGTGGGGCCGGTGACCAGGTTCAAGTCCTTACTCTTTTCGATGATCGGCTTGAGGCGCGGTGGCAATGCATAGGCCATATCGTTCTGGCCGGCGACCACCGATCGCAGGCCGGTGGCCAGCTCGGGGATGATCGAAAATTCGATGCCGCCGAGAAAGCCCCGGTCGGTGCGCCAATATTTGTCGTAATGGGTCACGACGATCTTCTGGTTGTCGGCCCAGCTGACGAATTTCCAGGGGCCCGCGCCGACGGGCTTGCGATCGTGGTCGTTGCCGAATTCGCGCACCGCCTTGGGCGAATACATCATGCCGGCACGGTCGGACAGGATCGCCGGCAGCGCAGTGTCGGGGCGCAGCAAAGTGAGTTTGACCTGCAGCGGCCCGGTGACATCGACCGACGCGATGCTCGACAGATCGGCTTTGATGTTGGAGCGCTGGTCCTGGCGGCCGCGATCGAGGTTGAACTTGACCGCCTGCGCATCGCAGGGCGTGTCGTCATGGAAGGTGATGCCAGGCTTGATGTTGATCAGCATCGTCTTGGCATCGGGATAGGACCACTCGGCCATGCCGGGCTTGGGCTTGAGCGTCTCGTAATCCCATTCGACCAGCGTGTCGTAGATCGTCCAGAGATAAGTGTGATCAGTGCCGGCGCCTCCTGTTGCCGGATCGAGGCTGGAGGGATTGGCCGAACCCGAGACGCGCAGCACACCGCCTCGCTTGCTGACGGGGGTGCCTTGTGCAAATGCGCCTGGCGCACTCGCCGCCAACACAAGGCCTGCGCCGGTGAGTGACAGCCATTCGCGTCGGTTCAGGGTCCGTCCTTCGAGATTCAGTGTGGCGTCATCATGTCGATCGGTCATGCTCGTCTCCTGTGGTGTTTTTTGTCCGGGGCAAGCCGCGGCGGATGTGGCTTTGTGCAGGTCAGTGAGTCGACGCCGACGGCGGTCCGTCCGGCGTGGCGAAATGGCAGGCCACCCAATGACGTTCGCGCAGCTCACGCCACTCGGGTTCTTGTTGTTCGCACAGCTCGCGAGCGTGCGGGCAGCGGGTCCGAAAACGGCAGCCCGAGGGCGGATCGATCGGACTCGGAATTTCGCCCTCAAGCACGATGCGCTTGCCGGTGCGCATCGCCGACGGCAGAGCGATCGGCTCGGCCGACATCAGTGCTTCGGTGTAGGGATGCATCGGCCGCTCGCTGACCGCCTCGGTCGGTCCGAGTTCGACAAAGCGACCGAGGTAGGTCACCGCGACCCGGTCGCTCACATGCGCCACCACCGACAGGTCATGCGTAATGAACACATAGGTCAGGCCAAAGTCGCGCTGCAGTTCGGCAAACAGATTGAGCACATCGCCGCGAATCGAGACGTCCAGCGCAGCCACGACTTCATCACAGACGATCAGGCGCGGGCGCAGGGTCAGAACCCGGGCAATGTTGACCCGCTGCTTCTGGCCGCCCGACAGCATGTGCGGATAGCGCCGAACATACTCGCGAGCGATGCCGACACGAGACAGCGCTTCGATGGCATGGGCTTCGCGTTCGTCTCGCGACAATCCACCCTGTATCTCGAGCGGCTCGCACACACTGGCGAGGATCGTCTGGCGAGGGTTGAGCGCCGCACTCGGATCCTGGAACACGATCTGGTAATGGCGCCGCGCCTGGCGCAGCGCTTCGCTCGACAGGCCGCCAAGCTCGACGCCTTCGTGACGGATGTGGCCGGCGGTCGGTTTCAGCAGCGAGACCAGCGCCCGGCCGAGCGTGGTCTTGCCCGATCCCGATTCGCCGATGATGCCGAAGGTCTCGCCTGACATGACGTCGAAGCTGACGCCATCGACCGCCTTGACGGTGATCCCCAGATCGCGGGTCGCGAAATGGATCTTGAGATCGCGGACCTCGAGCAGCGGTGTCTCGGCAGGCGCAATCATGCGGTAGCCCCCGGCAGGTCGATGTCGGCGGCGCGCGAACAGCGCGCGAGTCGGCCCGACTCGATCTCGGCGAGTGGCTGGTCAGCCTTGCATCCCGATTGCGCGTAGCCGCAGCGCTCGAGGAAGCGGCAACCCGACGGCATGGCACTGGGCAGCGGGACGCGGCCGGGAATCGAGGGCAACAGCGACTTGCGTTTTGCCAGGCGAGGCAGGGAGCGCAAAAGCCCCGAGGTGTAGGGATGGCGCGGTTTGATGAGGGCCGCGTCGATCGGCGCATCTTCGACCACTTCGCCGGCGTACATCGTGATCATACGGGTGCAGACCTCTGCGACCACGCCCAGATCGTGGGTGATGAACATCAGCGCGGTGCCGGCGTTCTGGCTGAGTTCGAGCAGCAGGTCGGTGATCTGCGCCTGGACGGTGACATCGAGCGCCGTGGTGGGCTCATCGGCAATCAGCAGCTTGGGTTCGCAGATCAGTGCCATGGCGATCATCACGCGCTGTCGCATGCCGCCCGAGATCTGGTGCGGATATTCGTCGAAGCGACGCGCCGGCAAGGGGATGCCGACCTGAGCCAGCGAGTCGATGGCCCGTTCGCGTGCCTGCGCACGTCCCACCGGGAAGTGGCTGCGGTAGGCCTCGCTGATCTGTTCGCCGATGGTGAAGACCGGGTCGAGCGCGGTCATCGGTTCCTGGAAGATCATGCCGATCTCGCGACCCCGGATCGCTCTCATCGGCTCGGGCCCCAGCCGATTGAGGTCGCGGCCTTCGAACAGGATCTCGCCCGAGACAGTGGTGCTTCTGCGCGGCAGCAGTCCGAGGATGGACAAACCAGTCACGGTTTTTCCGCAGCCGCTTTCTCCCACCACACCCAGTCGTTCGCCAGGTGCGATGGAAAAGCTGACATCGCGAGTGACCGCGAGCGGCCCCGATGCGGTCGCAAACGAGACCGACAGGCCTCTGATCTGCAGCACGACGTCTCCCTGTCTTTTGCCCGGCTCGCCTGTCAGACGCGCGATGGGGCATCAGCGCGGGTGACTAGCTCGGGGATGTTTGCGCCATCTTAACGGTTATCGGCTGGGGTTCGGGTCAGACGCTCAGCACCACCTTGCCGAAATGCCGGTTTTCGCTCATGTGCGCGAGTGCGCCAGCCGCGTCGTCGAGCGCGAAGGTCCGGTCGATCGGCAAGCTCAGCTGACCTGCGGCGACCGCCGGTCCGAGATCGGCCATCATGCGCCTGCCAATCTCGCGGACCTCGTCGAGCGATCGGGTGCGGAAGGTGACACCGATGTAGGTGATCCGACGCATCGCATGCAGGTCGAAATTGAATTCGTCGCGCGTGCCGCCCAATCGGCCGACATTGACGATGCGCCCGAGAATGCGGGTGGCGGCGAGATTCTGGTTGGCGACACCGCCCGAGACCTGATCGACAATCAGGTCGACGCCCTGGCCGTCAGTGGCGGCGAGCACCTGGTCGACCCACTCAGGGTTGCGTGAATCAACGGCAAGATGGGCGCCGAACTGCGCCAGGCGCGAGCGGCGCCCCGGATCGGTTGACGAGCCCACGATGATTGATGCGCCGCGCCACTTCGCGATCTGCATGGCCATCAGACCCACACCGGAACTGGCTCCCTGGATCATCACCGTGCCGCCCGGCGCGAGCTGGCCATGAGTGATCAGCGCATCGTGCATGGTCTGCAGGGCGATCGGCAGCGTGGCCGCCTGCTCGAAGCTCATCTGGGCTGATGGAATCGGCAGAACGCGGCCGTAATCGGCCACCGCATATTCTGCGAATCCGCCTGCACCCGAGCACATCACCCGGTCGCCTTTTTTCAGGCCTGACAGGCCTGGCACCTCGGCACCGATCTCGACCACCTCGCCCGCCCACTCCATGCCAAGGACCGTTCCCTGTCCGCCATGCGCGCCATGCCGATGACCGGCCGCCATGCCAAGGTCAGCGCGATTCAGGCCGCAGGCCCGAACGCGTATCAGCACTTCATTGGGCTTGGGCACCGGTGTCGATGCCTGGCCCAGCACTGCACCGCCTTGTCCGGCGAGGATTGCCTTCATGTTGTTGTCTCCTGGTGATTGAGGGTGATCAGGCTGCGCGAAGATCGTAGCCAAGCCGCGGGAAGTGTACGACGACCGTTCCCACGAGCGGATCGTCGCGGCGCACGGCGATCTCGTCGATGCCGGCATGGATCAGTTCACCGCTCACCACATCGCGACCGTAGTCGTCGGCGCGAATTCGAACTTCCGCGCCCAAGGGCGGATCCTCGGGCCAGGGCGTCGAGGGCGCGGGCGTCAGCGGTGCACTGTTGCGGGCGATCTCGAGCGCGCGCTCCGGTGCCATCGGTGTGGGCGCACCGTGACCGAAGGCACGAACGCGCGCCATCCAGGCCGCGATGGTGGGATAGGGCGCCAATTCATGCGCCAGCCGATCGGTGCGCGCGGTGAAGAACCAGAGCGGGTGATAGACCGCGAGATCGGCAACACAGGGCGCAGGGCCTGCGATCCACTCACGGCCATCGGACAACATCGATTCGATGGCGGGCAACTGCGCTCGCACCAAGGGCGCATTTCGCCGTGCCGCCCGGCGCATGGTGGCCTCATCGGGTGGCGGCAGGCCACGCATCACCGAGCGGTCCGCCTGCAGGCCGGCAGGCAGGTGATCGAGGTTCATCCCCGAGACGTAAAGCGTGATCGGTCGCATCAGGCGATTTTCGGCCCAGTAGGCGATCGCATCGGCCATAGCGGATTGCGATGGCGCAAAGAGCGTCGGCGCGGGGGCGCGTCGTTCGAGTTCACGAACGATCAGACGGGTATCGCAATAAAGATCGGCGCCTGCCTGAAGCACCGGTGTGCGACGGTAGCCGCCGGTGAGCGGCACCAGATCAGGCTTGGGTGCGATCGGCGGGATGATGACCGACTGCCAGGCAAGGCCTTTGAAGCCGAGTGTGAGGCGCACTTTCTCGGCAAAATTTGAAAAATCATAGTGATGCAGGATGAGATCGGACATCGCGGCAGACCCTCTTGAGCAGACATCGTGGCGAACCGATTGTAGGCGTCCCGATTGTCGTCAAGCCCGCGAGCCGGTCTATGCTGCGGGTCTGACGCTGGCGCTGCCGGCGCGATCCGCGCGGTTTTGCCCCGCATCGATCAACTCGAGGCCAACAACATGAAAAATCTGATCCGTCATACCGCGGGCTTGCCGGTCAATCTTGCCTACATCGATGCAGGTCAAGGCACGCCGGTGATCTTCGTTCACGAATTTGCCGGTGACATGATGAGCTGGCTGCCGCAGATCAATGCGCTGTCGCGCCGCTATCGCTGCATCGCCTATAACGCTCGCGGCTATTCACCGTCCGATGTGCCGAGCGACGCGAGCGCCTACAGCTGGCAGACAGCAGTAGCCGATCTGATCGCGTTGATGGATTGTCTTGGTCTTCGTCGGGCGCATGTCGTCGGCCTGTCGATGGGCGGCTATACCGTCGTGTCCGCCGGCTATCTGCATCCCGATCGCATCCTGTCGATTGGCGTATGCAGTGCCGGTTCGGGCTCGGTCTCAAGTGGGCGCGAAGCGATGATCGCCTCGAGTCTGGGTCTGGCCGATCAGATCGAGCGCGATGGCATTCGCAGCGGTATTGCCGACTACGCCAAGGCGGCGGCGCGGCTGCCCTTTCTTGAAAAGGATCCGGTCGGATTCGAGGCTTTTTTCGAGCAGTTTGCAAGCCACGATTCGATCGGCTCGGCGCTGACCTTGCGCGGCGTGCAGGCCGCTCGCCCTTCGCTGCTCGACAAAGGTCCACAACTCGCGGCGATCCGCGCACCCGTGATGATGATGCTGGGTGATCGCGACAGCGGCTGCGTCGAGCCCACACTCTTCATGTGGCGAACCATCCCCGGGGCGACCCTTGCGGTGCTGCCCAACTCGGGGCATTGCATCAACCTGGAAGAGCCGGAGGTCTTCAACCGGCTGCTGCTCGATTTTCTTGATCGCGTCGATCGCGCCGATCGCGTCGGTCAGGCCGCTCAGGCCGAGCGGGGTGTCGCGCCATGACGGGTGCGGTGGCAAGTGGGCGGACCTCATCGGCTGCGGTGGTGGGCGGCCTGTATTTCGTGCTGGCCTGCGTTTTCTGGGGCATGAACATTCCGCTGACGGCTGCACTCTTTGAGACCTTCGATCCGTTCTGGCTGGGTTTCATTCGGGTCAGCCTGGCTGCGCTGATCCTGGCCGGCATGCTGCTGCTCTCCAAGGGCAAGGGAAACCTCAGGTCGCCGATTCCGCTATGGCGGATCATGATCCTGGGCGGTCTGGCCAGTTGCTTCTTCACCCTCTACAACCTCGGGCTTCGCTACACCAACACCATCACCGCGGCAGCGATTCTGGCCGGCTCGCCGGTTTACGGTGCGGTGGTGTCGCGCTTCATGACCGGGGGCAGGCTCCAGAAGGGATTCTGGGGCGCTGCTGTGCTGACGCTCGTTGGTGCCGGCGTCGCGATCTATGGACGCGCGCGTGCCAGCGGCCAGTCGTTTCATCTGCAGGGTGGCGAGATACTGATCGTGCTTGGCATCTCGGCCTGGGCGGCCTATTCGATTCTGTCGGTGCGATGGTTCGAGGCCGAGACACCGCAGTTGCGCCGCACTTTTCTGTCGCTCGGCGCGGCGTCGGTCTGGCTGCTGCTGTGGTGGGCACTGGCTTATGTCGTCGGCATCGCCGGCCCCGGAAACTTTCATCCCGATGGCACGGCGCTGGCCTATCTGTTGCTCACCGCATTTTTTGCCACCGTGATGGGCATCGTGGCCTGGGGGCATGGCGTGGCCCGTCTTGGCGTGAGCACCGGCATGATGTGGCAGAACACCGTGCCGGTGTTTGCGGTGCTGATTTCACTGGTGTTCTTCTCGGTGATTCCTTTGCCGGAGCAGGTGCTGGGCGGCGCGATCGTGCTGGCGGGAGTGGTCTACATGCAGTGGCAGCAACTGCGCGAACAGGCGACTTAGGAAGGCCATGACAACGCGATTTCCGGTCACCGAGCATGTCCTCAGGACACCGCGACACACCAGTTTCTATCTGTCCTGCGGTGCGGCCGATGCGCCCTTGATCGTCTTTCTGCATGGATGGCCCGAGCTGTCGATCAGCTGGCGCCACCAGCTCGAATGCTTCGGTGCACTCGGCTTTCGTGCCATCGCGCCCGACATGCGCGGCTATGGCCGATCGACGGTTCACCCGAATCTGAGCGACTACGCGATGGCGCAGGCGGTCGCCGACATGCTCGAGCTGCTCGACGGGCTCGGTGCGGCCTCAGCAGTCTGGGTCGGGCATGACCTGGGTTCGCCGGTGGTGTGGAGTCTGGCGCAGCATCATCCCGATCGGGTCGCGGGCGTGGCCAGCCTGTGCGTGCCCTATCTGCCCGATGGCTTCAGTCCGATGAATCTGATTCCGCTGGTCGATCGCGCGCTCTACCCGATCGATGAATTTCCTGCGGGCCAATGGGACTATCAGCTTTTTTACCAGGAAAGTTTCGACCGGGCCCGGGCCACCTTCGACGCCAATCCGCTCAACACGGTCAAGGCGCTGTTTCGTAAGGGCGATCCTCGCGGTCGCGGCAAGCCTGCGGCACTCTCGATGGTCCGACGCGCAGGAGGATGGTTTGGTGGTGCGGCCAGCGCGCCAGACCTGCCGGTCGATCGCGATCTGCTGACCGATGAGGATCTGCATCGCTATGTCAGCGCGCTGTCAGCCAACGGTTTTTTCGGGCCCGACGCCTGGTACATGAACGGCCCGGCCAATATCGAGTATGCGTCGCAGGCACCCGCCGGCAAGCGGCTGTCGATGCCGGTGCTCTTCTTTCACGGGGCGCACGACTATGTGTGCGACACCATCGCCACTCGCCTGCCCGAGCCGATGCGCGAGCATTGCGACAAGCTGTCCGAACTGAGCTTGCCCACCGGGCACTGGATGGCTCAGGAGCGCCCGGAGCTGGTCAACGGGGGGCTCGCGCGCTGGCTGGCGCTCAATTTCGGTGCGAGGGCCTGAGCGTCGCCTGAAGCGTCGCATCAGGCGTCATGCATCAGGCTTCACTGAGCAGGCTTCACTGAGCAGTGTCAATTCAGGCGCCGCCGGATGGTGGCGCCATGTCTTCTTACAGTCCGCTGAGCGTTGTACCCGGAAAGAATGGCAGGCTGCGTCGACGCATCGCCTGGCCTACTGCCCGTGCATGGGCATTGGCGATGGCCGGTGCCACGCAGGGCACACCCGGTTCGCCCACGCCGCCGACCGGGTCGCCGTTGGCGATGATCTGCACATCAACCTGCGGCATCTCGGTCATCTTCAGCATGCGATAGCGGTTGTAGTTGCTCACCTGCGCCACGCCGTTGACAAAGGTCTGCTGCACATAGAGGGTGGCCGCCATTGCCTGCGCGACCGCACCTTCGATCTGTGCCTTGACCGCGTCCGGGTTGATCACCGAGCCGCAGTCGATGACTGTGCTCACGCGATGCACGGTGACCGCGCCGGAAGACGCATTGACCGACACTTCGGCGACCTGCCCGATATAGCTGCCGAAGCCCTTGGCGATTGCCACACCCTGTGCGCGTCCCGAGGCACCAGTGCTGCCCCAGTTGGAGAAAGTCTTCAATGTGCTCAGCAGATTCGACATGCGGGCATCGACCAGATTGTTCAGTCTGAAGCTGATCGGATCCCAGCCGATGGCGGCAGCGAGTTCATCGATAGCGCACTCGACCGCAAAGGTGTTGATCGACAGGCCGACCGAGCGCCAGTAGCCCACCGGCAGGCTGGTGTCGTGGCGCACGTATTCGACTCTCAGCGGGTTGATCGCGTAGGTCATCTCGACCGCGCCTTCCACCGCCGAGTTGTCGACGGTGGCCGGATTGCCGCCGCGCTGCGCGCTGATCGAGGGGGTCACGATGCGGTTTTTCCAGGCGCTGATCTTGCCGCCGGCCGACACGCCGGCCTCGATGCGGGAGAGCGACATCGGCCGATACTGGTCCTGCGTGAAATCCTGTTCGCGAGACCAGGTCAGCTTGACCGGCTTGCCCGGGCAAGCCAGGCCGACCTGCACCGCCTGACGGATGAAGTCCTGCTCGAACTTGCGACCGAAGCCGCCACCCACCAGCGTATTCACCACGGTAACGACCGTGCCCGCCGGGCACAGTGAGCTTGCGGTCGTGCGGACCAGATCGGGCGCCTGGGTCGGTGCCCAGACCTCGCAGGTGGCCGCGGCGGTGCCGCTTGCCGGCGTGTATCGCACGGTGCAGTTGAGCGGCTCGAGCGCGGCATGGGCGAGAAACGGCAACTGATAGCTTGACGTGATCTTGGCGGTCGATGTTGCAGTGCCGCCGCTGACGTCCTGTGCGATCAAGGGTGTGCCATTGCTCATGAGCCAGGCGGCACGACTGGCAATCGCGTTGCTGTCGTTGGCCGCGGCATCGGCGGGCAGACTCCAGTTGACGCTGACACTGTTTGCGGCACGCATCGCATCCCAGGTGGTGGCGGCAACCACCGCGATGCCATTGGCCGCGCGGCCGGCGGTGGCGCCAACCTGAATCATCGCGACAACGCCTGCAGGCTTGCTGCCAACCGAACTCACCGTGCCGCCCAGGGTCGGGCATTGTTTGACCGCGGCAAACAGCATGCCGGGCATGAAGACGTCGATGCCGAACTGCGCTGAGCCATCGACTTTGGCCGGAATGTCGACCCGCTTTGCCGACGTGCCCACGATCGAGCGCGGATACTGATCGAGCGGCGCGTTGGCGCCGAGCACGATGCCGGCTGCCGAGGGGGCGAGCGAGCCATAGCTGCGACTGCGCATCGAGCCGTTGACCATCGCCGACACCACGCCAAGCTTGACGCTGCAGCTCGATGCGGCAACGCCGAACTGCTGCGCGGCGGCCATGATCAGCATCTGGCGCGCGTTGGCGGCTGCCTGCTTGATGGCCGGGGCAAACAGCCGGATACCCAGACTGCCGCCGGTGAATCGGCCATAGACGCTGGCATTGCTGCCGCCGTGGGGGGAATCGACCGGGGCGTGCTGACCTCGGACCTTGGCCCAGTCGACCTGCAGTTCGTCGGCGGCGATCTGCGCCAGTCCGGTCATGATGCCCTGGCCCATTTCAG